>JBEKAL010000066.1:0-16265 GCA_050015935.1 Roseiarcus sp.
GCGTCCGAGCAACTCGCGTTCGCATTCTGACACCTCAACCCAAAGAGCCGGATGCGAGGCCCGCACGTCCGGTTCTGTGAGAGGCGCGGCGGAGCAATCCCCGCGCCTACTCGACACGGCGACGGGGCGGCGTGGCCCGTGTCCGGTCGCTCGCCGTCGCGCCTCGCGAGCCGCGCACCGCCGCGGCGGAGATTCGCGGCGCAAGGCGTTGAAATCATGGAGTCGCGCCGGGAAACGGGGCCGAGCGCGGCGCCAGCTCCCGCAGCACGGCTTCCGGCCCCCTCACGCCGTCCACGCCGGCTCGGGCTTCGCCTCGGCCGCTTCGCGGGCGCGCCCCGCGTCGATCGCGGCGAGAATCGCGCGCAACACTTCCTTCACGCCGCGCCCCGCGACGGCGGAAAGATCGAGCGGCGGGGCGCGCTTGGCGCCCGGTGCCAGCGGCGGCCCATAGCTCCGCATTGCGCGCCTCAGCCGCTCCCTCTGCTTTTTCAGCGTCTCCTCGTCCACCGCGTCGACCTTGGAGAGCGCGACGATCTCGGCCTTCTCGGCCACGCCGCCGCCGTAAGCGGCGAGTTCGCGGCGGATGGCGCGATAGGCGGCGCCGGCGTTCTCGCCGGTCGCGTCGATGAGGTGCGCCAGCGCGCCGCAGCGCTCGACATGGCCGAGGAACCGGTTGCCGAGCCCGTGCCCCTCGTGCGCGCCCTCGATCAGGCCGGGAATGTCGGCGAGCACGAAATCGCGGTCGTCGACGCGCACGACCCCGAGGGCGGGATGCAGCGTCGTGAAGGGATAGTCGGCGATCTTGGGACGCGCGGCGGAGACGGCGGCGAGGAACGTCGATTTGCCGGCGTTGGGCAGACCGACGAGGCCGGCGTCGGCGATCAGTTTCAGCCGCAGAACGAGCGTGCGCTCGATCCCCGGCTGGCCGGGATTGGCGCGGCGCGGCGCGCGATCGGTAGAGGTGGCGAAATGCGCGTTGCCGAAGCCGCCGTTGCCGCCCTTGGCGAGGACGACGCGCTCGCCGGGCGTCTTGAGATCGGCGAGCAAAGTCTCGCCGTCTTCGTCGAACACTTGGGCGCCCGCCGGGACTTTCAGCACGACGTCCGCGCCGCGTCCGCCGGCGCGGTTCTTGCCCATGCCGTGCATGCCGGTCTTGGCCTTGAAATGCTGCCGATAGCGAAAGTCGATCAGCGTGTTGAGGCTTTTCGCGCATTCGACGACGACGTCGCCGCCGCGCCCGCCGTCGCCGCCGTCGGGGCCGCCGAACTCGATGAATTTTTCGCGGCGGAACGAAACGCAGCCGGCGCCGCCGTCGCCCGAGCGGACGAAGACCCGCGCCTGGTCAAGGAACTTCATGGACGCGTTCTTCGCTGATCGGCGCGGCGTGCGCGCCATGGGCGGCGCGGCGCGCGGCCCAGGCCGCGCGGGTCAGGCCGAAGCGATCGCACAAGACCAGGCCGCCGCGCGCCGGCGCGCCCTCGAGGCCGGCGCCCGCGAATTGAAATCCCGCCTTCTCCAGGACGCGGCGCGCTGCGGCGTTCTCGACCCGGGCGCTGGCGACGAGTTCGACCGCGGCGGTCAACGCCAACGCGGCCTCGACCATCGCCTCGACCGCTTCGCTCGCCAGACCCTTGCCCCAAGCTTCCGGCGCGAGCGCATAACCGAGTTTCAGACGATCCTCATCTCTCGCCTCGAGGCTGACGGCGCCGATCGCTTCGCGCCTGTCGCGGATCGGGGTCATCACCAGCGTCAGATCGCGGCCCGAGGCGTTGCCTTCGCGCGCGGCGAAGATGAACCGTTCGGCCGCGCCCGGCGGATAGGGATGGGGAATGCGGGCCGTGAACTCGGCGACTTCCGAGCGGCTGCAATAGCGCGCGATCGCCGGCGCGTCGGCGGCCCGCGGCCAGCGCAGCCACAGCCTCGCCGTCTCCAGGCGAAACACGTCGTCTCGGGCAAGATCGGGAAACATTTCCACTCCGGACCAGCGAGGGGCTCGGCGATGCGCGGCCCCAAACGACGAAGGAGATGCGGCGACCCGCATCCCCTTCATAAGCGCTTCGGCTTACCGGACTTCTCAAGAAGGGCTTGCGCCTTTCCTGTTCTCGGGGGATGCTCGAGACCGTCCGCGGGGCTGTCGCCGCGGCGGGGATCTCGTCTCGTCCCCGCCGTTCATTCGGCCGCGTCTTTAGCGACTACCGTGACGTATTGGCGACCGTTCTCTTTACATTTGAACGTCACCGCCCCGGCGGCGGTGGCGAACAACGTATGATCGCTCCCGATGCCGACGTTGCGGCCGGGATGGAATTTCGTGCCGCGCTGTCGCACGATGATCATGCCGCTGACGACCTGTTGGCCGCCGAATTTCTTGACGCCGAGACGACGCCCGTCCGAATCGCGGCCGTTGCGCGACGAACCGCCTGCCTTCTTGTGGGCCATGTCACCCGCTCCAAATCCAACGCGGCGCGCGAGAAAAAGCGCTGGCGTCCCGCGTATCTAATTCAAATTTCCCGCCGAGGGAACCCTCAGCCCGCTCGATCGTCCCCGGCCGCCCCGAGCGCAGCGTCGGCGGCCGGCGTTCGAGCCGAGACGGCTTGCGCGGGCTCGGCGCCGCCCGTCAAAATCTCAGTGATCCTGACGATCGTCAGATCCTGTTTGTGGCCGTGCTTGCGGCGCGAATTCTTGCGGCGGCGCTTCTTGAACGCGATGACCTTGGGACCGCGCGTCTGCTCGACGATTTCGCCGACGACGCAGGCACCGGCGACGCGCGGCGCGCCGATGTGGCTTGTCTCGCCGTCGAACAGCGCCAGAACCTCCGCGAAGGTCACTTGGGTCCCGGCCTCGCCTTCGAGCGCCATGACGGTGATCTTGTCGTCGGCGGCGACCTTGTATTGCTTGCCGCCGGTCTTGATGACTGCGAACATCGTTTTCTCCGTGTTCACCCTGGCTCTGCGCGGCAAAACGCGCGGCCAGCTTCTTTGCAGTGGGGACCTGCTGGTATTCGCCCCGCCTCGCCGCCTAGGGCGGAAAAGCAAAAGCGCGGCCGGAAGCCGCGCGTGAGCGCCGGGTCCTATAGAGGGCGCGGCGCGCGAAGTCAAACGAAATGCGGCGCGTTTCGGCGCTTCGCGCGCGAAGCGCCTATCGCAAAGAATCGCCGTAGACGACGACGGGCAAGGGACCGCGCCGCGCCGACGGCGCGTGGCGGCCGACCTCGATGATCCGCGGCCCGGCGAAATCCGCCGCGACGCGGGGCAGTGCGGGGACGGGCGGACAAGAAGCAGCGGTCTGCGGCGCTTCGTCCTCTTCCGCGGCGGGCGTTTCGCCCTCCGTCGGGCCGCCGAGGCCAAACCAATCGAGCCGGTCTCGGCGATCGCGCCCGGCGCGGCGTCCGCGCTCGCCGATCACGCGGCGCTCGTCGTCGCGCCAAACCGAAACGATCGGGGACGCGGCGACGGGCGCACGCAGCCCCGCCGCTGCGCCGGTCGCGCCGAAAACCGCCGCGCCGGCGGCCAAGATCAAGCCGGCGGCGGCCAAATTCGCGCACGAAGCGTTCATTGTCGCTTCCCTCTGGAGGCCGGCCTCTTCGCCGCCGACTGTAGGACTCTTTATTCCGGCGCGGAAGAGCGCGCTCTTGGCGCGCGTTCTCTCCGCCGCGCCGCGGTGAATGCGCGCGGATTCTGGACGTAGCGGAAAAGTCGAAGCCGCTCGCTTGCCGTCGGCCGAACTCGACCATAGGTTCCCGCCAGGGAGAGAGAGAAGCGGCCCATGATCGACGGAAAGCGGCGTTTCTCTCAGGCGGCCATCTTCGCGGCGACCGGCGCGGGCGCCGCGTGAGCGCCGACGCGAATGCCTCTGGCAAGAACGAGCGCGGGCCTCGGCCAGGATCGGCGAGCGAGATCTTCCTCGCCTTCCTGAAGCTCGGCCTCACTTCCTTTGGCGGGCCGATCGCCCATCTCGGCTATTTCCGCGCGGAATTCGTCGAGCGCCGGCGCTGGCTGAGCGAACGCGCCTATGTCGATCTCGTCGCGCTTTCGCAATTTCTCCCCGGTCCGGCATCGAGCCAAACCGGATTTGCGATCGGGCTAATGCGGGGCGGTCGTCTGGGAGGCCTCGCCGCCTGGGCGGGCTTCACCCTGCCGTCCGCCGTTTTCATGCTTCTGTTCGCCTATGGCGCGGGAAGTCTCGCCGATTCGTCGTGGGGCGTCGGTCTGCTGCACGGGCTCAAACTCGTCGCGGTGGCCATCGTCGCGCAGGCTGTCTTGGGCATGGCGCGCGGTCTTTGTCCGGACAGAGCGCGCGCCTCGATCGCGACGGCCGCCCTTGTCCTGCTGCTGTTCGCCCCCGGTTCTCTCGGTCAGGTCGGCGCAATCGCGCTCGGCGGCGTGGCGGGGCTGGCGCTCTGTCAAGGCGGCGGCGAGACGGTTGCCGACAGCGTCTCCATGCCGGTGTCCCGACGCTTGGGAGTCGCTTGCCTCGGGGCGTTCTTCGCGCTGCTGGCTCTGTCCTTCGTCCCAGCTCAGGGCGGCATGCTCGCGCTGTTCGCCGCCTTCTATCGGTCGGGCGCCCTGGTGTTCGGCGGCGGCCATGTCGTGCTGCCGCTGCTGCGCGACGCCGTCGTCGCGCCGGGCTGGGTTTCCGACAATTCCTTCCTGGCGGGATACGGCGCGGCTCAGGCTTTGCCGGGGCCTTTGTTCACTTTCGCCGCCTATCTCGGCGCGGTGGCCGGATCGCCGCCGGCCGGCCTCGCGGGCGCCCTGGTCGCGCTCGTCGCGATCTTCCTGCCGGGCATGCTGGCGCTGATGGGCGCGCTGCCGTTCTGGCGCGAGTTGCGCGCGCTAGGCCCGGCGCAAGCCGCCATGCGCGGCGTCAACGCGGCCGTCGTCGGGCTGCTGGGCGCGGCCCTTTACAATCCGGTATGGACGAGCGCAGTGCGGGAGCCCGCGGATTTCGCGGTCGCCGCGACCGGGTTCGTGCTGCTCGCGGTCTGGCGCGCGCCCCCGCTCATCGTCGCGCTGCTGTCCGCCGCCGCCGGTGTCGGCCTGGCCTTGGGGCGCTGAGCGAGGCGCTTAGGTCAGCCCGCGCTCTTGAGTTCCTTGAGCTTGCCGAACACCGAATCGACGTCGATCTTCTCTTCGCTGGGCTTCGGCTTGGGCGAGGGGGCGCCGAAAACGTCGGCCTGGCTGACCGGCGCCGGCTTGGCTGTCGTCACTTCGGCCGAAACCAGGGTTTGGCTGCGGTCTTCCTCGACCTTCGGCCGATCTTTGGCGGCGCGATTGACCTCGAAGTCGAGGTCGATCTGCGAGCACAGGCCGAGGGTCACCGGGTCCATCGGCTGCAGGTTGGCGGAATTCCAATGGCTGCGCTCGCGAATCGATTCGAGCGTGTGCTTGGTCGTGCCGACCAGACGCATGATCTGCGCGTCCTTCAATTCCGGGTGATTGCGCAGCAGCCAGAGGATGGCGTTCGGCCGATCCTGCCGGCGCGACAGCGGGGTGTAGCGCGCCCCGCGGGACTTCTTGAATTCCGGCACGCGCACCTTGGCGGTCGCGAGCCGCAGGCGGCGCGACGAATCTTTCTCGGCGGCGGCGATTTCCTCGCGGGTCAATTGTCCCGTGGAGATCGGGTCGTAGCCCTTGATGCCGGTGGCGACCTCGCCGTCGGCGATGCCTTTGACCTCGAGCGGATGCAATTTGCAGAATTCGGCGATTTGGTCGAACGTCAGCGAAGTGTTTTCGACCAGCCAAACGGCGGTGGCCTTGGGCATCAGCGGCGCTTCGGTCATGATGGGCGAACTCCTTGGACTTTAGACGCCGAGCGCCGCCGCCCTTCGTGAGGGGCGAGGCGCGGCCTCAAATCGACAATCTCGAGGGGATTATCTGCTTATAGGCGCCGCCGCGCCAGAATGCAATGAGCGCCGCGCCGTTCTTGCTGCGGACGAAGAGCGCGCGGGCGTCCGCCAAGCCCCCGCCTTCACGCCTTGCCGTTCAACGATCGCTCGACCTTCGGGTCGAGCGGCCAGCGCGGGCGGGCGGGCGTCGCGAGATCGTCGATGAGGCCGCGCAGCAGGCGCTCGATTCCCGCCCAGGCGATCATCGCGCCGTTGTCGGTGCACAGCTTGAGCGGCGGCGCGACGAGGGGCAGGCCGGCCTGCGCGCAAAATCGCGCCATCGCCTCGCGGATCGCAGCGTTGGCGGCGACGCCGCCGGCGACGACGACGCCCTCGGCGGCGCCGACCCGCTGACGAAACAGCCTAAGACCGACGCGCATGCGATCCTCGATCACGTCGACGACCGCCGCCTGGAACGAAGCGCAGAGATCGGCGACGTCGCGCTGGGTGAGCGGCGCGACCGATTGGGCCGCGAAGCGCGTCGCGGTCTTCAGCCCGGAGAGGGAGAAATCGGCGCTCGGCCGTCCGAGCAATGGGCGCGGCAAGGCGAAACGCGCGGGATCGCCGTCCTTGGCGGCCGCTTCGACGGCGGGCCCGCCGGGATAGGCGAGGCCGAGCATCTTGGCGGTCTTGTCGAAAGCCTCGCCGATCGCGTCGTCCATCGTCGCGCCCAGACGGTCGTAGTCGCCGACGCCCTTGACCGCGAGGATTTGCGTGTGCCCGCCCGAGGCGAGCAGCAAGAGATAGGGAAACGCCAGATGGCCGGAGAGCCGCGCGACGAGGGCGTGGGCCTCGAGATGATTGACGGCGAGGAAAGGCTTGCCCGCCGCCAAGGCGATCCCCTTGCCGGTCATCAGGCCGACGAGCACGCCCCCGATCAGCCCGGGCCCCGCCGCGGCGGCGACGCCATCGAGGTCGCGCGGGCGCATTTCGGCGCGGCGCAACGCGCGAGCGACCAGGCCGTCGATGATTTCGACGTGGGCGCGGGCCGCGATCTCCGGCACGACGCCGCCATAGGGCGAATGGGCGGCGATCTGGCTCATCACTTCGTCGGCGAGGATCTGGCCGGCGCCGTCGGGGCGCAGGCGCACCACCGCCGCCGCCGTCTCGTCGCAGGTGGTTTCGATTCCCAACACGCGCATCGTCGGTTCAAAGTCCACAGGTTCGCAGCGCTAATTCGTCGCGCGGGGCGCGGCCGTCTCTATACGCTTGGCGCGAGACTGCACAGCGCATAATGGAAGGAACATGGCGGCGAGGCGGCCGCCGGACGAGGAGCGGTTGGACGACGACGGCGAGGCCTTGAAGAGAAGGATCGCTCTCATGCGCGCGCGCGACGACGCGGCGCGCAGCGCGGCGCTGCTGCTCGCGCGCGGCTTCGTCGCGGCGCGCGCTCCGGCGATGGAAATCCGCGCGACCGGCGCCTTGCCGCCGCCCGGCCCGTTCGACGCGGTCGCAGCGACCAGCGCCAAGGCCATCGCCCTTCTCGCTCCGGCGGCGCGCGAGGCGATCGTCGGCCCGCCGCTCTATGTCGTGGGAGAACAGACCGCGCAGGCGGCGAGGGAGGCCGGGATCGCGGTCGCGTGCGAGGCCGCGCCGGACGTCGCCGCGCTCTCGGCGGCGCTGCGTCGGCGCCTCGCGCCCCGTTCGCGCGTGTTGTATCTGGCCGGCCGCGAACGCAGAAACGCGCTGGAGGCCGCTCTGAGCGAAGCCGGCCATCGCACGACGCCGGTGGAAGTCTATGTCGCCGAGGCGCGCGCCGCCTGGAACGAAGACGAGGCGCGCGCGGTTGCCGCATGCGGCGCGGCGTTGCACTATTCGCGCCGCTCCGCCGCGCTGGCGGTGGAGTTGGCCGAGCGCGCGGGCCTCGCCGACCATTTTCGCGCGATTCTTCATGTCTGCCTTTCCCCGGACGCCGGCGAACCGCTGCGCGCTTGGGGCGCGCCGCGCGTCGTTTGCGCCTCGCAGCCGCGGGAAGACCGGCTGATAGACGCGCTCGAACGCGCGCTGGCTTGATTGAGTCGACGGCGCGGCTCGCCTATAGAGAACCGAGAAGCGAGGGCAACAACCCATGGTCGACGACGCGAGCCGAAAATCCGATCCCGAAATCGTCGAGCCCGCCGCCGGCGCCGCCGCTCCGCCGAGCCGCCAGCCGCGCCATGATCCGGGCGTGATCGAGGGCGAAGCGACGGAAATTCACGAAACTCCGCCGCCGGAGCCTGCGACTTCCGAAGCGGCGAACGAGGAGCCGCCCGCCGAGCCGGCAAGCGAGGTGCCGACCGCCGAGCCGGCCGCGGATGCGAACGCGCCAAAAATCCGGCTGAGGACGCGCTGGTCCGATTTCCCCCTCGTCGCGGGCGCGCTCGGCGCTCTCATCGGCGCGGCGCTCGCGCTCGGCGCGTCGTGGCTGGTCGATCCGCGCGCCGCCGCGCTCGGCGCGGCGACCTTGCGTCTGGCCGCGCTAGAACGCGGCGCCGAAGTCCAGTCTGCGGCCGACGCCAATTTCGACAAGCGCCTCGGCGCGCTGGAGGCGAGCGAGGCCGGCGCCGCGAAAGCCGCGGCTGTCGAGACGCTCGGCCGGCGCGTCGCCGCGCTCGAAAGCGCGACGGGCAAAGACGAAGCCGCTCAAGCGGCGTTGAGCGAAGCCCGCGCCGCCCGCTCCGACGCCGCCAAGGCCCTGGCGCTCGCGGCGGGAACGGGACAGACGGCGGCCTCGCCGGTCCAGGGCGGCGCGCCCGCCTCGTTCGACGACAGCGCGCTGCAGGCGCGCCTCGGCGCCGTGGAGAGCGAATTGGCGGGGCTGCAGTCCCGCGAGGCCGATCTCGGCGCGCTCAACGATCGCCTCGCCAAAATGGAAAGCGCGCTCGCCGCGCCCAAGAGCGAGGCGCGCGTCGCCGCGGCGGAGGTCGCGCAGGATCGCGACGGGGCGGCCGAGGCGATCCTCGCCATTTCGTTGAACGAGCGCCTGAACGCCGGGGCGCCTTTCGCGCAGGAATTGGCGGCGCTGGCGCGTCTGGGGGCCGACGACGGCAAATTGTCCGCGCTGAAACCCTTCGCCGACGCCGGTGCCCCGACTGTCGCCGCGCTCGCCGCCTCCTTCGCCAAGATCGCGCCGAGCGTCATCGCGGCGGCGACGCCGCCGAGCGGCGACGGCGTGATGGATCGGTTGCTCGATCACATGCGCAAGCTGGTGCGCGTGCGCAACGCCGGCGAGGTCGCCGGCGACGACGCCGAGGCGCTTGCGCCGCGCATTTCCGCGGCGCTCGCGCGCGGCGATCTCGCCGGGGCGCTCGACGCCTACAGGGATCTGCCGGACGCCGCGCGTCGGGCGGGCCGGGAATGGGCCAAGGCGGCCGAAGCGCGCCAGGGCGCGGGCGCGGCGGCGCAGGGCCTGCGCGCCGATGCGGTCGGGCGCCTCGCCGCAGCCAAGAATTAGCCATGCGGCAGAGGATTTTTCATCTGTGGCGCGTTAGGGATTATCCTGACGCGCCGGGATGTTCGAAGCGGAGACGCCATGATTCGTCTGTTGCTGTTCCTCGCCGCGCTGGCCTTGGCGACCTACGGCCTGACCTGGCTCGCCGAGAACCCGGGCGAGGTCGCGCTGACCTGGCGGGGCGTCGAATACGACGTTTCGCTGACGGTCGCGCTGGGCGTCGTGGCGGGGCTGGCGGTCCTTCTGGCGTTCGCCTGGGGCGTCATCCGTTTTGTTTTCCGCCTTCCCTCGCTGGTTTCGCTCGCGGCTAAGGCGCGCCGACGGGAAAAGGGCTACGCCGCTCTTTCGCGCGGCATGGTCGCAGTCGGCTCGGGCGATGCGCGCGCGGCGAGCCGTCACGCCGCCGAAGCGCGCAGGCATCTGGGCGACGAACCGCTGGCGAAATTGCTGCGCGCGCAAGCGGCGCAACTCGCAGGCGATCGCGCCGGCGCGGTCGCCGCGTTCCGCGAGATGCTCGATCATCCGCAAACCCATGCGCTGGGACTTCGCGGCCTGCATATCGAGGCGAGGCGCAGCGGCGACCACGAGGCTGCGCTGGATTTCGCCACGCGCGCACACAAACATGCCGCGCTGCCCTGGGCGGGACAGGCGGTGCTCGACGATCGCGCCGCGCGCGGCGACTGGGCCGGCGCCCTTGAAATCGTCGAAGCCAACGCCGCCCAGCGGCTCATCGACAAGCCGACCGCCAATCGCTGGCGCGCGGTCGTCAAGACGGCGATGGCGCAGGATCTGGCGGACCGCGACGCGAGAGCCGCCCTGGCGCTCGCGCAGGAGGCCTGCGCTCTGGCGCCGGGCCTCATTCCGGCGGCCGCTCTTTGCGGCCGACTGACTGCGGCCAACGGCGATTATCGCCACGCTTCGAGGATCATCGAGGCGGCGTATCGGCAGACGCCGCATCCCGATCTCGCCGCCGCCTATCTCAGACTGCGGCGCGGCGATTCGGCGGCGGATCGGCTGACGCGCGCTCGCGCATTGGCGCGCCTCGCGCCGTTCGATTTGGAAAGCCAGATCACCGTCGGCCGCGCGGCGCTCGAGGCGCGCGACCTTGCCGCCGCGCGCGCGGCGATCGCGCCGCTTCTGGCACCCGACGTCGCCAACGGCCGCCCGACCGCGCGCGTTTGTCTGCTGATGGCCGACATCGAGGAGGCGGCGGGCGCCGAAGGGGCGGTGCGCGAATGGCTCAGCCGCGCCGCGCGCGCGCCGCGCGATCGGGCCTGGGTCGCCGACGGCGTCATCAGCGATCGCTGGGCGCCGGTGTCGCCTTCGGGCGCGCTCGACGCCTTCGTCTGGCGCACGCCCGAAGAACGCCTGAGCGCCCCGGAACCGTCTCCCGCGCCGGCGCCGGCGCCGGCGGCCGATCCTCCCGCTCTCATCGCCTCGGCGCCCGTCGAGGCGGCCGAGCCGCCCCCGGGCGCCTCCACGCCCGAAATCGCCTCCGCGCCCAAGCCGCAGCCGCCGCGCGGCGCCGGAACGATCGTCCTATTGCCTTCCAGCGCGCCAGACGACCCCGGCCCGGACGACGAGAGCGGGCGCAAGCCTGGATTTCGGCTCTTTGCGCGCGAATGATCGGCGGGCGGGAGTCGGTCGGCTGGCGAATGAGTCACTATGGCGGCATTTGCCTTTTTCGCGCCGCCCCAACCTTGCCAATAGCGGGCGATCTCGATAAGAGACTGCCGACCGCCGGGGAGCAGGGCCCGTTACGCTTCGCCGCCGCGCGCGCCGCAATAGCTCAGCCGATAGAGCACCTCATTCGTATAAGTTTTTGCCATAAATCATGGTGTTCCAAGGCGTCTCATTGGACGCTTTTTTTATTGCATTTTCAATATCTTGAGAGAACACTGCATCTCATCGCGTTGCGCCCCTACACACGCCAACGCGGTGCCTGGGAGGTGCCTGGAGATGAGCAGCTCATCCTTTCGGCTCACCGATCTCTCCGTCAAAAATTTGCCGATTCCGACTACGGGACAGATCACCTACGACGATGACGCGTCGCCTCTCAAAGTCCGCGTCACGCAGACAGGCGTAAAGACGTTTCTGGTCTTTGTCGGAAGCGGCCGGCGACACACCATCGGCCGCTACGGGGATATCACGCTTCAGCAGGCGCGCGCCGCCGCAGTGCGGGTGAAAGCTGAAAAGACGCTGGGACGCGTTTTCCCCGAAGCCATGTCCGTCTCGTCCGCCCGCGAACTCTATCTATCCCAGATCAAAATCCGGCCGAAGACGAGGGACTATTATGTCCGACACCTCAACGAGCTGAAAGCGTCGCAGGTCCGCGATGTCACCGCGCGGGATATCAACCACATCCTCGACTCGCTTCCGACGCCGAGCAGGACACAAGCGTTGGCATCGTTCCGGCCGTTCTTCAAATGGTGCATCAAGCGCAACTATCTCGATCGCTCGCCCTGCGAGCTGATGACGGGCGAGGTATCCCCTTCCCGGGAACGAGTGCTCTCTGAGCACGAGCTGCAATGCGTCTGGCGGGCGTGCGAAGACTGCGGTCAGTTCGGTGTCATCGTCAAAATCCTGATGCTGACGGGCCAGCGCGAGACCGAAATCGCGCATCTTCGCGAGTCGTGGATAAAAGACGATACGATCCTCTTTCCCAAGGACATCACGAAGAACAAGAGACCTCATCTGTTTCCGATCGGCCCTGCCGCCGCCGCTCTCTTGGCCTCGGTTCGCTCGAACTGTTCACAGACTGGCGCCGCAATCGCGAACGTCGCATCGCCCAAAGGCGGCGCGCTATTGTTTCCCGCGCGCGGCACGTCCGACAGGCCATTCAGCGGCTGGTCGAAATGCAAACGCAATCTCGACCAAAAACTCGGGAGTGAGGTAGAGCAATGGACGCTTCACGATCTGCGGCGCACCTTCGCGACCAACCTCGCCGCGCTCGGCGTCCGCCTCGAGGTGACCGAGAAACTTCTCAATCACGTGTCCGGCAGTCTCGGCGGCATCGTGGCGGTCTATCAGCGCCACGACTTCAAGGACGAGATGCGCGAGGCGATGGAAAAGTGGGAGGCGCGCCTGGCCGCCCTATTGACATCTTGAATGCGTCGCCGCAGCCAGCCGCGACAGGCCCCGACACAGCGCCGCAAGCCGCGACCCAACGCGCGATGTCGGCTCTAACCCCGCATTCGCTGGATGACGCCATGATTTGAGGCGTTTCCTCGACAATTCAGCTATAATAATCAACATATTAAGCTGATTCGAGAGCCGATTTCATGGCGAACCCGACAGGTGAATCGAATCTACTATAGCACCCGCCACTTTTCTGCGCCTACCAGTAAATAGTCGCTAGATATCGTCTAATCGTACTCCATCAAGTTCTAACGCTGCTAAGCATCCAAGCAGAAATGTTGCGGGAAACGTCCCGCGTTTCAGCTTGGAAGCTATCGAATCCCGTGTTTCCTCTAGTCCATGCTCCTTGAGCCGGATCGCCAGTTCTTCATAGGTCACGTCCGCCCGTTTCAATTCCGCCTTCAGGAATCGCGCCGTACGTCCCCCCAGTTCCTTCTCATTCTGCGCTAAGCCCATTTCGTGTCACCGCTGACAAAAAAGAAGCATACACGACGCTTTGTGGATTGACGAATCGCCCATATCGTGTCATATTCGCCCTCGCAAAGGCGCATATGACATGATATGGACGTTGACGCCCCGCGCGACGCGCGGGCGAACCCCCACAACTGGAGATTTATCATGTTCAGATCGCTGTTGGTCACCGCCGCGCTCGCAGGCGGCGCCATTTATGTCGGCGCGCGCGCCGACGCCGATCCGTGGGATGCCCCCTGGTGGCACGGCCAAGCTCTTAAAATTATGGCCCTCGCTTTCCCCGAGAGGGCTTGCGAGATCGATCAGTACGCCTGCCTTCAGCGCCAGGACGAAAAGCTCGCGAGCCTGAAGGATGACGCCGACCCCACGCTGCGCGAGCTCGTCGACAAACAGCGCAGCGTCGGCGCCGCTGAAGCCGAGGCGAAGAACCGCGCGCACGCCAACGATACTCTCCTCGAAGAGGGCCGCGGTCTCTGGCTGTCGCAGGCGAGTCTCGGACAAGCCGTGACGTGGGTCGGGGTAACCTATCAACCGACCGAGTTTCGCGCCCAGCTCGAGAGTCTCTTCAGAGAGCGTGGCCCGCTCCAGCAGGCGGTCGAACGGCTCGAAAAGGCCAACGCCGAGCTGAACGACCGCGCCATCGGAATGGCCGCCGTCCGCGATAAGATTGCCGCCGATCGGGCGACGCTGGCCGCCAAGTTGGCGTTGGCGCGGGCCGGAGCCTTGACGGGGGCATTGACGGAAACGCTCGCCGAGGCCGACCGCATCGTCGACGCCGCCAATGAGCAGTTCAAGGAAGCGGCGAAGTCGATCGCTGAGACGCTGCGCACGACCGACGAACTGAAGAACGACGCCGCCAAGCTCGCCGGGCCGTCGAACCCGAAGTTCGACGCTTTTTTAGCCGGAGGCCGACCGCAGTAGGTGAAGAGAGAAGGTCAAAGGCACATGTTTCGACGCTTTTGGCCCCGCGGCAGCGGTACAAAAAGCTGCTTCTCCAAGCCCATGCGCAATCGGCCCCCCAACAAAAACTGTACTGCCGGAACCGCTGATAGCGGTACCGGCAATACTCTTAGAAATAGTTTCGGATCGGCCTAGAAACTTCAAAAGGTCAGCCTCGGCCGATCTGACCCCGGTGGCGACGATGCGGTCGACTTTGGCGAGTTGAAACAGCGCGTCAGCGTCGAGCGTGCGGCCGAAACGCTCGGCATCAACCTCACGAAAACCGGGCCGAAGCTGCGAGGCCCATGTCCCATCTGCAAAGCGGCCGCGGATCGGACGTTCGTCGTCACGCCGGCGAAGGGTCGCTATTACTGCTTTGGCGCATGCGGCAAGGGCGGCGACGCAATCACGATAGCGACGCAACTCCGCAACTGTTCGCTTCGCGAGGCGGCCAAGTTCTTCGCTGGTAAGGCGACGCCCAATAATTGAAGAATCGTTTGGTGTTGGCTTTCAACGCAGGGAGCGGCCAGAGCCTGTGGCCAAAGATTCTCCATCTATTTTTGGGCGTCGCCTAAGGATGGGGCGAGTTCGGCATCGGCAAAGGGCGACGGTTCCCGAAACGATTCCCCCCAGCCCATGACACACAAGGGATTGAGGCCGCTCGACTACCTGCAAGCCTCGCACGAGGCCGTGCAGGCGTTGGGCGTGTCGCCGGAGACGTGCGTGCATTTTTCGGGGCGGGCTTCGCGCCGAAGGGCATCAGGCGCGGCCGGTTCGCGATCCCGATCCATGATCGAAGCAGCACCTTGCTCGCCCACTGCGGGCGCGCGGTGAAGGACGAAAGCCCGTCGCTGATCTTCCCCAACGGCTTCGATCCGCGCCGCGCGAACTTCAATGCGCATCGCATCGTCGAGGGCGATTTGTTCCTTGTCCGCGATCCGCTCCAGGCGCTCACAGCGCATGAATGCGGCATCGAGAACGTAGTCGCCTTTCTCACTGAGAACGTGACGGCGCTCCACCTTGAACAGGTGCCGTCGCGGAGGTGGTTGGAATTTGAAGGTGGCGTAATCTCCAGTTTGTGAAAGCAACCCAGAATCGGCGTTGGCGCGCCGACGGAGATCACGCCATGACAATGGATAGCACGAAGCCGACGATCGGCTCAGCCGAAGGCGAACATTTTCTCTGCGATGATTGGTTCGATCCCCTGGAAACCGGGGTGCGCACGCTATGAACGGCCGGGGATGCGCGGCGGCGATTCGCCCAGGGGCGTTGTGGGCTGCCGGCACGGTCATCGGGAGCGCAGTCTGTTGGGGACTTTTGGGGCGACGAGGGTTCGTGTGCCGCGGGCCCGGCTGGCGACCCCTGAGGGCAAGACGGCGGAGTGGCGGAACGCGACCCTGCCGGCCTACCAGCGGCGGACGAAGCGGGCGGACGCCCTGATTTGCGGCGCCTATCTCTCGGGGACCAACACGCGCCGGGTGCGCCGGGCGCTGGCGGCGCTGTTCGGCGGCGCGGTCGGCAAGGATACGGTCAGCCGGGTGTGGCGCAAGACGAAGGGCGACTGGGATTCGTGGAACGCCCGCTCGCTCGCCGACGAGGTCCCCGGATCAAGTCCGGGGATCATCCGCCTCATTCTCGACGGCACGGTGGTGCGCGTGCGTCTCGACAAGAAGGCGACCTCGATCTCGCTGCTGGTGGCGCTGGGCGTGCGCCGCGACGGCCAGAAAGTGCCGCTGGCGATCAAGACCATGGGCGGGGAAAGCGACGCGGCCTGGCGGGCGTTGCTCGACAATCTCGTCGCGCGCGGGCTCGCCAAGCCTGATCTCGTCATCGTCGACGGCGGGGCCGGCCTCGACAAGGCGCTCGCGGCGCTTTGGCCCGACGCGCCGGTTCAGCGCTGCACGGCGCCCAAGCACCGCAACCTTCTCGCCCACGCGCCGGAGCGGCTGCACGAGGAAATCTCGGCCGCCTACACCGACATGATTTACGCCAACACGAAGCAAGAGATCGAGACGAAGCGGAAGGTCTTCATCCGCAAATGGCGGCTCAAATGCCGCGCCGTCGCCGATAGCCTGGAGGAAGCGGGCGACCGATTGTTCACCTTCGCGCGCTTCCCCGAAAGTCAATGGAAATCGATCCGCACGACCAACGCCATCGAACGCTTGCACGAGGAGTTCAAGCGGCGGATCAAGACGCAAACCGTTCTGCCAAGCGCCGAGACCGCCGCCATGCTTTTCTGGGCCCTGCCGGCCTCGGGACAGATGGTGATGCGCAAGGTCGACGGCTGGCCCAGCCTCTCCGAAAAGCCCTCCGATCCGATCATTGACCTCGCCGCATGATCCGATAATCTCAAACCGCTGGAGACCGCCTCAAGCCAATTCCAACACAAATTGCGACGGCACC
>JBEKAL010000067.1:0-14952 GCA_050015935.1 Roseiarcus sp.
TCGGCCTTGGCGCGATTGGCCATTTCCGCTTGCGCCTTCTGCTCGTGATAGCGCTCGGCCAGATCGGCCAATTGTTGGGCCTGCGCCTCGAGCGATCGGCGCGACTGGCGCAGCTGGGCGACGGTGGCGAGAAGCAGTTGCTCGGACTTGACCAATTGCTGTTCGTGCTCCTTGAGGGCGGTGATGTCCGTGCCGACCGAGACGTAGCCGCCGTCGCGCGTTCGGCGCTCGTTGACCTGCAGCCAGCGCCCGTCGGCCAGGCGCGCCTCGTAGGTCTTGGCGCAGCCGTCGCCGAGCGCCGGCTCGCCGGGATCGACGATCGTTTCCCTGTCGACGAGCGGCGCGGCGCCCAGCGCCGCGAGGTCGGAATAGGCCGCGCCCGCGCGGATCGCTTCTCCGGGCAGATTATGCAGCCGCTGATACTTCGAATTGCACAGCACCAGGCGGTTGGACGAGTCCCACAGCACGAAAGCCTCGGAAATCGCCTCGATCGCCTCGCGCAGCCGCAGGTCCGCGGTCGCGGACATCTCGGCTGCGCGCTTTTGCTCGGAGATATCCACGGCGATGCCGACGAGGCGCCACGCCCCGGTCGCCGGATGCTCGACGAGTTCGGCGCGCTTTCGCAGCCAGACCCACTCGCCGTCCCGATTGCGCATCCGGAATTCGAGGTCGACGGACGACAGGCGCGCCTCGAGCGCGCGATCGGCGACCGCCGCCAGATCCTCGTCGTCGGGATGGATCATCGCCTGCAGCTCGCCGATCGAAAGATTGCGCGAGGACGGCTGCAAGCCGAGCATTTCGAACATCGATTTCGACCAGGCGACATGGCCTCGCGCCAAATCCCAATTCCACAGGCCGCAACGGCCGCGGTTGAGCGCGAGATCGACGTGGGCGCGCGCGGTCGCCTCGGTAAGCGCGCGCAACCGCGCTATCCGTAATTGCAGCGCGTAAGCGCTCGTCGCGCCGACGAGGGCCAAGGCGGCCGATCCCAACAGCAGGATTATCGCCAGCGCCGATTGGCGCCAGGGCGCGAGCATTTCGCTCACCGGCGCGGCGAACGCGATCTGTCCGGCGGTCGAGCGCAAGTTGCGCACCGTGGCGAATTGGTCCTTGCCGTCGACGGTTTGCACCCGCAGCGCGCCGGCTTTCTCGGCCAGGATCGTCAAGGGCTCGCTGGCGCCGAGCAGGCTCGTCAGCGTCGCGTTCGCTTGCTCTTGCCGGGGCTCGCTGGCGATCACGAGACCGTTTGCATCGGCCAGCAGGGCTTGGCTCGGGCGCAAATCCGAGTTGGCGGCGAGGACGGCGTGGAGAACGTCGACGGGGGCCAGCGCCGGCGACGCCGCCAGCGCCTCGTCGAGGCTGCGGGCGAGCGCGGTGGCGCGCAAGTCGAGTTCGACGGCGCCGGCCGACAGCGCCTGCTCGCGCTGCGCGTGCAAATGTTGAAAGGCGAGCGCAAACAACACGATGAGAAACAGCGCGGCGACGATCGGCGGGAATGCCGGAAGCCAGGCTTTGGCCGCGCCCGCCGAGCCGAGAGCCCCTTCGCCTCGCGCCGACGCCGGCGCGTCGGCATCGCCTGGCCGAGGACGCGACTCCCCGCTCGCCGCGCTCGCACGCGTCATCGCAACCCCCCCGATACGCCAATCGCAATGAGATCGGGCGAACCGCCCCAACGACCCGAATCAGCACGATAAGAATCTCTGTGAGAATCTTTGTCCAGAGCTTAATGAATCGTTGACAGGAATTTTTTTCTGGCCGGCGCCGGCGCCGACTCGCTCGCCCGGGAAAGCGTGTTCTGCGCCCATGGAATGGGAAACCCGCCCGCGGTTTCTTGGCGGAGCGGGGCGCGGCCGGAAAAACCGGCGCGCGCCTCCGCGCGAAGCGCTTCAGCCGAGCGAGCGGGTCACGATGTCGCGCACCTCGCTCGAAAGGTCGGGCTGGCCGGCGACGCGCCGCAATGCGGCTTCCGCCTTGGCCTGACGAACCGCTTCGAGCGATCGCCAGGACCGCAGCGCCGTCAGCAGGCGGGCGGCGACTTGCGGATTGGTCGGATCGAGGGTCAGCACGACCTCGCAAAGCAGGTCGTAGCCCGCGCCGTCGGCCCGGTTGAACTGCGTCGCGTTGGCGGTGAATCCGCCGATCAGCGCCCGCGTCCGGTTGGGGTTGCTCAACGAAAACGCATGGTGCGTCATCAGGCCGCGAACGCGCTCCAGCGTCCCCCGTTCCGGGATCTGCGCCTGCAAGGCGAACCATTTGTCGAGAATGAGCGGCTCGGCCGCGAAGCGGCGCGCGAAGGTCTCGAGCGCGCGTTCGCGCGGCGCGCCCGGAATCATCGCGATCGTCGCCAGCGCGCCGAGGAGCGTCGTCATGTTGTCGGCCTCGGCGAATTGACGATGCGCGCGCGCGCCGCCATCGACGGCGGCGCCCGCGGCGAACATCGCCAGCGCGCCGTTGCGCAGAGCGCGGCGGCCGGCGCTCGCCGCGTCGGGGCTGAAGGGAGCTGCGTCGGCCATGGCGTCGTGCAACGCGATCAAGTTCGCGGCGTGCGCGCGCCCGAGCCCGCCGCGCAGGATTTCGCGAGCGCTGAAAATCGCGTCGGGATCGACGTTCACGGCCATTTCGCGCGCGATGTCGGCTTCGCTGGGCAGAGCGAGCGCCTGCGCCGCGAAAGCCGGGTCGATGCGTCCGCTCAATGCGTCCGCGACGACCGAGCCATAGGCGTCGACAAAAGCGGGGTCGGGCGCCGGCGCGTTCCCCGAGCGGATCGCGGAGACGAAGCGCAACAGCAAACGCGTCGCCAATGTCTGCAACGCCTGCCAACGATTGAAACTGTCGCGATCGTGCTTGAGCAGCGTGACGAGATCGTCGTCGGAGAGGTCGTCGTCGACGCGCACGGGCGCCGAAAAGCCGCGCAGGAACGACAGCGCCGGCCGACGCGAAACGCCGGTGAATTCGAGGGTCCGGCGCGCGCCCTCCAGGGCGAAAACCCCCGAGCGCAATTCGGCGGGGCTCGCGTCGGCCGAAGCGAGCTCGATGTCCGCTCCCTCGGGATCGACGAGGCCGAGCGCGATCGGCATCGTCATCGGCGATTTGGCCGGCTGGCCCGGCGTGGGCGCGAGGGACTGCGCGATCTCGACGCGGAACGCGCCGCGCGGGGCGTCAAAGGCGGTGCGAACGGTCAGAAGCGGCGTGCCGGCCTGGGCGTACCAGAGCTTGAATTCGGTAAGATCGCGCCCCGAGCTTTCGGCGAAGCAAGCCAGAAAATCTTCGACCGTCGCCGCCGTGCCGTCGCAGCGCGAAAAATAGAGGTCCATTCCCGCGCGGAACGCCTCGGCGCCGATCAGCAGTTTGAGCATGCGAATGAGTTCGGCGCCCTTCTGATAGACGGTCGCCGTGTAGAAATTGTTGATTTCGCGATAGACCGCCGGGCGCACGGGATGCGCGAGCGGCCCGGCGTCCTCAGGAAATTGCGACGTCTTCAATCCGCGCACGTCGGCGACGCGCTTGACCGGCGCCGAGCGCTGATCTGCGGAGAATTCCTGGTCGCGAAAGACGGTCAGACCCTCCTTCAGACACAGCTGAAACCAGTCGCGGCAGGTGATGCGATCGCCGGTCCAATTATGAAAATATTCGTGAGCGACGACGCCCTCGATGCCGGCGTAATCCTCGTCGGTCGCGGTCTCCGGCGACGCCAGCACGTACCTGTCGTTGAAGACGTTGAGGCCCTTGTTCTCCATCGCGCCCATATTGAAGTCGGACACCGCGACGATGTTGAAGCGGTCGAGGTCGTATTCGCGCCCGTAGGCGCACTCGTCCCACGCCATCGCACGCTTCAGCGCATCCATCGCATAGGATGCGCGCTCCTCCTTTCCGTGTTCGACGTAGACGCCGAGCGCCACCCGCCGCCCGGACGCCGTGACGAACGAATCGGCGAAATGGGCGAGATCGCCGGCCACGAGCGCGAAGAGATAGCAGGGCTTCTTGAACGGGTCGCTCCAAACGGCCCAATGGCGGCCCTCTTCAGCCTCGCCGGCGCTTTCGAGATTGCCGTTGGCGAGCAGCACCGGCGCCTCCGCCTTGTTCGCTTCCAGGCGCACGCGATAGGTCGAGAGGACATCCGGCCGGTCGAGGAAATACGCGATGCGGCGAAAACCCTCGGCCTCGCACTGCGTGCAATAGGCCGAGCCGGAACGATAAAGACCCGTCAGCTTGGTGTTGCCGGCCGGATCGAGCCGCGTTTCGATGCGCAGCGCGAAGGCGCGGCGCGGCGGATTGGGCAGGACGAACGCGGACGGGCTCGCCTCATAGGCGGACGGCTCGAGCGCCGCGCCGTCGAGCGCCGCGCCGACAAAATGGAGTTCGCCGCCGTCCAGCGCCAACGCGGCGCCGGGGCGTCCCTGCGGATTGGGCCGCATCGCCAACACGGCGACGACGCGCGTCGCGTTGCGGTCGAGCGAAATATCGAGGTCGACGGAATCGATGAGATAGTCGGGGACGCGATAGTCTTCGAGGAGTACGGGCTGTCCAACGTCGGTGCGCATCCAGGCGGCCTTTCGATAATCTTGGCGAAGAGAGGCGAGACGCCGAGCGTGAACCCTCATCCCCCGTCCGCGTCGCCACGGCTTCAAGTCGCCGCCGCGCGCTCGCCCGCCGAGGTAGCGGCCAGACCGTGCCGGCGCAAGGCCTTTTGCAATTCGACCGAGGGCGGCCGCCCACTGGTGAAGATCGCGGGCGAAATGGCCTGTGGGCCGCGCGGCGCGCCGCGCTCGCCCAAGAGAGCGTCGACGCGGCGCGCGATGGCCGGCGCGGGATCGACGAAGTCGACCGGCCAAGGCGCGAGGCGGACGAAATGCTCCATGAGCAGGGGAAAATGCGTACAGGCGAGAACCACGTGATCGGTCCTGCGATCGCCGCGCTCGACAAAGCACGGCGCGATCTCGCTCGCGACCTCGGCGTCGTCGATCGCCTCGCCGCGCAGGAAAAGCTCGGCTAGACCGGCGAGGCGCGTCGAGCCGACCAGCGTCACTTCGCAATTCCCGGCGAAATCGCGCACCAGCGCGCGCGTGTAGTCGCGCGCGACGGTCCCCGGCGTCGCCAGCACGCTGACGAGGCGCGTCAGCGAGGCTTCCGCCGCCGGTTTGATCGCCGGCACCGTGCCGACGAAGGGCAGGTCGGGAAACGCGGCCCGCAGCCGCGGCAACACCAGCGTCGAGGCGGTGTTGCAGGCGATCACCGCGAGGTCGGGCCCATGGCGCTCGATCAGCGACGCCATCACCGAGCCGACCCGCGCCACGAGCGCCGCCTCGCCGAGCGCGCCATAGGGAAAAAACGCGTCGTCGGCGGCGTAAATCAGTTCGGCGTCCGGTCGCCGCCGCGCGATGCTGGCGAGCACGGTCAGGCCGCCGAGGCCGGAATCGAAAATCAGAACCCGCGCGCCGCGCGCCGCGCCCTTGGCTTTCACGGGCGGCAGACGATCTTCACGATCGAGGCGCGCTTCTGCCGCGCGATCTCGCCGGCGGCGAGGTCCGCCGCGTCAGGCAGCGCCGCGGCGCCCCCCTCGCCGAGAAAGCGCTTGATGGCGTCGAGCGCGATCAAGGCGTGTGGCTCGGCCAGCACGACGCCGGCGACGCGTTTGGGTTCGCCCTTGATCGGCGCGACCAGCGCCGCCAGATCGCCCTTGCGATCGAACGCGGGCGCGCCGCTCGCCGCATTCGTCAGCGCCGCCACGATCGTCTGGCCGCCCTCGCCGGCGGGCGTCGGCGTCGCGGCGTTCGCTTCGAGCGTGGTCTTGTCCGGCGTCGCGCCCGGCTCGAGGCTGAGCACGACAAACTCGCCGTCGCCGGCGGCGAAGCTCGGCGGCTCCGCCCCTGCGCCAAAATCGCCGGCGATGAGCGCGAGCCCGCTCGCAGCGTCCGCACGCAGGATCTTGGCGGCCTTGCCGTCGACGGTCGGGTTGGCGCAATCGGCGGCGCGGATCGCCGTCAGCGCCTGGCCGGGCGCGACGATCAGGCCCGTCGCGGTCGGTTCGGGCGCGCTCGGCGGCGTCTTGACGGCCGCGCCCGCGCCCGCGCTCGCGCTCGGCGCCGCCGGCTGGCCGGTCGACGCGGGCGCGCCCTCCGACCCGACCTTCACGATGTCGCTCCAGTTGAGGCTCGACGCCGCGCGCGCCGCCGCCGTATCGAGGCTCGCCGGCGACGACGAGAACGGCTCGAAGGAATTGGCGACCGCCAACGCGACCTTGTCGAAGTCCGCGGACTGCGAGCTGGGGTAGGAAAACGTGAACCCGCGCAGCGAGGGCCCGTCGGCCCAGTCCGCCGGCGCCTTGGCGAAGCGGGTATAGAACTTTCGCCCCGCTTCTTCGCCCGCGACCACGAAGAATTCGTCGGCCTTGATCGTCTTGTAGGAGATCTTGCCCCCGCTCGCCTCGGCGGTCAGCAGGACGTAGACAGTGGCGAGACCGGCGTCCGCGCCGGTTCGATGCTCGAACGCCAACGCGGGGCCGCCCCCGGCCTTTTCGATTGTGACCGCTCCGCCGATCATCGCGATCTTGTCGAAAACCTTCAGCGGCGCGCCGATGCGCACTCCCGAGCGACGTTCGTCGACGAGTTCGAATCCGACCGCCGCCCGCGCCTTCTCGGCGGCGGCCTTCAACGCGGCGAGTTGCGCCTGGGAAACCACCCCGTCGGCCGTCGCTTTGACGCTATTCTGATAAGCGAGGACGGCGTCGCGGGTGCGCTTGCCGAAGGCGCCGTCGACTACGCCGTCATAGAGGCCGAGCCAGCCGAGCGCATCCTGAACCGCCTTGCGATCCGCTTCCGGCATCGCCAGGAAGGCGCTTTTCTGCGCGTCCGTTCGCGCGTCGACGCTCGGCGGCGGCGTTGGCGCGGCGGTTTCGGCGAAAGCCGAATGATGCGCCGCACACGTCGCCAACAGGCAGAACAGGGCGCCCGCCAAAAAACAATTT
Organism: Roseiarcus sp.; assembly: GCA_050015935.1. GTDB lineage: Bacteria > Pseudomonadota > Alphaproteobacteria > Rhizobiales > Beijerinckiaceae > Roseiarcus. Next base: position 6,965 of record JBEKAL010000067.1, read on the forward strand.
TTTATCATTTCGCACTCCCTCCCCCTCACGGCGCCATGCTAGCATCCCACTTCCCGTAAGGACACCGTCGTAAGGCGCCATTACGGTATGACGGGTCGAACACGACCGCGGGCGAGCCGACCGGCCGCCTCCCAATACAAGGGTCGAAACATGTTCCAAGGCATTCGCAATTTTCTCGCGCTCGCGCTGCTGATCGCCGCCGGAGCCGCCCTCGCCGGCGAAATCAAGCCCTATGTGCGAGAAGACCTCGCCAGCGACGTCGTGCGGCTCACCGAGACGTTGCGCAAAGAGACGGCGCAGATCGGCGCGAAAATGAAGGGAAAGAGCGCCGAGCAATTGCGCAAGGACGCGGCCGCCGCGGTCGTCGCCGCCAATTTCAAGGACGCCGGCGCGCTGCTCGGCGCGGCGGTCGCCAGCGCCCCGAAGGACGCCGGCGCATGGCTGGCGCTCGCCCGGCTCGGGGCGCAGGCGGACGACGCCCAGGCGGACGGCCGCTACGATTTCGTTCAACGCGGCCAGACCGCCGCTTACGCCGCCTATCAGCGCGCCAACGGCGCGGCGCAACAGGCCGAAGCCCTGGCGCTGCTCGGCAATCTCTTCGCCCGCCACGAGATGTGGCGCCCGGCCCTCGACGCCTATAGCGCCAGCCTCGAGCGACGCGACGACGAAGACACGCGCAAGATCTACGAGGACATGCGCGAAAAGCACGGCTTCCGCATCCTCGACTACAAGGTCGACAACGAATCCTCGGCGCCGCGGGTTTGCTTCAACTTCTCCGAGTCGCTCGCGCGCAAAACCGACTTTTCGCCCTACGTCGCCGTCGCCGGCGCCGCCAATTCCGCCATTTCCAGCGAGGATCAGCAGATTTGCGTCGAAGGCCTCAAGCACGGCGAGCGCTATGCGATCGTCATCCGCGAGGGCCTGCCGTCGGCGGTCGGCGAGTCGTTGCTCAAATCGGCCGATTACGAAATGTACGTTCGCGATCGTTCGCCGCAAGCGCATTTCGCCGGCAAGGCCTATGTGCTGCCGCGCCAGGGCCAGCTCGGCGCGCCGCTGACCACCGTCAACACGGCGAAGGTCGGGATCGACGTCTACCGCATCGGCGACCGCAATCTCCTCGCCCAGACTTCGCGCGACGATTTCCTCAAACCGATCACGCCCTCGCGGGCCAGTGAGATCGAGTCGCAGGACGGCGTAAAGGTGTGGAGCGGCTCGATGGACGTCGCCTCCGAACTCAACAAAGACGTCGTCACCGATTTTCCGCTTCTCCAGGCGGTCGGCAAATTGCAGCGGGGCGTCTATCTCGTCACCGCTCAGCCGTGGAAGGGCGCGACGGCGCCGACCGGCGAATCCTCCGAGGAAGGCGACGATTCGCCGGTGGCGACGCAATGGATGGTCGTCTCCGACCTCGGCCTCACCACCTTCTCGGGCGACGACGGAGTCCATGCGTCGGTGCGCTCTCTCGCCACCGCCGCCCCGCTCGCCGACGTCGAAGTCCGCCTCGTCGCTCGCAACAACGAAGTGTTGGCGAGCAAGACGACCGGGGCGGACGGCCGCGTCGATTTCGACCCCGGCCTGTCGCGCGGGACGGGCGGTTCGGCGCCGGGGCTCCTCGTCGCGACGCTAGGCGACGATTATGGCTTCCTCAATCTGGCGCAGAGCGCTTTCGATCTGACCGATCGCGGCGTCAGCGGGCGCGACGCGCCCGGCGCGCTCGACGCGTTTCTCTATACCGAGCGCGGCGTCTATCGCTCCGGAGAGACGGTGTTCGTCGCCGCGCTGCTGCGCGACGCCAAGGGCGAGGCCAAGGGCGATCTGCCGCTGACGCTGGTCGTCAAGCGACCCGACGGCGTCGAATACAAGCGCGCGAGCGTCGCCGACCAGGGGATCGGCGGTCGCGCCCTCGCCGTGCCGCTGGTCTCCGACGCGACGCCCGGCAAATGGGAGATCGACGCCTACGCCGATCCCAAGGCGCCGAGCATCGGGCACGCCGAATTCCTGCTCGAGGATTATGTGCCCGAGCGCCTCGATTTCACAGTGAAGGCCGCCAAGCCGATCGTCACGCCGGGCGAGCCGATCGACATTTCGCTCGACGCGAGATTCCTCTATGGCTCGCCGGCGGCCGGGCTCGACGTCACCGGCGCGGTGCGTCTCGAGGCGGTCGAAGGCTCCGAGATCGCCGGCTATCCCGGCTACGTCGGGGGCTTGACCGACGACGAGTTCACCGCCGTCGAGGCCCAGTTCACCGACAAGGTCCAGACCGACGCCAAGGGCCACGCCGATCTTTCGGTCGATCTGCCGGAGGGCGCGGCCGCCAAGCCGCTCGAGGCGAAGATCATCGTCGATGTCGCGGAATCGGGCGGACGCACGGTCGAACGCGTCGTGACGCTGCCGGTGCGCGCCAAGGGCGTGACCATCGGCCTCAAGAAGGATTTCGACGAAAGCATCGGCGAGGGCGACACTGCGACCTTCGAGGCGATCGCCGTCGCGCCCGACGGCGCGCGCGCCGCGCGCAAGGGCGTCGCATGGTCGCTCTACAAGATCAACAACGACTACCAATGGTTCAATTCCGACGGACGCTGGAGTTACGAGCCGGTCAAGTCCTCGACGCGAATTGCGGAAGGGACCGTCGACATCGCCGCAGACGCGCCGGCGAAGATCAGCGCCCAGGTCGGCTGGGGCCGCCAACGGCTCGACGTGAAGACGCCCGACGGCGAACAGACCAGCATCACTTTCGACGTCGGCTGGTCGGGCACGGCGAGCGCCGACACTCCCGACAACGTCGTCGTGACGCTCGACAAGGCCAACTACGCTCCGGGCGAGGAGGCCAAGCTGCGCATCGCCTCGCATTTCCAGGGCAAGGCGACGGTCGCCCTCATCGGCGACAAGCTCGAACAATTCATCGACGTCGATCTCGCCGAGGGCGACACGGTCGTGCCGTTCGAGGTCGGCGCGGATTGGGGCCCGGGCGCCTACGCGGTCGCGCTGACGCATCGCCCGCTCGACGTCAAGGCCAAGCGCATGCCCGGCCGCGCGCTGGGCCTCGCCTGGTTCGGCATCGACGAGGGCGCGCACAAGCTCGACATCGCGATCGCCGCGCCGGACAAGACCCGGCCGCGCCAGGCCCTGACCCTGCCGATCAAGATCGGCGGTCTCTCGGCCGGCGAAGAGGCCGAGGTCACGGTCGCCGCGGTCGACGTCGGCATCCTCAACCTGACGGGATACAAGACGCCGGAGCCGCGCGGCTATTTCTTCGGTCAACGCAAGCTCGCCGTCGACATCCGCGACCTCTACGGGCTGCTGATCAACGGCATGGACGGCGTCGCCGGCGCCCTGCAAATCGGCGGCGACAACGGCGGCAATCTGGAAGGCAATCTGCCGACCCAACCGCCGCTCGCGCTCTTTTCCGGCGTCGTCAAGGTCGGCGCCGACGGCGCGGCCAGCGTCTCCTTCGACATCCCCGCCTTCAACGGCTCGGTCAGGGTGATGGCGGTCGCATGGTCGAAGACCAAGGTCGGCTCCGCGGAAGCGAATGTGATCGTGCGCGACCCCGTCGTCGTCACGGCGACGCTGCCGCGCTTCCTCGATCTCGGCGACCGCTCGCAGATGCATATCGACATCGACAACGTCGAGGGCGAAGCCGGCGATTACCGCCTCGATCTCGACATTCACGGGCCGCTGACCGCCGAGGCCGACGTCCTGAGCCAAACGGTGAAGCTCGCCGAGCGTCAGCGCGCCTCGGTGACGATGCCGATCGCCGCCGCCGGCGTGGGAACCGCGACCCTCGATCTCAAGATCGTCGGCCCCGGCACGTTCGCGACCCAGCGATTCCCGCTCGGCGTCGCGGCGGGCGCTCCTGACATCTACCGCCGCGTGATCCAACCCTTGCCTCCCGGCGCCGGCAAGACGATCTCCGACGATCTGATCGCCGACTTCGTTCCCGGCACCGGATCGGTCTCCGTCGCGGCTTCGCCGTTCGGGGCGCTCGACGCGCCGGCGCTGTTGCAGGCGCTCGAACGCTACCCCTATGGGTGCTCCGAGCAGACGGTCAGCATCGCCATGCCGCTGCTCTACGTGAACCAGCTCGCCTCGCTCGAGCATCTCGCGATCGACCCCGATCTCGACGGCCGCGTGAAAGACGCGATCGAGCGGGTGATGACGCGACAGAATTCGAGCGGCGCCTTCGGCCTGTGGGCGGCCGACAGCGAGAGCGACGACCTCTGGCTCGACGCTTTCGTCGCCGACTTCCTGACGCGGGCGCGCGAACGGTCGTTCGTCGTGCCGCAGCAGGGCTTCGACCAGGCGCTCGACCATCTGCGCAACGAGGTGGTCAACGCGGCCGATCCCGGCGAGGGCGCGGGCGAACCGCTCGCCTACGCGCTCTACGTGCTCGCGCGCAACGGACGGCCGGTGATCGGGGATCTGCGTTATCTCGCCGACACCAAGCTGGCGGCGTTCCGCACGCCGATGGCGCAGGCGCAGATCGCCGCTGCGCTCGCCATGCTCGGCGACCGCGCGCGCGCCGGCAAGGTCTTTTCCGCGGCGCTCGACGCGCTCGACGCCGAGCAGGACAATGGCTTGTCGCGGCCCGACTACGGCTCGGCGCTGCGCGACGGCGCGGCGGTTCTCGCCCTCGTCGCCGAGGCCGACCTCACTTCGAGCGAAATCGCCGGCGATCCGATCGAGCGCGCGGGCGAGGCGGTCGATCGCGCCCGCGCGGCCCGCGACGCCACCAGCACGCAGGAAAACAACTGGCTCGCGATCGCCGCCGAGGCGCTCGCCGAACATCAGAAGCTGAGCGAGTTCAGCGTCGACGGGCAGCCGGTCGCCGGCGCGATCTATCGCAAATGGAGCGGCTACGCGCTCGGGCGGAAGCTAATTACGGTAGCCAACACCGGCAAATCGACGGCGCAGATCGTGACCACCACTTCGGGCGTGCCGCTCACGCCCGAGCCGGCCGCGTCCGAAGGCTACGCGCTGGAGCGCACGTTCTACAAGCTCGACGGAACGAAAATCGATCTCAAGAGCCTCAAGCAGAACGAGCGCGTCGTCGTCGTGCTGAAGATCACGGAGAGCGAAGCGCGCTACGCCAAGCTGCTGGTGGTCGACCGCCTGCCCGCGGGCCTCGAGATCGACAACCCCACGCTGTTCGACAGCGGCTCGATCGACGCTTTCTCCTGGCTGAAGAAGGATCTCGATCCCGTGCACGCCGAATATCGCGACGACCGGTTCGTCGCCGCCTTCGACCGCGAGCCCGGCCAATCCGCCTTCTTCGACGTCGCCTATGTCGTGCGCGCGGTCGCGCCGGGCCAATACGTCTATCCGCCGGCGACGGCGGAGGACATGTATCGTCCCGACCGCTTCGGCCGCACCGGCTTCGGCGCGATCGAGGTGACGGCGAAGTGAGGCGCTGGCAGGCCCTCATCCGGCGCTTCGCGCCACCTCTCGGCGGGCCGAAGGTTCGCCTGACGCCCGCAAGCGGGAGAAGGGTTCCGCCCCCTCTCCCGCTTGCGGGAGAGGGCCGGGGCGAGGGCCTTCGCCGACACCCCTCCGAACGCCGCCTGTTCGCGTTTCTCGGCGCGCTCGTTTTCGTGCTCGGGCTCGGAGGGCCCGCCGCGTGGAACAGCTATCTCGACAGCCTCGGGCCGCTCGATCTCATGTCCGCGCGGACAGGCTCGACGATCGTCGTCGACCGCGACGGGCGCCTGCTGCGCGCGTTCACTTTGCCCGACGGGCGCTGGCGCCTTCCCATCGCCAGCGGCGAGGTCGATCCGCGCTATCTCGCGATGCTGCTCGCTTACGAGGACGGACGCTTTTATGCGCATGGCGGCGTCGACTGGCGCGCGATGGCGCGCGCCGCGGGCCAGTGGATCGCATCCGGCCATGTCGTCTCCGGCGGGTCGACGCTGACGATGCAAGTGGCGCGGCTGATCGAACCGCGCGACGAGCGGAACTTGAGCGTCAAGTTGCGTCAGATGACGCGCGCCTGGCAGATGGAGCGGCGCCTGGCCAAGACCGGAATCATCGACCGCTATCTCATGCTGGCGCCCTTCGGCGGCAATCTCGAAGGCGTGCGCGCGGCCTCGCTCGCCTATTTCGGCAAAGAGCCGCGAAAATTGACCATCGGCGAGGCGGCGCTGCTGGTCGCGCTGCCGCAATCGCCGGAGTCGCGCCGGCCGGAGCGTTTTCCGGAAGCGGCCCGCATCGCTCGCGCGCGCGTGCTCGATCGCGTCGCCGCGCACGGAATCATCACGCCGGAGGAGGCGAGCGCGGCCGAGCGGGAGCCGATTCCGGAGACCCGCAAGCCTTTCCCGCTCATCGCCGCGCACGCCGCGGAAGAGGCCGTCGCGGCCGACCCGAGCGCCCATGTGCTGAAGCTCTCGATCGACGCGCGCTTGCAGACCAAGCTCGAGGCCCTTGCGCGCGACGCGGTCGCGCGCCTCGGCCCCAGGCTTTCCGCGGCGATCGTCGTCATCGACAACGCCAGCGGCGAAGTGAGGGCGCGGATCGGCGCCGCCGATTATCTCGACGCCGCGCGCGACGGGTCCGTCGATATGTCGCGCGCGCCGCGCTCGCCGGGCTCGGCGCTGAAGCCCTTCATCTATGCGCTCGCTTTCGAGGAAGGTCTCGCGCATCCCGAGACCGTGCTGTTCGACCGGCCCGCGCGTTACGGCGCCTACGCGCCGGAAAATTTCGACCTCGGCTATCAGGGCACGGTGACGGCGCGCAAAGCGCTGCAAATGTCGCTCAACCTGCCGGCGGTCGAATTGCTCGCCGACGTGGGCCCAACGAGTTTTCTCGCCCGGCTGCACGGCGCGGGGGCCGAGATCGCGCTGCCCAAGGACACGCCGATCGGCCTGGCGATCGGCCTCGGCGGCCTCGGCATTTCGCTGACCGACATCGCGCGGCTCTACGCCGGCCTGGCGCGCGGCGGCGAGGCGCCGGCGCTGATCGAGCGGCTCGACGGCGCGCCGCCGATCATCGGCCCCAAACGCGTCACCGATCCCGTCGCCGCCTATTACGTCGAAGACATCTTGCGCGGCGCGCCGCCGCCCTCGAGCGCCTTGAGCGGCCGCATCGCCTTCAAGACCGGCACATCCTACGGCTTTCGCGACGCGCTGGCGATCGGCTACGACAAGGGGACGACCATCGCCGTCTGGGTCGGGCGGCCCGACAACGGCCCGACGCCCGGCCTCGTCGGCCGCCAGGTCGCCGCGCCGATCCTGTTCGACGCCTTTGCAAGGCTCGGTCGCGACATCGAACTGATCCGCCCGCCCAAGGGGGTGCTGCGCGTCGCCGCGAGCGCCGACCTGCCGCCGCCGCTGCGCCATTTGCGCAAGGACGCGCCCAAGACGATCGCCGCGACCGCCGCGCCGCCGCTGAAGATCGCCTTCCCGCCCGACGGCGCGCGCATCGATCTCGGATTGAGGGACGGCGGGCGCGAGGAAACTTTGGCGCTCAAGGCGCTGGGCGGCGCCCTGCCCCTCACCTGGTTCGTCAACGGCGCGCCGATCGGGGAGCCCGACGCCCGCCGTCAATCCCTCTGGCGCCCCGACGGCGCGGGCTTCGCGCGGGTGTCGGTGATCGACGCCAAGGGGGCGTCGGATTCGATCGTGGTGCGGCTGGAGTGAGGCGGGTTGGCGCGGGCGCGGCGGAGCCGACCGAAGCCGGCGCCATTTTCCGGCGCGTTTGTTTGCTTTCAAGGGCTTGCGAGGCGATTTTCCGCCGCCTCGTAGCGCGGGCGAGCGCTTCGCTCGCCAGCCGATGCCGGGTATTAAGGGGTTGAGTATCCTGTCGCCGTAACCCAGCCTCGTCAATCCGCCGCTCACTAGAGCGTATCCCTTTTAGCTGGAACCGTATCCGGCATTTTTGAAGTAGTTGGAGCATTCGGTTGGCGGGAAATCGTCGATGGCGATGCCGATCGCGTTCCATAGGGCGTCGACGGTTCGGCGGGCCATTTTGCGGAGCGTGGTTTTGAGCTTGGCGAA
>JBEKAL010000068.1:0-14853 GCA_050015935.1 Roseiarcus sp.
GGGATGGATACGAAGGCCACGGATACAAACCCGCAGGCCCAAAGACCATAGCTCTCGGCCTGACCCGCTTCGACGCCATTCGCGTGGGTTGGGAAATGAAAAGAGATGTGTGACTCCCTTAGCCCGGCGATCGCGCCCGGCCATGTCGCGCATGTCAAGCGCCTGGTGGGCGAAGGGTTCTACGACGGGCTCGTTTTTCACCGCGTCATCGACGGCTTCATGGCGCAGACCGGCTGTCCCCACGGCACGGGAACGGGCGGGTCGAAATACCCCGACCTGAAGGCCGAGTTCAACGCCGAGCCGCACCGGCGCGGCACGGTGTCGATGGCGCGCGCGCAAGATCCGAATTCCGCCAATTCGCAGTTCTTCATCTGCTTCGGCGACGCCCGCTTTCTCGACCGCAAATATACGGTGTGGGGCAAGGTCGTCTCGGGCATGGAGAACGTCGACGAAATCAAGCGCGGCGAGCCGGCGCGCGACCCCGACAAGATCGTCAAGGCGACGCTGAGCTGAGGACCCGTCGGAAAACAACCGCTTCCTCCGTCATCGCGAGCAAAGCGAAGCGATCCAGACTTGGGGTTTGCGGCGGCGGCTTAGTCTGGATCGCGTCGCTGTCGCTCGCGATGACGGCTCCTCGATTCCGTTAATTTCTGACAAGCTCCAAGGGCGGGCGGCTTCGCGTTGGCGCGACTTGCTGTTAGAATGACGCGACGTTTGGACGGCTTGGTCGCCCCGACGTCCTGATTTGCAAGCCGATGGCGCTATCCGCGCCATGGAAATTTGAGGACGGGCGACTTGACTAGCGACCGCTTCTTCGCGAAGACGTTGATGCTCAAAAACTTCCGCTGCTTCGAGAAAGTCAAACTCGGTCCATTCGATCCGCATTTCAATTTGCTGGTCGGGACGAATGGGGCAGGCAAGTCGAGCGTGTTGCTGGCGCTGGCGAATTTGTTTAGGCAAGAGGCGAATTCGCCGGCCGGAATCGCCAGGGGGCCTCTGGTTGGCGATCTCGATGTCAGGATGAACGTCCAGGACATAGCCAATAGGCTCGAGCGCAAGGCGACTCCGAGCCGTGGCGAGATTTCCTCATCATTTGAGTGGGGAGCCCGGTCGTTTGTATATTCCGAGCCCTTTGGCGATGAGCGAGGGCTCGTTAAGCCGGAACTCCTGAAACCCTCGCTCGAACAGACTTCGGGTGAGCCCGTAGGGCTCTCCTGGCCAGATACTGAACGGGCTTATCCTTTGATTGTGAGGTTCACAACAGACAGGCGCTTCCGGCGCTGGACGAGAATCGACGGCAACGCGCCGGAACCCAGGCCCGAAAGTCGTTGGGACGCCTTTCGAGATTGGACGAATGCAGGCGCCGACTGCGACGCTCTCCGGAAGTGGATGCGCTCCCAAACGCTGATCGCTCTGCAAGACCAGGTGCTGGATCATAATCTGATACTAGATGGAAGTGGCGGGATCCTATACCCGGGCGGGCGGCCAGCGCCTCATCTTCAGATAGTGCAGAGCGCGGTGCAGAGAGCGGTCGAAGGCGCCCGCAGCATCGAGTACGTCGAACGGCGCAAGGATATTATCGTCGCCTTCGAAGACGGACGCGCTGTCGATTTTTCCAACATGAGCGACGGGCAGCGGGCGTTGGCCGGCATGGTCGCGGAAATCGCTCGGCGCGCTTGCCTCTTGAATTCAGCTTATCTTGGGGAACTCGCACTGACGGAAACCCCCGGTCTCGTCCTCATCGACGAACTCGATCTTCACCTCCACCCGCGCTGGCAGCGGCGCGTCATCGGCGATCTCAAGCGCATTTTTCCCAACATCCAGTTCTTCGCCACGACCCATTCGCCGCAAGTCATCGGCGAGGCGCGACCGGAGGAAATCGTGCTGCTGACGCCGACGGGCGAGCAGAAGCGTCCGCTGCAGAGCTACGGCATGGATTCCAATTGGGTGCTGGAATGCGTGATGGAGGCCGAGGGGCGCGATCCGAAGGTCGCAAAGGAAATCGTGCGCCTCTATGATGAAATCGAAGACGGCAAGTTCGAGGAAGCGCGCGCCCGGATCGCGATCCTTCGTAACGAGATCGGCGGCTTCGGCGATGTCGAGGCGGCCGAATCGTATATGTGGCGGGTCGAACACGAGGGCGACGAGGCCGTCGAGTGAGATTCATCCGCAAAGGCGGCGAGCCGAAGGCCTTGAGCGACTGGAAGAGCGCCAACCGAGGTCTTCCCGACGGGTCGGCTTTCGCAGCGATCCCGGGCGACGTGAAAGCCGTTTTGCGCGAAGCGATGCGCCGGGAACAGGGCTTTCTCTGCGCCGACACGATGGCGCAGGTCGATGGTCCCCAGGGATCGCATATCGAGCACATACAACCGCAATGGACGTGTTTGGACAAGGCGACCGATTATCAGAATATGGTCTTGTGCATTCCCGAGAAAGGACCTTGCGCTTTCGGCGCCTTCGCGAAGGCCGGGGTGAGAGTCGACGAGACGAATTTCGTGTCGCCGCTGAATGAAAGCTGCCAGCGGCGTCTCCGCTATCGGTTTTCCGGTACGGTTGCGCCCGCCGAGGAAGACGACAAGGCCGCGGCGCGAACGATCGCGCTGTTGGCGCTCAATCACCCGATCCTCATCAGCGCACGCCGGGACGCGATCCGTGTCCAAGGAATTGTCGCGACCCACGGACGGCAAGCGCGGCCGCTGCGAGGCGGAATCTCTGCGGCCAAAGCGCGTCGCCTTTGCGAAGAGGTATTGGCGCCCGACGCGTCGGGCCGTCTTCCGCCCTACTGTGTGGCGGTCAGCCAAGCCGCGGCGACTTATGCGCGGGAACGAGAATTGCGCGCACGACGGCTGGTCGCGAAACCTCCGCAATAGCCCATGCGCGTCGACCTGTTCGACTTCCACCTTCCGTCCGAGCGCATCGCGCTCGCGCCGGCTTCGCCGCGCGACGCGGCGCGCATGCTGGTCGTCGCGCCGGACGGCGCGCTCGAGGATCGCGTCGTCGGCGAGCTGCCGGATTTCCTGCGCCCCGGCGACGCGCTGGTCGTCAACGACACGCGCGTCATCGCCGCCCGGCTCGGCGGAATTCGCGCGCGCGGCGAGGGCGTGGCCGAGATCGAGGCGACCTTGATCAAACGGCTCGACGCCGGCCGCTGGCGCGCGCTCGTTCGTCCGGCCAAGAGGCTCAAAGTCGGCGAGCGCATCCGCTTCGGCGAGGCGAGCGAAAGCTCGGCCTGCCTGCTCGGCGCGCTGGACGCCGAGGTCGAGGCGAAGGGCGAAGCGGGCGAGGTCACGCTTTGCTTCGCTTTCCACGGCGCGGCGCTCGACGAGGCGATCGAGCGGATCGGCGCGCCGCCGCTGCCCCCTTACATCGCCTCGCGCCGGGCGCTGCGTCCCTCGGACCGCGCCAACTATCAGACCGTGTTCGCCCGCGAGGACGGCGCCGTCGCGGCGCCGACCGCCGGTCTGCATTTCACGCCGGCGCTGCTTTCGCGCGTCGAGGCGGCGGGGGCGAGCGTCCATCGCCTGACGCTGCATGTCGGCGCCGGAACCTTCCTGCCGGTCAAGGCGGACGACACGCGCGATCACGCGATGCACGCCGAATGGGGGCGCGTCGACGCGGCGACCGCGCAGGCGCTCAACGCCGCGCGCGCGCGCGGCGGGCGGATCGTCGCGGTCGGCACGACGTCGGCGCGCCTGATCGAAAGCGCGGCGGACCAAGCCGGCGCGATCCGGCCTTTCGCAAGCGAAACCGCGATCTTCATCACGCCAGGCTATCGCTTCCGCGCGGTCGACGCGCTGCTCACCAATTTCCATCTGCCGCGCTCGACGCTGTTCATGCTGGTCGCCGCGTTCAGCGGCCTGGAGACGATGCGCGACGCCTACGCGCACGCCATCGCGACCGGTTATCGCTTCTATTCCTACGGAGACGCCTGTCTGCTGCTGGGCGCCGATCGAAGCCGAGCCGGCTTAGGGCTCGGCGAGCGGAGCGGGCGAGGGCGCCTGCGGCTTTGAGCGCAAGGCGAAATGAGCGACGATTTTTCATTTGGCGTCCACGCCGTCGACGGCGCCGCCCGCACGGGCGCGATCGCGACCCCGCGCGGCGTCGTTCGCACGCCCGCCTTCATGCCCGTCGGCACCGCCGCCACGGTCAAGGCGATGTATCCGGAGGAAGTGCGCGCGCTGGGCGTCGACATCGTGCTCGCCAACACCTATCACTTGATGCTGGCGCCCGGCGCCGAGCGGATCGCCAAGCTCGGCGGCTTGCACAAATTCATGAACTGGCCCCACCCGATCCTCACCGATTCCGGCGGCTTCCAGGTGATGAGCCTATCCAGGCTGCGCAAGCTCGACGAGCGCGGCGTCGTCTTTCAATCGCATATCGACGGATCGCAGCGCGAGCTGACGCCGGAAAGGGCGATGGAGATTCAGCATCTGCTCGGCTCCGACCTTCAGATGCAATTCGACGAATGCGTGCGCCTGCCGTGCTCGCGCGAGGACGCCGAGCGCGCCATGCGCCTGTCGCTGCGCTGGGCGGAGCGCTCGAAGGCGGCCTTCGCCGCGGCGCCGGGCAGGGCGGTGTTCGGCATCGTGCAGGGGGGCGCGGAGAAGGACTTGCGCGTGGCGAGCGCGCGCGAACTCGTGAGAATCGGATTCGACGGCTACGCGATCGGCGGCCTCGCGGTCGGCGAACCGCAAGCGGTGATGCTCGAAATGATCGAAACGGTCGCGCCGCATCTGCCGGCCGACCGGCCGCGTTATCTCATGGGCGTCGGCGCGCCCGACGATCTCGTCGAGAGTCTGTCTCGCGGCGTCGACATGTTCGACTGCGTGATGCCGACGAGGGCGGGACGGCACGGAATGGTCTTCACCCGGCGCGGACGGCTCAATCTGCACAACGCGCGCTTCGCCGACGATCCCAGGCCGATCGATCCCAAGTCGTCGGCGTTGGCGGCGCGAAACTATTCGCGAGCCTATTGGCGCCATCTCGTCAAATCCGGAGAGATCCTCGCGATGATGGCGCTGACGGCGATCAATCTCGCCTATTACCAGGATTTGATGGCCGGCGCTCGCAAGGCGATCGCGGACCGGCGGCTCGGCGAATTCATCGCAGAAGTCAAGACGGGTTGGGCGGAAGGCGAAAAGGCGGGCGCCTAAACTTCAGGCGGGGGACAAAAAAAGCAAGGCTGGGAAATGCCCTACGCCTTGCTTTCTTGCCCCCATTCCTTGAATTGCGATTCCGGTTCGTCGCATCTTTCGCGTCGCATATCACGCGAGCCGCGCAATCAACCGGTCAAACGCCCCGTCCTCCCACAGACTCGGCCCCTCCGTCGCCGATAGCAATGGCGGCGGCCTCCTTTTCACGAACAAAGAATTAATAGTCGAAAATTTGGGCCATGTCACCATCACGGCGGCGCCGCCATGCAAAATATTTCCGCCTAGCTTCGATTCGGTCATTTGGGTCTCGGCGACGACAAATGTCCGGTTCGCCGAATTGCGGCGAGCGCGGCGGCGCCGACTTCCGCCGGTAACGACATTCGCGTATGAGCGCGCGCGGGTCGCGCGGAACGTCGCGGCGGCCGACCTCCGGGTTCGGCAGGGATTCCATCCTTGTCCCACGGAAATGAGAGTGTCTCCGGTCGATCGGGAGCGTTCCGCGCAGGAGCAAGCGGAGTTGAAATGACCGCCATCGTTGACATCATTGCCCGCGAAATCCTCGATAGCCGCGGAAATCCGACCGTCGAAGTCGACGTCGTGCTCGAGGACGGATCGATGGGTCGAGCCGGCGTGCCCTCGGGCGCTTCGACGGGCGCCCATGAAGCGGTCGAATTGCGCGACGGCGACAACAGTCGATACGGCGGCAAGGGCGTGTTGAAAGCCGTCGAGTCCGTCAATCGCGACATCTTCGACGCGATCTCCGGCTTCGAGGCGGAGGAGCAGCTCAAGATCGACGAGACGATGATCGCGCTCGACGGAACGCCCAACAAGGCGAAGCTCGGCGCCAACGCGATCCTCGGCGTCTCCCTCGCTGTCGCCAAGGCCGGCGCGGAGGCGTCCGGACTGCCGCTTCATCGCTATGTCGGCGGCGCGAGCGCGCGGGTCCTGCCCGTTCCCATGATGAACATCGTCAACGGCGGCGTGCACGCCGACAACGGAATCGACTTCCAGGAATTCATGATCCTGCCGGTCGGCGCGCCTTCGCTTCGCGAGGCCGTGCGCTGGGGCGCCGAAGTGTTCCACACGCTGAAGAGCGCGCTGAAGAAGGCCGGCTGCAACACCAGTGTCGGCGACGAAGGCGGCTTCGCGCCCAACCTGCCGTCCGCCGAGGCGGCGCTCGACTTCTGCCTCGCGGCGATCGAGACGGCCGGCTTCAAACCCGGCCAGGACATCGCGCTGGGCGTCGATTGCGCGGCGACGGAATTCTTCCGCGACGGCGCCTATGTCTATTCGGGCGAGGGCAAGACCCGATCGATCGAACAGCAGGCCCAATATCTGGCCGAGCTGGCCGACGCCTATCCCATACTCTCGATTGAGGACGGCATGGCCGAGGACGACTGGCGAGGCTGGGCGTTGCTGACGCGGATGATCGGCGCCAAGCGCCAGCTCGTCGGCGACAACGTGTTCGTGACCAACATGGCCCGTCTCGCCCCGGGGGATCGAGGAGCGCGTCGCCAACGCGATTCTCGTCAAGGTCAACCAGATCGGCACGCTTACCGAGACTCTCGCCGCGGTCGACATGGCGCATCGCGCGGGATACGCGGCGATCATTTCGCACCGTTCGGGCGAGACCGAGGATTCGACCATCGCCGACCTCGCGGTCGCGACCAATTGCGGTCAGATCAAGACCGGCTCGCTCGCTCGCTCCGATCGGCTCGCCAAATACAACCAGCTCGTCCGCATCGAGGAAGAACTCGGCGACCAGGCCCGCTACGCCGGCCGCGCCGCGATCAAGGCGGTCTGAAGCCGAGAAAGCGGCGCGCGCCGAAGCGGGCGGCGATCCCGTCAGGCGCGCGTGCGCCGGCTTCGAGGAAACGGAAAATTAACGACGCCGCCGGCATGTTCGAGCCATGGCAGTGAAGACCCGCGCGCGTTCCATTGTCCTTCCGATCGCGTTTTACCTCGTCCTCGGGGTCGCGAGCGGCTGTCTCGTTTGGGGCGCCTCGACCGGCGAACGCGGGCTGAAGGCCAAGGCCGAATACGACGCCGAGGCCGCCCGATTGCAGGTCGAACTCGAGCAGTTGCAAGACGAGCGCGGCCGCTGGCGGCGGCGCGTCGATTCCATGCGTTCCGAGGCGATCGACCGCGATCTGCTCGACGAAGAAGCGCGCGCGGTTCTCGATCGGGTCGGCAAGGACGAGGTGGCGATCTTCACCGCCGACGCCAAGGGGCGCTGAGACCCAGCCGGAGACGCCGGCGATCTCGAGCGAAGCGGCAGCCGAGCGGCGTAAGCCGGCCTTAACTCGGGTTGCGCTAGAATTGCCGGCGATTTGTGAACTCGAGCGTGCGCCCGGATGGTTTTCGCCGTCGTCTTTTTCTTGAACTCCGCGGCGAATTTCGCCATCGGCCTGACGCTCAGCGCATTGCTGGGCCCGGCCGAATTCGGGCGCTACGCCACCGTCGCGCTCGCCGCGATGACCTTGGCGACCGCATTGTTCGATTGGCTTCGTCTGTCGTCGCTGCGCTTTTCCGGCGACGTCGAAGACCGGACGCGCGTGGCCGCGAGTCTCGACGCCGGCTTTCTCGCCATGATGGCGCTCGCGGCGCTGGTCGTCGCGGTCGGCGTTCTCGCCCGCTTTAACTTCGGCTTCGGCCCGACGCTGCTCGCGCTGACGCCCTTGGTCGCGATCGCCAACGCGCGCTGCGATTATGCCGGCGCGCAGTTGCGCGCCCGCGATCAGGCCCGCGCCTTCGCCGCGCTTTACGCGTTGCGCCAAGCGCTCACGTTCACGATCGTCGTCGGCGTCGCCTGTTGGACCCGCGACGCCGCCTCGGTGATCGCCGCGATCGCGGCGACCAGTCTGGCGCCGGTCATCATCCTCGGCGCGGCGATGCGCACGCCCGGCGCCGCGCTGTCGCAAGCGAGTCGAGAGCGTCTCGCACAATTTGCCGTCTACGCCAAGCCGATCGTCGCCGCGACGGTGATTTACCAACTGATCGGCCTCATCAATCGCCAGGCGGCGCTCGGTCTCTTCGGCGCCGCGGCGACCGGCGAACTGTCGCTCGCGACCGATCTCGGCGCGCGTCTTTTTCTCGTCGTCAACGTCTTGCCGGAGATCTTGCTGTTTCAGTTCGCGTTGAAGCGCGACCGCGAGGAGGGGCGCGCGGCCGCGCAGCGGCAGATCGGGGTCAATAGCGTCATCGCGTTCGCCATTCTCGCGCCTCTGACCGCCGGCTACATGGCGATGGCGCCGACTTTCGAGGCGCTGATCGTGCCCACGGCCTATCGCGGCGATTTTGCCCGTCTCAGCCTCGAATTGGCGCCGGGATTTTTTGTCTTTTGCGCGCTCTATTCGACGCTCAATCCGGTCTTTCAGCTCGCCCGGCGCACTTGGCCGCTGACGATCGCCGCTTGCGCAGCGCTGATCGCCGACCTGACGATGCTCCGTTTCGACGTTTTCACCCGCGACATCGACGGGCTCGCGCTCGCCTATGCGTCGAGCCTCGGCGTCGGCTTTCTCGCCGCCGCGGTCCCCGGCCTGCGCCAGGCCGCGTCGCGGCCGCGCTCACGCGATCTCGTCGTTATCGCCTGCGCGACTCTGGCGATGACGTCAGCCATTCGGCCGCTCAATGGAATCGCCTCGCCGATCGTCGTCGCGGCGCTCGCGTTGGCGATCGGCGGGGCGATTTTCGCCGGCGCGATGTTGATTTTCGACGTTGCGGGGCTCCGGGTCGCCGCGGCTTCGTATCTGCGCGCGCCGCGCTTCGGAGCGGCGTCGATCGCGCTCGCCCGGCGACGCGCGCTTTGACGGCGATCAACGCCCATGGCCCCTTTCTCGCTTATTCGACGGGTCCATGCAGGAAACTTCATTCGACGCCGTCGTCATCGGCTCGGGGCTGGGCGGCCTGACGGCGGCCGCGTTGCTGGCCAAGAGCGGCCGCAAGGTCTGCGTCGTCGAGCGCAATCACAGCCTCGGCGGCGCCGCGTCGGCGTTCAAGAAGGGCGCGTTGACGATCGAGCCGGCGCTGCATCAGACCGCCGACCCGCGCGATCCCGACGAGCCCAAGCACGCGATCTTGAAAGAACTCGGGCTGCTCGACGAAATCGAGTGGGTTCCGGTCTCGCCGTTCTTCTCGGTCCGGGGCGGACCGGTCGGCGAAATCTTCGATCTGCCGGTCGGGTTCGACGCGGCGCGGGAAGCGCTCGCCAGCCGATTTCCGGCCAGCCGCCGCGGGTTCGCGAAGCTGCTCGCCGCGATCGAAACGTTGCAGACCGGCGTCGCGCGCCTGACCCGGGCGGGCGCCGAGCGGTCGATCGGCAAGTTGCTGCGCGCTGGGTTCGAATTGCGCGGCCTCGTCCGAGACTGGCGCGCCTCGGTCGACGAGATGCTGCGGCGCTTCTTAAGCGACGACGAGGCGGCCAAATTCGCCGTCGCCGCCAACCTCGCCTATTACGCCGACGACCCGCGACGCATGGCCTGGCCGTTGTTCGCCGTGGCGCAGGGCGGGTTGCTGAAATCGGGCGGGGTCTTCGTGCACGGCGGCTCGCGCACGCTCAGCATGAAGCTCGCCAAAGTGGTGACGAAGGCTGGCGGGTCGGCGCTGCTCGGCCGCGAGGCGGTCGGCGTCGATCTCGACTCTGAGGGCCGCCCGGCCTTCGTGCGCCACGCCGACCCCATGAACCGCGCCGCCGAGCAGCGCGTCGGCGCCGCCCAAGTGTTCGCCAATTGCGCGCCCTCGACGCTCGCCGCGATGCTGCCGGAACCGGCGCGCGGCGCTCTGGAGCGCGCCTATGGCGGGCGCGCGCTGTCGATCTCGCTGTTCCAAGCGCATTTCGGCCTCGCCGCGCCCCCCGCAAAGTTCGGGCTCGACCGCTACGGACAGATCGTGCTGCCGGATGGGATCAAGTCCCTGCGCGAGTTCGGCGACTGCGCGCGGATGTTCGCGGCCGACCCCGGCGACAGACTGCCGGCGTACGGCGTCGCCAATTACGGCGCGATTCCCAGCGGCCTCGCCGACGGCGGGCCGACGCTCGTCAGCGTCGTCGGCGTCGACCGCTTCGACAACTGGGCGGCGCTGACGCCGCTCGAGGAGCGGGATCGGCGCGAGCGCTGGCTCGACGCGTTCCAGCGCGCGCTCGACCGCGAATATCCCGGCTTCGGCGCGGCGGTGAGCGAGCGCCTGTTCCTCAATGCGCGCTCGATGCGCAATTTTCTCAACACGCCCGACGGCGCGGTCTACGGCTTCGCGCCGCTGCCGCCGGAACGCGGCGTCTGGGCGGGCATCCCACGTTCGCCCAGGACGCCGATCCCCGGCCTCTACCTCGCCTCCTCCTTCGCCGGCTCGGGCGGCTTCACCGGCGCGATGCGCGCGGGCGCCGAGGCCGCGTGGGCGGCGATGAAGGAGAAGCGGGGGTAGTGGGCTCGGCCTTTGGGTCGATCCATTGCGCCCGTCATCGCGAGCGAAGCGTGGCGATCCAGCGATCGAGCTGATTGCCGATAGAGTTCGCGACGCCTACAACATCCGCAGGGGCGCCAGGCTGGCCAATAAGCCGGGGTCACGATCTCTGGATCGCCACGCTTCGCTCGCGATGAGGGCAGAGGTCTGGTCTAATCTCATGACAGCTTGCTCTAGCGGTTTGCCGGCGCGGGCGCCGCATGTTCGCTTCGCGGCGGGCGGGGCGTCGAGCGGCGCGGCGCGTGGCGGCGGGGGCGACGGCCGAACCGATCGAGGCCGGCGCCATTTTCGGGCGCGATGGTTTGTTTCCAATGGCTTGCGTGACGATTTTCCGCCGCCTCGTCACGCGGGCTTCGCTCGCGAGGCGGCGTCGGCGCGTTGAAGGGTTGAGGTATCTTGATACCGTAACCGCCTTCAAGCGGCACCCGGTCGACGGCTTGGTGTGTGACGCACAGGCGCGGGGCGGCTCCGGTCGAGAAAGTCTGGCGCCGACTGCGGGTCGCGAAATTGGGCAATTCGTATCCTGTCCCAGTAAGCCATTTGTTTCGTCTTCGCCCGGCCCTTTAGAAACGAAACCGCAAGCGAACTCGTCAAATTGGCTATTGCGCGCCCTGGCCACACTCACGCGTACACGTCCTGCACATAGCGCACGCTCTTTTCGAGCTCGGCGAGCCACGCGGTCATCTCCTCGTCGCTGCAACGGCTGGCTTCCCTATGGATCCGGCACAACGCGTCGCGCACGGCGGGCGCCATTCGCCGACCGTCGCCGCAAACGTAGATCCGGGCGCCTTTTTCCATCAGTCGCGTCACCTCGTCGCGATCGTTCCATAGCCGATCCTGCACGTAGCGCACGCCGCCTTCGCCGACGCTCGCGAAGGCGGGATGCACGCGGACGAGGCCCTGACGCTCCCATTCGGCGAACTGGTCCTTATACAAATAGTCGACGTCGGGGGCGTCGCAGCCGAAGAACAGAACGGCTTCGCCACATCGCGCGCCTTCGGACGCCGCGCGAAGCGCGCGCTCTTGCAGGAATCCGCGAAACGGCGCCACGCCGCTGCCGCTTCCCACCATGATCATCGGGACATCGAGCTGCTCGGGCACATGGAACGCCGCGTTCGAGGGACGCACGGAAACCGCCACTTTGGCGCCGGGCCTCGCCTGCGCCAGATAGCTCGAAGCGCAGCCGTGATAGACGCCGTTTCCGCCGAGCGCCGGCGCGCAGACTACCGCGACCGTTATCGTGCAATGTTCGGCGCTCCAGGCGGGCGAAGACGAAATCGAATATTGCCGCGGTTTCAGCGGCGGGAGCATTTGCAGGAACGAGGCGAAGGGCAACGCGCAGGAGGCGAAGCGTTCGAGCAGGACGAGCACGCTCGTCCGTTTTTGCAGAATCTCCGTGTTGAAGACATTGTCTCCAGCGATCAGAGATTCCAGCGCGGCGCGTTCGGGCGGGCAGGGCGTCGAAGCGGCGAGTTCCTCGATCTGCTTGCGCGTGGCGGGAACGCAAAGCTCCACATAGCTCGAGAGGATTTCCCCGACCGCGATCGGACGATCGGTCGGCAGGTGCGTCGTCGCTCCGCGGTTGGCGCGGATTTCGAGCTGCGCATCGTAGCTCAGCCCGAAACGACGAAGGGCTCGCTCGACATTGTCCGGAAAATTCGTCGGCAGCACGACGAGATAGTCGCCCGCACGGTAGCGGGCGCCCTGCGGCAGCGCGACTTCGATGTGCCGCTTCGAGCGCGCGTTCGGCGACGCCATGTCGACGAGCTCGCGATTCTCGACGATTTCGCCCATCTCCAGGTCGTTCTGGCGGGTCAGCGCATCGCGCACGCTCGGCACGAACTCGACCGAGAGGCGCGGAAACGGCGCGGGCTTGGCGGCTTCGAGGCCAAAGGCCTGATCCAGTTTCGTCTCGAAGGCGCCGCGCCATCGGTCGAAGTCGCCGAAGAAGTCGCCGCGAGCGTCGGCTTCGCCTCGCTCCATGATGCATTGGGCGCCGAGTTTGCGGAGCCGCGAATCGATTGTCTTCGGAATCGCTTGGTAGGTCGCCGCCCAGTCGCGGTTGCCGCAACCGAACACCGCGTATTTCATGCCCGCGAGCGATTGCGCGGGAAGCCCTTCGATCCACGCGACGAACCGCTTGGCGTTGTCGGGCGGATGACCTTCGTAGGAAGCCGTGACGATGACGACCGCTCCGTCGCCAGCGAGCCGGTCGACCGCGGAATCGAGCGGATCGACGGACGCGACGTAGCCGTGAAGCCGCGCTTCGCTGGCTATGCTGTGCGCGAAGCTCTCCGCGGAGCCTGCGTTCGAGCCGAACAGCACCCGGATCGGAATGCCGTTCGGCGCGCTCGAGCCGCCGTCCGCGTCAGCGGCCGCCGGGGGGCGCGCGGCAGTCGGGGCCGCGGTCTGCTCCGGGATGGCGATTTCGCGCCGCTTGGCGCGAATGAAGAATCCGTCGGGCTTGAGCGAGAGGGTCTCCTTCACTCGGAGCTGGTAGCCGGGATCGGCCTTGGCGATGTCGAAGCGGCGCACGATCATGGCGAGCGCGAGCGTCGCCTCCATCATCGCGAACGGCCGGCCGATGCAGGCGCGCTGGCCGTTGCCGAACGGTTTCCAGGCGTTGGGCGGCAGCCGGCCGAACGCCTCCGGGGCGAAGCGCTCCGGCTTGAATTGGTCCGCGTCCGGTCCCCAGACGGCGGGATCGCGGTGCAGCAAGGGCAGAAGCGCGTAGATCACCTCGTCGTGGCGGACGCGATAGACCCCGCCGAGAATCGTCTCCTCGTTGCGCGGGTATACGGCGAACACTGGCGCCGTAGGCCAAATCCGCAGCGTTTCCTTGAGAACCTGGTCGGTGTAGACGAGCTGCGCGACATGCTCGAAGCGCGGCGCATCCCCGCCGAAGACCCGATCGGCCTCCGCGCGCACGCGTTCGAGAACGTCCTTGTTCTCGAGCAGGAAGTACAGCGCGAAAGAGAGCAGCCCGCTGGTGGTCTCATGACCCGCCGCGAGGAGGGTCACGATCTGATAGCGGATGTTGGCGTCGCTGAGCTGCGCGCCGGTTTGCGGATCCTTCGCCGACAGCATGATGCCGAGCAGGTCCTTTTCGCGGCGATCGCCGTGCATGCGCCGTTCCGCGATGAGCTGGTCGGCGAGCTGGTGCTGCACCCTCGCGTCTTCCGCGAACTGGTGCTGGCTCAGCAGCATCAGCCTCGTTTGGATCGGCAGCCGCTGGATGCGCGCGATCGCCTCCGCCAAGGCGCGAACCATGGCGTTGACGAAGGGATGCATCTCGTTCTGGTAGAAGCTGTTGAACCGATAGTGAAATCCGCAAAGCGCAATCGAATCGAGCGTGAGCCTCGTCATGTTGTCGGTTACGTTGATGTCCTGCTCGCCTCCCTGCCGCTCCCATTTCAGCAGCATCTGCTGGGCGATGTCCATTATGCCGTCGAACATCGTGCGCAGCGCGGCCATTCCGAACGCCGGCATCAGGATACGGTGCGCTATCGGCCAGTTCGGCTCGTCCGTGCGTGCGGTGAAGAGGCTGTCGCCGATGAAGAATCGCAATTCCTCGAGGGCGCGATGAACCTTCTTGTCGAATCGCGTCTCGTCGCAGATCTCGTCGATCAGCTTTTGCGAGCCGACGACGATGCAGTCCTCCTGCGGCAGTTTCAGCCGAAAGATCGGCCCGTGCTCATGCCCGAGTTTCACCAGCGATTGAACGACGCCGTGGCGGTCGAGGTCGGGGACATTGCCCAGCAACCAAGTCGGCTTCGGCTGCGGAATTTCCTGCATGTTCTCCTCCTCCCGGGCGCCATGGACGGCGCCGACTCTATAGCCGCGGCGCGCGACGCTCAATCGCCCTTGCCACCTCCCCACGGCACGGATTCCAGGTTAGCAAAATACGCAAGTTGATTGCACGATGTGTCCTCTCGGTTGCATTCGGGTATTCGAAGACTCGGTCGCCGGGAATTTTTCGACTTGGCGACGGGCCCTGGAGGCCTATCGCGACAGCAAAAGGGGCAGGAGCGCGCGTTTTGGGGCAAAGCGTTAACCTGACTTCCGTGCCGTGCTCCGGCGGTCGAAGACCATTGACAGCCTCAAAACTTCGGAAGTTCATGCCCTGCCTATCCGGTTGACGCAGACACCCACCAGGGCTAGTGTCTGCCCGTTATGGCGGCTATGGACATTCACCAGCGCGACGATCTGGCTTTTCCCCAATCGCTCCCTGAGTTTCAGCAGC
>JBEKAL010000069.1:0-14748 GCA_050015935.1 Roseiarcus sp.
CATTCAAGACCTCGTTCCCGACGCGCAAGCTTGGCGCCGCCATCTGCACGCCAATCCCGAGCTTCTTTACAACGTGCAGCGCACCGCCGAATTCGTCGCCGAGCGCCTGCGCGAATTCGGCTGCGACGAAGTCAGGACCGGGATCGGGCGCACCGGCGTCGTCGGCGTCATTCGCGGGCGCAAAGGCGCACGCAACCGCGTCATCGGCCTTCGCGCCGACATGGACGCGCTGCCGATCGAGGAGATGACCAACCTTCCCTATCGCTCCACCGTCCCCGGCAAAATGCACGCGTGCGGCCACGACGGCCACACCGCGATGCTGCTCGGCGCGGCGCGCTATCTCGCGCGCGCCCGAGATTTCTCCGGCACGGCGGTCGTCATCTTCCAACCCGCCGAGGAAGGCGGCGCCGGCGCCAAGGCGATGATCGACGACGGGCTGATGGAAACCTTCGCCATCGACGAAGTCTACGCCATGCACAATTGGCCGAAAGTGCCGGTCGGCGTCTTCGCGTTGCGAAAAGGCCCGGTGCTCGCCTCCGCCGATTTCTTCACCATTCGCCTCGAAGGCAAAGGCGGCCACGCCGCGTACCCGCATCTGTGCGTGGATTCAATCGTCGCCGGCGCGCAGATTGTCACCGCGCTGCAAACGATCGTCTCGCGCAATGTCGAACCGCTCGACTCTTGCGTCATCTCCGTCGCCCGCTTTTCCGCCGGCTCGGCCAACAACGTCCTGCCACAGACCGCCGAACTGGAGGGCACGACGCGCACGATGTCGCCGGCGACCCGAGATCTCGCGGAACGGCGCATCCGGGAGATCGTCGCCGGGATCGCCGCCGCTTCCGGGATCGGGGCCACCGTCGACTATCACCGAGACTATCCGCCGACGGTCAATCATCCCGCTCAGACCGAATTCGCCGCTTCGGTCGCGCGCCAACTCGTCGGCTCGGAGCGCGTCCTGACGGAGCTTCCGCCGCAGATGGGCGCCGAAGATTTCGCCTTCATGCTCGAAGCCCGGCCCGGCGCGTTCATCATGATCGGCAACGGCGACAGCGCCGGGTTGCATCATCCGGGATACGACTTCAACGATGCGGCGCTGCCCTACGGCATGGCCTATTTCGCCGGCGTCGTCGAAACGGCGCTGGCGCCGTGACGCGCGATCGTTAGCCGCCGATTTGCTCGCGCAGGATTTCCAGCGTCAGCCAGTCGTCTTCGGCCGCCGCCAGTTCCGCGCGCTTCGCCGCGTACGATTCGGTCGCGCGCCGAAAACCCTCGGGATTGCGATCGTGCAGGCCGGCATCGCCGAGCGCGCGCTCCAGCGCCGCGATCTCGGCCTGTAGCGTCTCGATCTTGCCCGGCAGCGTCTCCAACGCGCGCTTTTCGTTAAACGAAAGTTTGCGCTTGGCCGGCGCGCGCGCCGCTTCGCGTTGCGTCGGCTTGTCCGCTTTGGCCGCCTCGGGCGCCGGCCGCCCCGAGAGGCCGTAGCCGCGCTGCGCGACCATGTCCGAATAGCCGCCCGCGTATTCGCGCCAGCGCCCGTCGCCTTCGGCGACGATCAACGAGGTCGCGACGCGGTCGAGGAAATCGCGGTCATGGCTGACCAGCAGGATCGTGCCGGGATAATCGCCGAGCAGCTCCTGCAACAAGTCGAGCGTCTCGACGTCGAGATCGTTGGTCGGCTCGTCCAGGACCATCAGGTTCGAGGGCTGGGCCAGCGCGCGCGCCAGCATCAGCCGGCCGCGCTCGCCCCCCGACAATTTGCCGATCGGCGCGCGCGCCTGATCGGGAGCGAACAGGAAGTCCTTCATGTAGCCGATGACGTGCTTGCGCTCGGCGTTGACCGCGACGTAATCCCCGCCGCCGCCGGTCAGCGCGTCGACGAGGGTCGTCGTCGGCTGCAACGAAGCGCGGCGCTGATCGAGGCTCGCCATCACGACGTTGGCGCCGAGGCGCACGGTCCCGGAATCGGGAGCCAGCGTCCCGGCGAGAAGATTGACCAGCGTCGTCTTGCCCGCGCCGTTGGCGCCGACGACGCCGATTCGGTCGCCGCGCATCACGCGCAGCGAAAAATCCTTGACGATCGGCCGATCGCCATAGGACTTGGAAATCTTATCCGCCTCGATCGCCATGGCGCCCGAGACCTTCGCGTCCTGCGCGATCATCGTCGCGACGCCCTCGGCGCGGCGCGCTTCGCGCCGCTCGCGCCGCAGCGCCGCCAATTCGTCGACTCGGCGCATGTTGCGCTTGCGCCGCGCCGTGACGCCGTAGCGCAGCCAATGTTCTTCCTCGACGATGCGCCGGTCCAGCTTGTGGCGCTCGGCCTCCTCCTCCTCGAGCCTGGCGTCGCGCCAAGCCTCGAAGGCGGCGAAGCCCTGATCGAGCCGGCGCGTGCGGCCGCGATCGAGCCAAACGGTGGCGCGCGTCAGATCGGCGAGCAGCCGCCGGTCGTGGCTGACCACCGCGAAGGCGGCGCGCGAAGCCGCCAATTGCCTTTCCAGCCATTCGATCGCCACGAGATCGAGATGATTGGTCGGCTCGTCGAGCAGCAGAATATCGGGATCGGGGGCGAGGACCCGGGCGAGCGCCGCACGGCGCGCCTCCCCGCCCGACAAGCGCGCGGGATCGACGCGCGGGTCGACGCCGAGATCGTCCATCAGCGCCCGCGCGCGGTAGGGATTGACCTCCTCCCCCAGGCCGCTGAGCACGAAGTCCAGCGTCGTTTCGTAGCCGGTCAGGTCGGGCTCCTGGGGCAGATAGCGCAGGCGCGCGTTGGGCTGGGCGAAGCGCACGCCATCGTCGGCGAGGCTTTCGCCGGCCGCGATCTTCAGCAGCGTCGATTTGCCCGAGCCGTTGCGCCCGACCAGCGCGATCCGGTCGCCGGGCGAAATCGTCAGTTCCGCGCCGTCCAGCAGCGGCGCGCCGCCGAAGTTCAGGCGGATGTCTCGCAATTGCAATTGAGGCGGCATATGAAGCAAACTCGGCGCCGGGCAGGGGGCGCGCCGAACGCATAGAGCGCCCGACGAAAAAGGGAAAGGTCGATGACGCAGACGCCGCTTTCCGCCATGGTCTCCGAACTCGCCGCGTGTCGCGAGCGCGTTCTCGCGCGCCCGATCGGCGAGCAATTCGCCGCCGAGGCAAGCCGCTTCCAGCGCTTTCACGTCGTCTTCGACGATCTTCTCTACGACTATTCCAAGCAGCGCATCGACGCCGACGCCCTCGACCTGTTGATCAGGCTCGCCAGGGCGGCCGAGGTCGAGGCCAAACGCGACGCGATGTTCCGCGGCGATCTCGTCAACGCCTCCGAACGGCGCGCGGCGCTGCACACCGCCTTGCGCAACTTCTCCGGCCAGCCTGTTCTCGTCGAAGGGCGCGACGTCATGCCCGACGTCGAGGCCGAGCGCGCCAAGATGCTCGCCTTCGCCGCCGACGTGCGCGAGGGGCGCCTGCGCGGCGCCCTCGGCCAACCGATGACCGACTTCGTCAATATCGGCATCGGCGGCTCGGACCTCGGACCGGCGATGGCGACGCGCGCGCTCGCCCCGTTTGCGCCGGCCAACTTGCGCGCGCATTTCGTCTCCAACGTCGACGGCGCCGACATCGCCGACACGCTGCGCGGGCTCGATCCCGCGCGCACCCTGTTCATCGTCTCCTCGAAGACCTTCACCACGCAGGAGACGATGACCAATGCGCAGACCGCGCGCGCCTGGATCGTCCACGCGCTCGGCGAGGGCGCGGTCGCCGACCATTTCGCCGCCGTCTCGACCCGCCTCGACAAGGTCGCCGAATTCGGCGTCGAGGCGAGCCGCGTCTTCGGCTTCTGGGACTGGGTCGGCGGGCGCTATTCGATCTGGTCGAGCATCGGCCTGCCGCTCGCCGTCGCGATCGGTCCCGAGCGTTTCCTGGAGTTCCTCCAAGGCGCCTACGACGTCGACCGGCACTTCCGCGAGGCGCCCATCGAAAAGAACATTCCGATGCTGATGGGGCTCCTCGGCGTCTGGAACCGTGACGTTCTCGGCCATGCCGCGCAGGCCGTGATCCCCTACGACCAGCGCCTCGCGCGCTTTCCCGCCTATCTCCAGCAACTGGAGATGGAGAGCGAGGGCAAGAGCGTGCGCCATGACGGTGCGCCCGTGGCCCTGGCCACCGGCGCGATCATCTGGGGCGAGCCCGGCACCAACGGCCAGCACGCCTTCTTCCAGCTGTTGCATCAGGGCACGGAAATCGTGCCGATCGATTTTCTCGTCGCCGCGACGCCGACCCACGCCGACGCGCATCACCACGACCTGCTCCTCGCCAATTGCCTGGCGCAGGGGGAAGCCTTGATGCGGGGGCGCACCAGCGCCGAGGCCCAGATGATCACGGTCAATCAAGGCGCCAGCGCTCAGGACGCCGCGCGCCTCGCCCCGCACAAGACGTTCTCCGGCAGCCGGCCGTCCTCGACTTTCCTGTACGCCCAGCTCACGCCGCGCACGCTCGGGCGCCTGATCGCGCTCTACGAGCACAAGGTGTTCGTCGAAGCGGCGATCTGGGACATCAATCCCTTCGACCAATGGGGCGTCGAACTCGGCAAGGAACTCGCCTCGCGCCTCGCCCCGATCGTCGCCTCGCCCAACGCCGACCTCAGCGCGCTCGATCCCTCGACGGCGGGGCTGATCGCGCATGTCAGAAAATTGCGGGGGTAGCGCGGATTCCACTCGGCTTGATCCGTCATTGCGAGGAGCGCAGCGACGAAGCAATCCACCGGGGGAAGCGCTCTAGCGGCGGCATGGATTGCTTCGTCGCCCCGCTGGGGCTCCTCGCAATGACGGCGCCGATTCCATTCAATCGGAAACGGCTCTAACCGCCCGCCTCACCCCACCCGTCGCGTCGCCTGCTTCAGCCACGCGCGCGTCTCCCGGTCGACCAGCGGCCCTATCGCTTCGCGCACCCTCGCGTGATAGGCGTCGAGCCAGGCGATTTCCTCTTTGTCCAGCAGCTTCGGCTCGACGAGGCGCAAATCGATCGGCGCGAGCGAGATCGTGTCGAAGCCCAGCATCGCCCGCTCGGCGCCGCGAATCGCGCGCTCCTCGACGACGACGAGATTCTCGATGCGAATGCCGAACCTCCCCGCGGCGTAATAGCCCGGCTCGTTGGAGACGATCATGCCCGCGACAAGCGCCGCCGTTCCGGTCTTGGCGATGCGCTGCGGGCCCTCGTGGACGCTCAAGTACGAGCCGACGCCATGCCCCGCGCCGTGATCGAAATCGAGCCCGGCGCGCCACAGCGCCTCGCGCGCGAAGGCGTCGATCTGCGCGCCGCTCGTCCCTAAAGGGAATACCGCGCGCGCGATCGCGATATGGCCCTCGAGCACGCGGGTGAAGCGGTCGCGCATCTCGGCCGTCGCGCGGCCGACGACAATCGTGCGGGTGATGTCGGTGGTGCCGTCCTGGTATTGGCCGCCGCTGTCGATGAGGAAAATCCCCCGGCCGATCGCTGAGTTCGAGGCCTCGCTGACGCGATAATGCGGCATCGCCGCATGCGGCCCGGCGGCGGAGATGGTGGGAAACGAAATGTCCTTCAGCGCTCCCGTTTCGCGCCGAAACGTCTCCAACGCCTCCGCCGCCGCGATCTCGCTCAGCTCGCCCTTGGTCGCCTCGCGGTCGAACCAGCTTAAGAAACGCGCCATCGCGGCGCCGTCGCGCAGGTGCGCGGCGCGCGCGCCCGCGAGCTCGGCCTTGTTCTTGACCGCCTTCATCAGCGCGATCGGATCGGGGCCGAGAATCGCCGCGCCGCCGGCCGCCTCCAGCGCCTGGGTAAGGCGCGCCGGCGCGCTTCCCACGTCGAACGCCGCGCGGGCTCCCCGCGCGCCGAGGCTCGCCATGAAGGGGACGAGACGATCCGGCTCTTCGATCTCCGCCAACGCCGACAGCCGCGCGCGCATCGCCTTCGACAATTTGCGTCCGTCGACGAACAGAGTCGGGCGCCCCTCAAGCGGCAGATAGGCGAAACTCAGCGGCAGCGGCGTATGCGCGACGTCGGCGCCGCGGATGTTGAACAGCCAGGCGACGTCGTGCGCGTCGCTGACGAGGAGGCCGTCTTTTCCCCCGAGAGCGGCGCGGACGCGGGCGATTTTTGCCCCTGCGCTTTCCCCGCTGAGACGCGCGGGATGCGCGCTCACCGCGCGGAGCGGCGCGGCGGGCCGGTCGGTCCAGATCGCGTCGATCGGGTTCGAGTCGAGGGCGACGAGTTCGCCGCCGGCGGCGCGGCACGCCTTCCCCAAGCGCTCGACCATTTCCGGCGTCAGCAGCCACGGGTCGTAACCAAGGCGTTCGCCCGGCTTGAGGCGCCCCTCGATCCAGGCGCTCGGCGGCTCATCGACGACATGGCGCACCGCGAACACGGCGGGGTCGACTTGCGCCGCGGCCTGAACGGTGTAGCGCCCGTCGACGAAGATCGCCGCCGCGTTCTCGAGCACGATCGCCAAGCCGGCCGAGCCGGAGAACCCGGTCAGCCACAGCAATCTCTCGGCGGCGGCGGGAACGTATTCGTTCTGGTGCTCGTCGGCGCGCGGCGCGACGAAACCATTGAGATCGCGCGCCGCCAGTTCGGCGCGCAGCGCCGCGACCCGCGCCGCGCCGTGAGCCGGGCCGCCGAGTTCGGCGAAGGACTGGTAGACGCTCTCGAACACGCGCGCCCCGCTCGCCGTCACTTCGAATTGGCCTCGGTGACGACATGCCCGATAAAAGGCAATTCCCGGTAGGAATGGGCGACGTCCATGCCGTAGCCGACGACGAAGAGGTCGGGGCAGACGAAGCCGACGAAATCGGCCTCGATCGCGACCTGCCGCTTGTTTCGCTTGTCCAGCAGGGCGCACACCAGGACGCGCCGCGCGCCGCGCGCGACCAGCAAATCCTTGGCGAAGGCCAGCGTACGGCCGGATTCGAGAATATCGTCGATCAGCACGACGTCGCGGCCCTTGATCGAGGATTCGAGGTCCCGAAGAATCGTCACCGCTCCCGACGACACCGTGCCGCTGCGATAGCTGGACAGCTGGAAGAACTCGACATGCGGCTCGAGGCCGATGCGATGCATCGCGCGCAGCAAATCGGCCGCGAACATGAACGAACCCTTGAGGATCGCCACGACCAGAAGGTCCTTCGGCTCCGCCCTCGCGATTTCGGCGGCCAACCCCGCCGTTCGCTCGGCGATCGCCTTTTCCTCGAACAAAACTTTGACTTGTCTCGCGCCGCTCATGATCCCTCCGGGTTGGGAGCGACTTTATCCCCCGGCCCGACGAATTTCACCAGCGCGTCCTCGACCCCCTCCGGCGGCGTGGCGAGCCGGGCCGCAAAGCGGACGCGCTCGCCGCGCGCCAGCCGATTCTTCGGCGCACGCGTCGTCCAGACATAGAGTTCGCGGCCATCGGCCGCGCGCAAGGCGATGCGCAAGTCGGGCGCGGCGGTCTCCCCCTCGCGCCGGTTCACGACGGCGCCCTCGACCACGAGAACTCTCTTGTCGTCGCTCACGCCGATTCTCGCCCGCAAATTCTCGATTCCGAGGCCGCGCGAGTTCACGGGAAGGCCGATCGCCGCGTACGCGTCGGCCGCGAGCGGAACGGCGGCGACGATCGATTCGCGCGCGCCGATGGCCGTCATCGATCCCGCCAGCAGGCTCGCGGCGGCGAGCGCGGCGGCGAGTTTGCGCGCGAGGCGCGCCAGACGCCGCGCCAGCTTAGAGTTAGGCACCGGCGCCCAATCGAGCCGCGCCGGCTCGCCGCGCGTCGAGGCCCAGGACGCGGCCAGCGTCGGACGCGGCCGCAGCTCCCAGGATCGGCCGCATCCCGCGCAGCGAAATCGCCACGCTTCGTCGCCGAGAATCTCGTCGGGAATGTGGTATGAATTGCCGCAGGTCTTGCAAACGACGAACATGGCGAATCAGCCTCGCTCCGGCCCCCCGCGAGAAAGGTTGGCATTTGGTCGCGTTCATGGTTAAGGCCGCGTTAAGCGCTCATCCGCAAGGGATCGTCGTTGCTACGCTTTGAGAATGTCGGCTTGCGCTATGGCATGGGCGCCGAGGTCGTTCGCGACCTCAATTTCGGCGTCGCTCCGCAAAGCTTTCAGTTCCTCACCGGGCCGTCCGGCGCCGGCAAGACGACGATACTCCGGCTGATGCTGTTGTCGCTTCGCCCGACGCGCGGCGCCATCCACATTTTCGGCGAGGACGCCGCCAAACTCGACAAGGACGCGATCACGGCGCTCAGGCGGCGAATCGGGGTCGTGTTCCAGGATTTTCGCCTGCTCGACCATCTCA
The DNA here is from genome assembly GCA_050015935.1 of Roseiarcus sp. Taxonomy (GTDB): domain Bacteria; phylum Pseudomonadota; class Alphaproteobacteria; order Rhizobiales; family Beijerinckiaceae; genus Roseiarcus. The sequence continues at coordinate 8,287 of JBEKAL010000069.1, forward strand.
CGACGTACGAAAACGTCGCGCTGCCGCTCAGGGTGATGGGCCGCGGGGAAGGCGGCTATCGCGCCGAAGTGGTCGAACTCCTGCGCTGGGTCGGCCTCGGCGATCGGATGAACGCCTTGCCGCCGGTGCTCTCCGGCGGCGAGAAACAGCGCGCGGCGATCGCGCGCGCCCTCATCGTGCGGCCGGAATTGCTGCTCGCGGACGAGCCGACCGGCAATGTCGATCCCACCCTCGCGCGCCGCCTGTTGCGGCTGTTCGTCGAATTGCACAAATCGGGCACCACGGTCGTCATCGCCACGCACGACCTGACGCTGATGGATCAATTCGGTTACGCCCGACGCCTCGTCGTCGGCGACGGACAATTGAAGATTTTCGAGGGCGATTCGCCATGAATGAACCGCTCCCGCCGGCTCTGCCCCCGGACTCGCAGCTCAAGCGCGATATGCCGCTGATTCCCTCCGATTCGATCGCCGGCCGCGCCTTGGTCGTCGTCATCGCCATCATGACGTTTCTCGCCTGCCTCACCGCCGGCGGCGCGATTCTGGTCGCCCAGGCCTCGCAGGGCTGGCGCGCCGACGTCGCGCGCGACGTCACCATCCAGATCAAGCCGCGCCCCGGCGACGACATCGAGGCGCTCGTCGCCGCGGCCGCCGACATCGCGGCGCGCGCTCCGGGCGTCGCCGACGTCCACGCCTATACCAAAGCCGACTCGGAAAAGCTGCTGGCGCCCTGGCTCGGCGACGGCCTCGATCTCGGGCAATTGCCGATCCCTCGCCTGATCGTCGTTCACATGCGCAGCGGACATCGCGAGGATCTCGAGCCGCTGCGCGCCGCGCTCGCCGCCGGAGCCCCGGGCGCCAGTCTCGACGATCACCGGCTATGGCTGTCGCGCCTCGACACGCTCGCCGACGCCGTCGTCGTCTTCGCCGCCGCCCTCTTCGCGTTGATGATCCTCGCGATGGCGACGGCGATCGGCTTCGCCACGCGCGGCGCCATGGCGGGCAACCGCGAGATCATCGAAGTGCTGCATTTCGTCGGCGCCGCCGATTCCTATATCGCGCGGCAGTTCCAGGGGCATTTCCTGGGGCTGGGGCTCAAGGGCGCGGCGATCGGCGGCGTGTCGGCGGCGCTGTTCTTCGCCATTGCGGCGGCGCTCTCGACATGGCGGAGCCGCTCCGCAGGCGGCGAGGAAATCGCCGCGCTGTTCGGCGCTTTCGCGCTCGGTCTGCTCGGTTACGCCGCGATTCTCGCGATTTGCCTCGCCATCGCCGCGCTCACCGGCCTTCTCTCGCGCAAAATCGCCTTCCGGCAACTGCGGCGCCTGCTATGAGCGACCTCGGCACCGGCCGCCCTTCCGACCTCAACCGACGGACCGCCATGACCGCGTTGCGTTCGCTCGCCTTCAACCTCGCCTTTTACCTCAACCTCATCGCGCTGATGATCTTCGGCCTGCCGTTGATTCTCCGGGGTCGCCACGGCGTTTTCCTCCTGGCGCGGCTGTGGAGTTCGAGCTCGCGCTGGCTGCTCGAAACGATCTGCGGTCTGCGCATCGAGTATCGCGGCCTTCACAACATTCCCAAGGGCGGCTACATCCTCGCCGCCAAACACGAATCCCTCCTCGAAACCTTCGCGCTGCTCCCCTACGCGCCCGACTTCGCGATCGTGCTCAAGCGGCAGCTCCTGTTCATCCCCCTGTTCGGGCTCTATCTCGTCGCCGCCCGCCAGATCGCGATCGACCGCGGCCGCGGCCACAGCGCGCTCGCCCAGATCATCGCCCAGGCGCGCGAAGTCGTGCGCGCCGGCCGGCAGGTCTTGATCTTTCCCGAGGGCACGCGCCGCCCGCCCGGCGCGCCGCCGCGCTACAAGTTCGGCGTCGCCGCGCTCTACGCGGAAACGGGCGCTTCCTGTCTCCCCGTCGCGCTCAACACCGGCCTCTTCTGGGGCCGGCGCGGCTTCACCCGTCGCCCGGGCGTGGCCGTGATCGAATATTTGCCGCCGATTCCGCCCGGCCTCGAGCGCGACGCCTTGGCCGAACGCCTGCAGGCGACGATCGAGACCGCCTGCCGTCGCCTCAATGCCGAAGCTGTCGCGGCCGATCCCCGCCTGGCGCCGGTTCTGATCGCCGGCGCCGCCGCGATCGACGACGCCAAGGCCAACGACGCGCGACAACACGCTTGACGGAATCCGATGTTTGTTCTAGTTTTGTTCCATGCCGCTCGCCTGGAGACGCTTCGATGTTGGCGTTTTTCGACGCCGTTCGCCCCTGCTCCGCCGACGCGCCCGCGCGTAAGGCCGAACGGTCGCCCGAGCCGGCGCCTTCGACGGCGGCATTGCTGGCCGAGACGGAAGGCGAGCCGCTCGCCGCCCTGACCGGCGAGACCCTGTCCCCGCGCTTCTGTTCCTGGCGGGGGGCGTCCGGTCGTCGCTACATCGTCTCCGTTTACGACGCGCGCGCTTGTCCGGCCTATTGCGACGCGGTGTTGATCGCCGCCTCGGTCGGCGTCGACGGCCGGCGCCGGCCGCTGGCGCTCGCCGACACCGGCGTCTTCCCGGAGCCCGTCCTCGCGCGCGCGGCCAAGTCGTTGGCCAATGTCGGCGAACGCCTGGAATTCCATCTGCATCTTCTCGCCGCCTCGTCCGCCGAACGCTGCGCGGCGCTCGACGACCTTTCGGCCGCCGCTCCTTACGCGGCGCGCAGCTGAGCGGTGAGCCATTCCAATTGGCTGTCGACGATGCCGAGTTCGCGCAAATGGTCGCGGGTGTTGATCACGTATTCGGCGTTGTCGCCGAACCGCCCGACGCCCTGCCGCACCAGACTCAGCAGCCTGTCGCGAGGCATGATTCCGGCATATTGCCGATGCGCGCGGTCGGCGACATAGGCGAGCGCCGACACGCGCCGGCCGTCGCTCAGCGTGACCGGGACCGTCCTTTCCAAATAGACCGCCGTCACCAATTCCCGCTCGCGAAGATAGCGCACCGTCGCTTCGCGCGCCGACGCATCGACGCGAAAGGCGACGCCGTGACACGCGCCGCCCCGATCGAGCCCGAGCACCAGCCCCGGCCGATCGGCCGTGCCGCGATAAATATGAGAATAGATGCAGAGCCGACGACGCCAGCCGCGCAGCAAGGCCTTTTGGCGCTCGTCATAAACGAAGTCGGGCCGCCACATCAGCGACCCGTAGCCGAACACCCATAGATCGTGCGGCGTTTCCGCTGCCCGCGTCGTCATCTCCTCATGTCCCGGATTCGGCGTCCTCGGCGGCCCGGCGCCCGAAGTCCGGCGCGGCGGTCTCCTGCCCCTGCTCGACGATGCCGCGCCGGATCGCGCGCGTGCGCGTGAACAGGGCGAACAGCCCTTCGCCGTCGCCGCGCCGAATCATGCGCTGCAGCGCCGTCAGGTCCTCGTTGAAACGGCCGAGCGCCTCCAGCACCGCGTCCTTGTTGTTCAGGAACACGTCGCGCCACATCGTCGGATCGGAGGCGGCGATGCGGGTGAAGTCGCGAAAGCCGCCGGCGGAGAATTTGATGACCTCCAAGCGCGTCGCCTCTTCGAGATCATAGGCGGTGCCGACGATGTTGTAGGCGATGAGATGCGGCACATGGCTGGTGATCGCCAGCACGAGATCGTGATGGGCCGCGTTCATGACCTCGACATTCGATCCGACGGCCTGCCAAAACGCGCGCACGCGTTCAACGGCGCTCGGGTCGACGCCTTCGGCAGGCGTGAGAATGCACCAACGGTTGAGGAACAGCGTCGCAAACCCTGCGTCGGGCCCCGATTGCTCCGTTCCCGCCACGGGATGGGCCGGAACCAGTTGCACGCCCGCCGGAAGATTCGGCGCGATCGCCGCGATCGCCGCGCCCTTCACCGAACCGACGTCGGAGACGATCGCGCCCGCCTTCAGCGCCGGCGCGATTTCGCGCGCGAGCGCCTCATTGGCGCCGACGGGAACGCAGAAAATCACGAGATTCGCCCCCGCCGCCGCCTCGGCCGACGAAGCGGCGACTTCGTCCGCGAGCCCGAGCGCGGCCGCGCGGTCGAGCGCCTCGCGCGAGCTGTCCGCGATCACGATCGTTTTCGCGACGTTCTTGCGGCGCGCCGCGCGCGCGATCGACGACCCGATGAGGCCGATTCCGATGATTGCGACCCGCTCGAACAGCGGCGTTGCGAGCGCGGGCCCGAGCCTATCCTTCACGGCGCCGGCCATTCATGAACTCCGCCAGCGCCGCCACGACCCCTTCGTTGGCCTCTTGAGTTCCCACCGTGAGGCGCAAGCAATCGGGAAGACCGTAGGCCGCGACCGAGCGCAGCACGAAGCCGCGCGCGCTCAAGAAATTGTCGGCGTCCGCGGCCGTTCGGCCGTTCTCGCGGGCCAATCGCAACAGCACGAAATTGCCGACGCTCGGCGTCACATCGATCCCCAGCGCGGAAATCTCCCTGCTCAGCCACGGCAGCCAGCGCGCATTGTGCGCCGCCGAAGCGTCGACATGGGCCGCGTCCCCGATCGCCGCGACGCCCGCGGCCAGCGCCGCGCCGTTGACGTTGAATGGCGGCCGCACGCGATTGAGCGCCGCGACGATCGGCGCCGGCGCATAGGCCCAGCCGATTCGCAAGCTCGCCAGGGCGTAGATTTTCGAGAACGTGCGCGTCATCACGACATTCTCGGATGTCGCCACCAGTTCGATCCCCGCGGCATAGTCGTTGCGCGCGACATATTCGGCGTAGGCCGCGTCGAGCACGAGCAGCGCGTCCGCCGGCAGCCCCGCGTGCAGCCGCTTGACCTCGGCGAACGGCAGGTACGTGCCGGTCGGATTGTTCGGGTTGGCGAGATAGACGATCTTGGTGCGCGCGCCGACTTTGGCGAGCAGCGCGTCGACATCCGCGGTCTCACGGGTTTCCTTCGCCGCGACCGGCGTCGCGCCCGCGGCGCGGATGGCGATCGGGTATTCGAGAAAGCCGTATTGGCTGTACAGCCCTTCGTCGCCTGGGCGAAGAAAGACGTGCGCGATGAGCGAGATGAGTTCGTCCGAGCCATTGCCGCAAATGATCTGCTCGGCGTCGAGCCCGTAGCGCCGCCCGATCGCGTCGCGCAGGGCGCTCGCCGAGCCGTCGGGATAAAACGCCAACTGATCCGCGCTCGCCCGGAACGCCTCGATCGCGCGCGGCGAGGGGCCGAGAGGCGATTCGTTCGACGAAAGCTTATGGACCTTGGCGAGTCCGGAGACGCCGCTCTTGCCGGGAAGATAGGCGTCGATGGCCATGATTTCGGCGCGCGGTTGCGGTCGCAAAGACTTTGATGCGGACATCGTTTCCTCGTTGATTCCTCAAGCCCGGCGTGGGCGTAATTTCGATCCGTCGAAGCGCGCGGCGTGCGCGCCGACCTCGCGGCTGCGCACGTCGCTCGCGCCCGCCCCGCGGAGGGCGAGGCCGGCCGCGCCTTCGGGCAGGCCGCCGGGGCGCGCGATCAGCAGCGACAGGCCCATGCCGTTGGCGGCGTTGCCGATGATCTCGCCCGCCAGCGCTCCGATCGCCTGGGGATAGTCGCCGCGCCATCGGTCGAGGGTCACCGCCTCGAGCACCACGTCGCGCGCGGCGCCGTCGGCCAGTGGTTTGGCGACGACGAAGATCGGCGCCCCCGCGGGATGGTCGGGCCGTTCCACGAAAGGCAGGCGCGCGATGATCTTGGGCGCATCGGCGGCGGTCAGACGCATCCACCACGCGCCGGCGCCGGGCCCGCCGTCGAGCGCGAACATGCCGAGATCGCCGGCCGCCGCCGCCACCGCGCCGATCACGCCGTTCGCGCTCAGGTGCGGCACGCAAGGCACGGTGAAACCGAAATGAAAGCGCGCGGAATCGCGCATCGGCGCGTCGCCGCGGGAGACGTCGACATGCACGCTATAGGGCGACTGCACGTAGGTGAACGTCGAAATGACGATCCGCCAGATGCTCTCGACCGTGTCGAGCGGCAGCAGGCCTTCGTGACGCTCCACGAGCGCCCTCATCATCGCGGCTTCGCGCGCCGGCCGAAACGCCGATCCGCCGCCGTCGCGCCCCTTGATCGCGATCAGCCGGTCGATGATGCGCCCGCGCTCCATCAGCAACGCGTGCATCGACGCGTCGATGCGATCGATCTCGACGCGCAGCTGGCCGAGCGCTTCGGCGGCGGGTTCGGGCACGGCGGAGCCTCAGGACGATCAGGTGTTCATCGATTCGAAGAAATTCGCGTTGGTCTTGGTCTCCCGCAATTTCCCCAGCAGGAACTCGATCGCGTCGACCGTGCCCATCGGATTGAGGATGCGGCGCAGCACGTACATCTTCTTGAGGATGTCGGGCGGCACCAGCAGCTCCTCCTTGCGGGTGCCGGAGCGGGTGATGTCCATCGCCGGGAACGTGCGCTTGTCGCTGACCTTGCGGTCGAGGATGATTTCCGAGTTGCCGGTGCCCTTGAACTCTTCGAAGAT
>JBEKAL010000070.1:0-14652 GCA_050015935.1 Roseiarcus sp.
ACATCGTTCCCCCCCATCCCCGAGCGCGAAAACCCGCTTCGCCTCTCGCCTGTCAAACGCACGAAATCCATCCCCTCGCCGTCCTAACGCCCCCGCCTCGCCACACCCCTAAACACACAACATCGTACGACATCCCTCCCGCCAATGTCCACGCCAGGATGAACACGAGACGGTGAATGAGAGGCTGCTTGACTCGCACGAATCCGCATTTACCCTCCGAGGCTTCGAGAGAGAGGTCAGCAGCATGGACGGCGCAGCCGAAACGCAACCGAAAATCATCGCCCCGCTCGGATGGATCGCCGTCTGGGGGCCCGGCCTCTTGGTGATGCTGGCCGACACCGACGCCGGCAACGTGGTGACCGGCGCGCAGGCAGGTGCCCAATGGGGCTATCGGCTGCTGCCGCTGTTGCTGCTGCTGACTCCGATGCTCTACATGGTGCAGGAATTGACGGTGCGGCTCGGCCTCCACACCGGGCGCGGCCACGGCGAACTGATCAAGGAACAGTTCGGCTTCAGATGGGCGTGCCTGTCGACGACGGGCCTGACGGCGGCGGTGATCGGCTCGCTGATCACCGAATTCGTCGGCGTGGCGGGGATCGGAGAACTCTACGGCCTGTCGCGCAGCTTCACCTTGCCCTTCGCCGCATTGGCGCTGCTCGCCGTCGTCGCCACCGGCACCTACCGGCGGGTGGAACGGACGGCGATCGTCATCGGCCTGTTCGAACTCGCCTTTTTCGCCGTCGCCTGGGCGGCGCACCCGAGCCCCGCGACCTTGGCTAGGGATGCGCTCGACCTGCCGCTCCGCAACATTGAATTCATGTATATGGTGGCGGCGATCATCGGGGCGGTCTTCAATCCCTGGATGATCTTCTATCAACAGTCCGCGATCGCCGACAAGAAGCTTCGGCTCGATGACCTCACGGCCGCCCGCTGGGATACGGCGTTCGGCGCGGTGCTGACCCAGTGCTTGACGGGAGCGGTGCTGGTCGCCGCGGCGGCGACGCTGGCCTCCGGCGGCGCGGGCCTAAGCAGCGTCGGCGAGATCAGCGGCGCGCTGTCGCCGCTTCTCGGCGAGAATTTTGGACGCGTGGTGTTCAGCGCCGGCGTCCTCGGCGCCTCCATGGTGGCGGCAATCGTGGTCTCGCTGGCGCTGGCCTGGGGGGTGGGCGAGGTCGCCGGCTACCGGCGTTCCCTGGAACATAATCCGTTCGAGGCCAAATGGTTCTATGGCGTCTATGCGGCCGCCGTCGTCGGCTCCGCCGCCCTGGTTTGGTTCGTGCCGGACCTGGTGTGGCTCACGATCGCGGCGCAGGTTCTCAACGCCCTCCTGATGCCGCTGGTGATCGGCTTCCTCGTGGCGTTGGCGGTGAAAGCGCTGCCGGAGCCGCTGCGTCTGCGCGGGGTCTATCTTTGGGTCTTGATCGGCGTCGCGGCCGTCGTCTCCGCCGTGGGCCTCTATGGCGGCGTCTCGGGACTGCTCTCGGGACTGCTATAGCTCCTGTGCTAGAGGAGCGCTGTTGAAAACATCCTGGGCTCGCCGACGACCGATCGTCGGCGATCCGGACTTGCCAGGAACCCTAGACCGTCGCAGGTTTGGCTCGAACAGGCGGCCATCCGGAAATTTCGGATGCGCCGGGGAATGCGCCTTGCTCGATCCCACGAGAAATGCCATGGTCGGGCGCAGCGTGACTTAGGGGCTCGCGCGCACCGGGGGGATTCGAGCATGGTGGCGTGTTGCGTTCGCGGGCTGGTCGGATTGACCGTCGCAGGCTGCCTATCGGCATGGGCTAACGGCGCCTGGGCGGCGGCTCCGGCTTTACCCGATCCCATCTATCACGACCTCAGATACACCGACGACTTCTCCCATCCGGAGGCGAACAAGAAGCCGGACATCTGGGACAAGTTCAAATTCATCCCGATCGGCGACGGCACGCTCGGCCCCACTTTTCTCACTCTCGGGGGCGAATGGCGGGAACGGTTCGAATCCTACGTCAATCCCAATCTCGGCATCCCCATCCCTATACACAGCAGCCAGCCGCCAGCGCGAAGACGCTGACAACGTCTCGGGGGTCGTTCAGGCAAACAACAAGAGGGGACGGCGTGCGTCTCTTCCAAGAAACGAAATGAGCGAGATGTCGACGGCGACGAGGGTCGTGTCAGCAGACGATGGGGTTCGCGATGAAAACGTTGAAGAGGATGCTCCTGGCTGGCGGCGCGACTCTGGCTCTGGCGGCGGCCGCCCAGGCGGCCGACGCGCCCGCCGAGAAGACCCCCCCTCCGGCGCCGGCGGCCAATTGCTTCGCCAGCGTCTGGACATGGCTCGACTCGACAGCGACGGATTGCCCGCTCAGCATGGGCCCCTTCACCCTCTACGGCCAAGTCGACGTCGGCTTCGGCTACGAGACCGCCGGCGCGGCGTTCAACAAATATTGGCTTCTGGGCGTCGAAGAAATCATCGGCAGGCAGAGCAAGAAGGCGATGTGGCAGTTGGTGCCCAACGGCCTCAGCCAATCCAATCTCGGCGTCAAATTGAGGCAGCCGCTGATTGGCGACATCAGCCTGATCGGCGACCTCAACTTCGGCTTTGACCCGTATTCGCTGGCGTTCGCCAACGGCCCGGCGTCGTTGCACGAGAACAACACCACGCCGCAATATTGGCAGACCTCGAGCGGCGACTCGAGTCGCGCCGGCCTCATCGACAACGCTCGCGCCTACCTCGGTCTGGCCAGCCCCACCTACGGCACGCTGACCGCGGGCCGCCAGCAAACGTTCGCCAACAACTACTCGCTCGCCTATGACCCGCTGGCCGGCGCCTACGCGTTCAGCCTTACCGGCAACGCGACGCTGGTCCTCGGCACGGGCATCACCGAAACGGCGCGCTATAACACCTCCGTGGAGTATGTTTACGACTACAACCACCTCGTCCACGCCGGCGCGTTGGTCCAGGTCGGCGGCTGGGAGGAATTGAACGCCTCGAAGGAGGCCTATCAGTTCGACGTCGGCGGCAACTACGCGGGCTTCTCGTTCGACGCCGTCTACGCCTACGACAAGGACGCGATCGCGCTCAGCGCCTACGGCGGGCCGCTGCCGCCCGGCATCGGCCCGAACGATCTGAAGGCGACGCTCGCCGACCTCAACGCGTTCGCGCTATTCGGCAAGTACACGTGGGGGCAGTTGACCTTCGATGGCGGATATCTAGACGAGCGGTTCACGAATCCCTCGGACACCAGCTTCCCGGACGGCATTCCGGAAACCGCGGGCGGTTACGCCGTGGCGCCGAACAGCGTATATCCCTTCTCGATCAACACGACGGCGTACACCCACCCCAAGATTCAGCAGGTCGCGTGGGGCGGCGCCAAGTATGCCCTGCGCAGCGACCTCGATATCGCGGCCGCCTACTACGAAGCCTGGCAGAACAACTACTCCGGCTCGACCTGCGTAGCGAACACGGTTAACGTCTCCGGCGCGCCCGCCGGCACTCACCAAGGCACGAACACTCCGGCTAACAACGCGCTGAGGAAGGCGGTCGGCAACTGCGCCGGCACGGAACCACTGCTTGCATTCCTCATCGATTATCGCCCGTTCAAGCGCGTCGACACCTATGCCGGCATTACGTACTCCGAGGTCACCGGCGGCATGGCGGACGGCTACATCAAGAGCTCGAACACCGCCTTCACCGCGGGCGTCCGCCTCAGCTTCTGATCGCCGCTACTCGGCTCACGTCGCCAACCCCAAGCCGCAAAAGCTCGGGATTTTCATACGACTGTTGGTCGCCGCGCGTAAGAATCTACAATTACGCAATTACGGTGACACGCGGTGATGCCGCCCGCCGCCGCCGCTCCCGCTTCTCCGATCCGCGGCGCTTCGACTCTCGGCTCGCCCTTCGGCGCGAAGAGATCGTCCGCGAAGCGCAATTTACCCTCGACCGGCGAAACGCCCGGCATCGCCTGGGCGGCCGAGCCGGCGTCGATCTTGCTCTTCACGCCCGCCTTCTCTATAAACCCGGCTTCGCGCCGTTTCCGACACCCCTGGAGGCAGGGCGCGATCAACTCAGATCAACTCGAAGGACACACGAAATGGCGGCGATCAAACAACTCGCGGCCGTGGCGCGCAGCGGGACAGGCAAGGGGGCCGCCCGCTCCGTTCGTCGCGAAGGCCGCGTGCCCGGCGTCATCTATGGCGGCGGCGAGAAGGCCGAGCCGATCTCGGTCGATTTCAAGGAGATCAACAAGCACGTCTATTCCGGCCATTTCCTGACCTCGATTTTCGAGCTGGAAATCGGCGCGCGCAAGGCGCGCGTCCTGGCGCGCGACTATCAGCTCGACGTCGTCACCGACAAGCCGGTGCATGTCGACTTTCTCCGGCTCAAGGCCGGGTCGCGCGTGCGCATCGGCGTGCCCGTGCATGTCGTCAATCGCGAGCTTTCGCCCGGCCTCAAGAAGGGCGGCGCGGTCAATCTCGTGCTGCACAGCGTCGAATTGCTGGCGCCGGCGGAAGCGATCCCCGAGTCGATCACCATCGATCTTACCGGTCTCGACTTCCACGATTCCGTGCATGTTTCGACCATCAAGCTGCCCGAAGGCTGCCGGCCCGCGGACACCAAGGCCGACTACACCGTCGTGACCATCGTGCCGCCCACGGTGCTCCAGGAAGAGACGCCGGCCGCCGCCGCGACTTCGGGCGAGGCTCCCGCCGCCGCCGCCGCGACTTCGGGCGCCGCTCCGGCCGCCGCCGCCGCCGCCGCTCCGGCCGCCGCCGCCGCCGACGCTCCGGCCACCGCCGTCGCCGCCCCGGCCAAGGGCGCCGCCGCCCCCGCCAAGGGCGCCGCCGCGAGGCCGGCCAAGCCGGCCGCCAAGAAGTGACGCGGCGACCGCGCGCCGGTCCATGAACTCGGGCCCGTCCGCCCCTCCAGGCGGGCGGGCTTTTCATAGGCGAGCGGTCATGCTTCTCATCGCAGGCCTCGGCAATCCCGGCGCGCGCCACGCCAAGAACCGCCACAATATCGGCTTCATGGCTTTGCAGGCGATCGCCCGGACGCATCGCATCGGTCCGTTCCGCGCGCGCTTCCAGGGGCTCGTCGCCGAAGGGCTGATCGGTCAAGAGCGCGTCGCGCTCATCATGCCGCAGACCTACATGAACGAATCCGGCCGCAGCGTCGGCGAGGCGATGCGCTTCTTCAAGCTCGACCTCGGCGCGATCGTCGTCATTCATGACGAACTCGACCTCGCTCCCGCCAAGGTGAGGGTCAAGGTGGGAGGCGGCGTCGCCGGTCACAACGGCCTGCGCTCGATCACCGCCCATATCGGCAACGACTACAAACGCGTCCGCCTCGGCATCGGCCACCCCGGCGACAAGGCGCTCGTCTACCATTACGTGCTCGGCGACTTCGCCAAGTCCGAAACGCCCTGGGTCGAAGCGGTCTGCGACGCCGTGGCGCGCGCGGCGGACTTGCTCGTTTGCGGCCACGACGCGAGCTTCCAGAACAAGACGCATCTGGCGATCGAGGCGGCGGGGTTCGGCGGCCAGGAGGCGTAGGGCGCCCGCCTATTCCGACGAGGTTTGCAACGCCAGCGCGTGCAACTCGCCGCCCAGGCGGCCCTTGAGGGCGTCGTAGACCATCTGGTGCTGCTGCACGCGGCTCTTGCCCACGAACGCGGCGCTGACGACGCTCGCGGCGTAATGATCGCCGTCTCCGGCCAGATCCTTGACCTCCACCCGCGCGTCGGGCAGCGCCTCGCGGATCAGGCGCTCGATTTCGGCAATCGGCATCGCCATGATTATTTCGTCTCCGCTTGCGGTTCGCGCGCTCGATCCCCGGTCGCGGCCTCCAACTTGGCGATCACGTCCTTGGCCGGCTCCGAGCTGGGGATCATGACGCCGCCGGTCAAGTAGATGGTGCACTTGGTCGGGTCGGACGCGGCGATCCCGACGACCTGATCGGGGCGGATATAGTTGAAGCCGGCGAGCGCCTTCACCGCCACGAAGTTCATCATGCCCGTTCTCCCTTCGGCCCATCCATATAGGTGGGAAACCAAGATTCGAACGCCTCGCGGAGCGCCGCGATCGCGACCTGCGGCTCGCCGGGCAGATCGAGGGCGCCTCCGCCCGTCGTCCCCAGCCGCGCCGCCGGGACGCCGGCGCGGCGCGCCTCGGCGAGCAGCGCCTCGCAATCCTCGGCGCGCGCCGTCACGACATAGCGGCCCTGATCCTCGCCGAACAGAAACGCGTGCGCGCTTCCTTCGACCGCGCTCTTCTCGATCGCGACGCCGATCCCGCCCGCGATCGCCATTTCGGCGAGCGCGACCGCCAGGCCGCCGTCGGAAAGATCGTGCACGGCGTCGACTTTGGACCCGCGAACGAGCGACAGCACGAATTCGCCGTTGCGCCGTTCCGCCGCGAGATCGACCGGAGGCGGCGCGCCTTCTTCGCGCTTCAGAATCGTCGCCAGCCAGGCCGAGCGGCCGAGCCAGCCCGGCGCGCCGCCGATCAGCAGCACGGCCTCGCCCTCGCGCTTGAACGCCGGCGAAGCGGCCTTCGCCACGTCCTCGATCAGCCCGACGCCGCCGATCGTCGGCGTCGGCGGAACGCCGACGCCGCTGGTTTCGTTGTAGAGCGAGACGTTGCCGGAGACGACGGGGAAGTCGAGCGCGCGCGCCGCCTCGCCGATGCCGGTCAGGCAGCCGACGAACTGGCCCATCGCCTCCGGCTTTTCCGGGTTGCCGAAATTGAGACAGTCGGTGAGCGCGAGCGGGCGCGCGCCGACCGCGATGAGATTGCGCCAGGCTTCCGCGACCGCTTGTCTGCCGCCCTCGACCGGGTCCGCCTCGCAATAGCGTTCGGTCGCGTCGGTCGTCAGCGCGAGGCCCTTCGGCCCGTCGCCGAGCCGCACCACCGCCGCGTCGCCGCCCGGACCTTCGATCGTATTGCCGAGAATCAGCGTGTCGTATTGCTCGGTGACCCAGCGCTTGCAGCTCAGATCGGGCGAAGCGAGGAGTTTCAGCAGCGCGTGGCGATTGGCGATCGGCGCGGCGATCTCCTCGGCCGCGAGAATCGGCGCTCTTTGCGTCGGCGTCCACGGCCGATCGTAGAGCGGTGCCTCGTCGCCCAGTTGCCTGATCGGCAGATCCGCCTTCACTTCGCCGCGCAGTTTGACGACGAAGCGTTTCGTGTCGGTGGTCTCGCCGATGACCGCGAACTCGAGGCCCCATTTCCTGAAGATCGCTTCCGCCGCGGCCGCCTTCTCGGGATGGAGCACCATCAGCATGCGCTCCTGGCTCTCCGACAGCATCATCTCGTAGGCGCTCATCCCCGCCTCGCGGCAGGGGACGCGGTCGAGATCGAGTTCGACGCCGAGATCGCCCTTGGCGCCCATCTCGACCGCCGAGGAGGTGAGACCCGCCGCGCCCATGTCCTGAATGGCGATGACCGCGCCCGAGGCCATCAGTTCGAGGCACGCTTCGAGCAGCAGTTTTTCGGCGAAGGGGTCGCCGACCTGCACCGTCGGGCGCTTTTCCTCGGCGTCGGCCTCGAACGCGGCCGAGGCCATCGAAGCGCCGTGGATGCCGTCGCGCCCGGTCTTGGAGCCGAGATAGACGATCGGATTGCCGACGCCCGTCGCCTTGGCGTAAAAAATCGCGTCGGCGCGCGCGACGCCGACCGCCATCGCGTTGACGAGGATGTTGCCGTCGTAGCGCTTGTTGAAACCGACCGAGCCGCCGACCGTCGGCACGCCGAACGAATTGCCGTAGCCGCCGATGCCCGCCACCACGCCCGCCGTCAGGTGGCGCGTCTTGGGATGGCCTGGCGAGCCGAAGCGCAGGAAGTCGAGGCAGGCGATCGGCCGAGCGCCCATGGTGAAGACGTCGCGCAAGATTCCGCCGACCCCGGTCGCCGCGCCCTGATAGGGCTCGATGAACGAGGGATGGTTGTGGCTCTCCATCTTGAAGACGCAGGCCTCGCCGTCGCCGATGTCGACGACGCCGGCGTTCTCGCCCGGCCCCTGGATGACCCACGGCGCCTTGGTCGGCAGCTTGCGCAGGTGCAGGCGCGAGGATTTGTAGGAGCAATGCTCGTTCCACATCGCCGAGACGATTCCGAGCTCGGTGAAGGTCGGCGTGCGCCCGATCAGCGCGACGAAACGCGCGTATTCCTCTTTCTTCAGCCCATGGCCGAGGGCGAGCGCCTCGTCGACCTGCGGTTCCGTGTCGTTCACCTCGGCGCGTCCTCAATCGTGAGCCCCGCGCCCGAATAGACGCGCAAGAGCGGCATGGCAATGGGCGGCCTCGCGCTCGGCCGGGCGAAACGCGGCCGGGCGGCGATCAACCGCCACGCGGGGGAATGACCGTCACGACGAAACTCATGGAACGGGGTGTGGCGACCCCAAGCGCCCTGCGCGGAAATGTCGCCGCCACAATCTCCAAAGTTCCGTGCGACAATGAATTGAATCGATAGAAGGTTCATGATATGTTCTCATCGAGGATGCTTGTGGAGATTCAACGACGAGGGCTGGATGCTGCATTTTCCTGCAATGCGAATGTTCGGTCTGCGGCCGGAAGGCGTCCATTGCGGGCGCGACGGTCTGTTTGTCGGATCGGTCCCGCTGCTGCGCCAGGAGCGAGACTCCTTCGGTCGCGAATTCTGGTCCGTCCGCCCGGCTGAGGAACTCGATAACGAACTCACGGCGCGTTACGGCTCGCCGATCGACGTCGCGGCGAAAGCCGGCGGACTCGCTTCCGTCGCGCGGGCGCTCGATCGCGGCGACCTGGCGCTGGCGGGGATCGCCGCGGTGCTGCTGCAATTTCCCGATCCGCCGCCGCTCGAAAAGGGCGCGCCGGCGGTCGACGATTGGGCGAAGCTGGCGGCGGAACTCGCGCGGAGCGGCCTCCTCAAGGGCGACTGGGATCCGAGCAAGCACCCGCGCACCGGCGAAAAGCCGAATCCGGGGTGGTTCGCGCAAGTCGTGCGCGAGGTCCGGGAGGTGACGTCCCGGATGCGCGCATGGCCCTCGCCGCGATTCAACAAGGCGCTGCGGGACTTGGTGGAAGCTGTCGCGGAGAAGGGGGGCCTCTCCGAGTTCGGGCCGTACGCCGATGCGACCGCGATCATATGGGAGCTTGTGGACCAACTCGGGCCCTCGGAACTCAACGACGGCGAGCAGCGCGCGATCGAGCAGACCAACGCCTATTTCGATCCGCCCAAGACGCTGGAGGAGCTTCAGACGCCGCCGGCGCAAAATGGTCTCGGCTATGAGCGACATCACATCGTCGAGCAGAACGACGACAATGTCGCGAAGACGCCCTTCGCCAAGTTTGGCCGCGCGACGATCGACGATCCGAGCAATATCGTGTATATTGCGAGATTGAAACACGAGCTAATCACCGCGGATTTCAACAGTGAAGTGCCTGTCGGCTCGCAGGGACAAACTTTGAGGGATCTCGTCGACGATTTGGATTTCGACGACCAACGCTCTTTCGGACTCTATATGTTACGTAGGTATGGGATCCTGCAATGAACGCGAAATCATACGCTCTGTTGAGCGAAGATGAACTGATCGATGAATTTGTTCGCCTCGCCAAGAGTCTCAGCAGCATGTGGACGTACTGGTTCAACAGGCCGGCGAAGACCCCGGAGCGTGACCAGATGATGCGGGAACTCAGGGCGGTCAGCGCCGAACTCTGCGCGCGCAAGCCGATCGAAAAACTGCGTCTGTTGTTCGATCACGAGAACGTCGACGTGCGGTTCCGCGCCGCCTTGGCGTTTATGGACGTCGATCCGGATTGGGCGCTCGCGACGATCCCGGCGCACACAGCGGACCTGTCGACCAAGGACGTGATGGCGCTGCGCGCGCGCGCCAAGAAGCGCCCGCCGGCGCGCCCGACCCCGAAGGACATGTCGACGGAGCAATTGGTCGCTCGGTTCGAGGACGCCGGGATTCGCCGCTACGCGACGCGCTTTCTCGGCGGCGAATCCGAGCCGTTCGACGTCAAGTTGAGCAATCGAATCGTCGGCGAGATGCGAGGCATCGTCGACGAGCTGAAATCCCGCGACGCCTTGGCCGAGCTGCTGCCGATGCTCGACCACCCCAACATCGCCGTTCGCAATAATGCGGCGAACTTTTGCGTTCCCATCGCCCGCGAACGCGCGATCGCCGTGCTCGAAGCCATTGAGGCGAGCCGGGACTCGATCGAACGGTCCAGCGCGGGCACGACGCTGTATTTCCTGCGCATGAAGGAGAAGGAAGGCAAGACGGCCTCGCCCTAAGCCGCGGCGCGGCGCAAATCAATCGCCGCGCGGGGGAATGACCGTCACGACGAAACTCACGGGTTTGGCCCGGTGGCCGAAAAACTCGTGCGCGAGGGTCATTTCCGTGCGCGTCGCCCGCTCCGTGGCGAGCGCGGCGGTCGAGGCGAGACAGTCGGCGTCGTCCTTCACGCAGACCGAAAGCAGACCCTTTTCGGCGAGGGCTTGCGGCGTGACCCAACGGTTGCGGAAGAAATCGAAATGGATGAAGCCGTGCGGCCGGTCCGGGCTGTAGAAGGCGACCCCGGTGTCGTAGAGGTCGCTTCCCGCGACATAGGCCAGCGGCCGGCCGGTCCTCTCGCGCCATAGACGAGTCGCTTCCTTCGCGAGCTCCTTGCGCGGCTGAACGTCGTTGGCGTCGTTGGAGAGCCACGCCCTGGAGAGCGCGACGGCGGGCGAGGCGACGAGCGCGCCCAGGCTCAGCGCCGCGGCGAGTCTCGCGGCGACGACGCGCAGCCGCTCGATGCGGCGCGCTCCGGCGATTTCGATTGCCAGCAGCGGCATCAGGCTGAAGGTCCCTATGAGCATGTTGGTCGAGATTTTGGTGCGCAGCGCGAACGCCGCGAGGACCGTCAGCATCAGCGGCGCCGTCGCGAGTATGGTCAGCAGGCGAAACCGCGCGCTCGCCCAATGCGCGCCGATTGTCGCCGCCGCTTCGCCGGGGCGCGTGCGGGCGACGAGGGCCACGAGCGCGAAGACGACGGCGTTTTGCGCCAGGGCGCCGAAAAACGCCGTCGCCGCGAAGAAGGCGACTTCGTCGAACCCGCGTCCGGAGACGCGGGAGAGGTAACGCAGCGGCGGCGCGCCGCTCGACGCGAGCCACCAAAGGTGCGGCGCGCACAGCGCCGCGGCGACGCCCGCGGAAAGGTACGGCGAGGCCGAGGCGAAGTAACGCGACCGCGAGGGATGCTGGAGCGCGGCGATCAGGCAGGTCGCGGCCAGGATCAGCGCGTAATATTTCGACAGCAGCGCCAGACCCATGCACAGCCCGAACAGAGCGGCGTCGGAGAGGGCGCGGCCGTCGAGGGATCGCACGAAGAAATAGAGCGTCCAGGGCCAGATCGACAGAAATATCGAGTTGGCGTTGTATTTATAGGCGAGGAACGTATAGAACGGCGTCAGCAGCAGCAGGAGCGTCGCCGCCGACCTTTTCTCGCCCTCGGCGAAGCGGCCGATCAGTCGCCACGCGCCAAGAAGCCCGACGCCGGCGTTGAGGCTGCTGAGCAGCGCGAAGGCCCAACCGGCGCGCGGAAAGACCGAGAACCAGACGCCGCAGATCCAGGCCCAGAATGGCGGGTGCTGGTTGTAGCCGAGCTGGAACTCCCGGCCCCAGGCATAGGCCTCCGCCATGTCGTTGTGGATCGAGGTCGGCGCTTCGGAGATGGCGAAATACGCCGTCCAGATCGCCACGAAAGCGGCGAACAGCGCCAGGACGAGCCTCGCCCCCGGTTCGCCGGTCGCGCCGCGCGAGCTGAAATTCCCGCCCTCGCCCGCGGCGACGCCGCTTCGTCCGTCAGCCGCCATCCCGATCCCGCTTTCCCCGTCAAAGTCGCGCGGGCTCGATCCGTCGCGCCGCGGCCGCACGCATATCGACTTGGGCGGAAAAATCCAACAGAGATCGCGCCGGCGTTTCGGCGAGCACGAGTCCGTCACCCCCCTTAAGACTTCGCCAGGGCACCCTCGATCCACGCGATCAGCTCCGCCTCGACTTCCTCGCGGTTGGTCTCGTTGAGCAGTTCGTGCCGGGCGTCGGGATAGCGGCGCACCGTCGGCGCGAGGCCGGCGCCGCGATAGGCGTCGATCAGGCTATCGAGATTGGCGCCGACGGGATCGCGCGCGCCGCTGATGATGTAAATCGGCAAGGCCTTGGGAATTCGCGCGAGGGTCTCGGGCGCAAGCAGCGGCGCCAATCCGCCGAGCATGTCGATCGCGAGCTGCGTCGAGAAATCGAAGCCGCACAGGGGGTCGGCGACATAAGCGTCGACCGCGGCGGGATCGCGCGACAGCCAATCGAAATCGGTGCGCGCGGGACGGAAAGGCTTGTTGAATTGGCCGAACATCATCTTCTTGAGCAGCGCGCTCTTGCCGCGCGGGCTGAGACGCAGGCGCTCGAAGCGCGCGATGAGGCGCCCGAGGGCGGCGGCGGCGGGCGGGCGTCCGTTGGCGCCCGACAGGATCGCGCCGGCGAGCGCCTCGCCGTGATCGGCGATGAAGCTCTGGCCCATCAGGGAACCCATGGAATGGCCGAAAAAGAAAATCGGCGCGCCGGGATGGTCGGCGGCGATGCGGCGAGCGAGCGTCCAGAGGTCTTCGAGGCACAATCGCCAGCCGTCGCGCGCGGCGAAGAAGCCGAGGTCGCCCGGCTCGGCGGTGTAGCCGTGGCCGCGATGGTCGTTGGCGTAGACGCCGATGCGAGCGCGGTTCAGCGCCAGGGCGAAATCCTGGTAGCGCCGGGAATGCTCGGCGAGTCCATGCGCGATCTGAACAAGCGCGCGCGGCGGCGCATCCGGCGCCCAGCGCCGCACGAAAATGCGCGCGCCGTCGCCCGCTTCGAGAAGGAATTTCGACGTCGCCATGGTCGCGTGTCCCCAGCCGCAAGCTCCCCTTGCGCGACTATCTCATCGCGATTGCGATCTTCGTCAACGGCGCGAAGGGCCATAGCGCGCGGCGCCTGAGCAAGCGCATCGATCACGAATGGGCGTACTCAGACGAAGGCGCTTGCACCAATCAAGCGGAGTCATTCTTCTCGCGCATCCGTCGCGCCGAGACTGGCATTCACCATCGCATCGCCGGCGCGTATCTCAGCAGCTACGCCGCCGAAATGGCTTGGCGTGAGGATAACCGCCGCATTTCCAATGGCGAACAGTACCTTATGGTCATCAATGCCGCGCTGGCGCATCCGGTTTCGCGGCAGTGGAAGGGGTATTGGCACGCAACGCGGTTACATGAAAGCGCCCCATCCGTTTCCTTATGGATACGACAAGCGTACTATTCCCTTCTGCCCGTCTCTGCATCGGAGGAGGTCGGCTATGAAGATTATCGAAACGCTGGCTCTCGTTGTCTTAACGGCCGCATTTGCAGTGATCGGTCTTACTGCGCCCGCGCAAGAGTCTCCGCCCGCTAACCCAATCACTGCAAAAGATTTAGTTCCGGCCGAATTGGTGATGCACGCCACGGTAGAGTTACGCTGCGCTATAGATGCCTCACATATTAGCACGGGTACCGCGTTTATATTTGCGTTCTTCAATCAAAATGGTCGCAATTTTGGTGCCATCGTAACAAACAAACACGTATTAGGGACGTTGGATGATCACCACATACTTACCCCATTTTCACAATGCGTTTTTACTCTGACCCGCGCCAAAAGTGATGGGTCGGCAGATTATTCTCAACATGTGGATATTGTTATCAATGATTTGAGCCG
Organism: Roseiarcus sp.; assembly: GCA_050015935.1. Classification (GTDB taxonomy): domain Bacteria; phylum Pseudomonadota; class Alphaproteobacteria; order Rhizobiales; family Beijerinckiaceae; genus Roseiarcus. The sequence continues at coordinate 13,724 of JBEKAL010000070.1, forward strand.
CAGTATTATACAACATCCTGACAATAATGTAGATTTAGCGATTGTTCCCGTTGCCGATCTGATTAACAAGACCATAATAGACAGTGGACCTCTATTTTTTACACAATTTGATCAATCCTTAATACCCGATAACGCCGGCGTAAACTCCTTAACACCCCTTGAAGACGTCATTACCATTGGATACCCGGCGAATTTTTGGGATCAAACAAATAACTTACCAATTTTTCATAGAGCAAGTACAGCGACCGCGCCATATATTGAGTTTCAAGGGCGTAAAGAATTCGTTATAGATACTACCGAATGGTTTGGTGCCAGCGGATCACCCGTCTTAATATACAATCCATCTGGGTGGGTTGATTTACGAAAACATGTAAATAATATCGGACAGAGCCGGATATTTTTGATCGGTATCGTGTACGCGGTTGCGTATTACAATATCGATGGTACCACGACGATTGCGCCAATCCCAACTTCAGTACAGGTGACGACACAAATCAAAGTTCCTATTAACGCGAGTGTTTGCATAGATGCGTCTCGTATCCTAGATTTCGAGCCGATTCTTGCGTCAATGGGCTATCCAGTACCTCCAGGGTATACGATGCGGAGCAAATAATTAAGTTAGGTGTCGATAAAGACGACCCTTGCCCTTCACGTCGCACAATTGCATTAGGAATTGCCGAGACGGTCGTGTTTCCTATCATAGCATTTCTTAACTTAATATTTGGTTGTTCCCGATCATTACCTGCGCCCCAACATGGATATGTACAAAGAAGGATAGACACAACTGTACCAAATAGCGACGATCCAAACCCGAGTTGAACACCCGATTTTCGCAAATCATTGATTGCGCTGGCATTTCAGCGAAATTCAAGTTGGCGTGGCACTACGCCTTGGGCGGCCGCGGCGTTTTCGGGCGCGTTTGGGTTGGG
>JBEKAL010000071.1:0-17728 GCA_050015935.1 Roseiarcus sp.
TGGCGCCTCACGAATCGACGCCACGCAAGGAATCACAAAAGAGTCGGGCTCTTCAAGCGATTTTCTCCACCGCCGACAACCGACTCAAATGACTCGAAAAGTCTCTGGACGGACACTTAGAAATATTCTGCGTTCAAATTGGCCACCGCGCCCAATATAGTCCTGAAACTCCGCCACCGCGTCGCGCAGCGCAGCGCTCTCTTCGTAGAACGCGGCAAGGCGTCGCGGATCGCCGGCCGCGGTTTTCAGTTTTTGGAACAAAAACAGGAATTGCTGGAACGGATTCGATCGAGTTGTCATGTCTGATCCCTGTGGGCGGCCCTTGAGGAAGACCTGAGAGGGTCTGGCGACAATCGCTCGCCGGCGTTGCGGGTTGCGCTTAGGCGCCGATACGTGAAGCTTTATTTCTTGGGCGTCGCCAAAAGCGGCTTCAATCCCCGCTCGCGCCAAAGCGATGCAGACCGACGCCGTGGACCCTTAGCCACGCCTCGGCGCTTTCGGTCTCGGGGAAGAGGCGACGCGTCAATTTCCAAAACGTCGGCGAATGGTTCATGTGGACGAAATGCGCGACTTCGTGCGCGGCGAGATAGTCGAGAATTTCCGGCGGCGCGAGAATCAACCGCCAAGAGAAATTCAGCCCGCCCGTCGACGAACAAGAGCCCCAGCGGCTCGCCGTATCGCGCAAGGTGACGCGGCGCGGGGCGACGCCCAGGCGCTTGGCGTGACGCGCGACCGCCGCCTCGATGTCCTTGCGCGCCTCGCGTTTGAGGAAATCGGCGACGCGGCGCGCGATATGCGGCCTCTCCCCGCTCACGCAGATCAGCGGCCCGCGCGCGCCGATTTCCGTCCACACGACGCCGCGCTCGCCGGGACGATGGACGATGGTGTGATTGACGCCGCGCAGCGGCGTCACCGCCGAGGGCGCGAAAGCGACCGGCCGCGGCAGCCGCGCCAGACGCGCGCCGATCCAGGCCGCGTGGCGCTCGGCGAATTCGCGCGCCGACCTGAGCGAGCTGCGCGAGGGCATCGTCAGCAAGACGTCGCGGGTGGCGGCGCGGACACGCAAGGTGAATCGCTGGGAAGTCGACAGGCGCTTCAAGGCGACGCGAAACACCTCCCCGGCGTGCGCGACTTCGATATGCGCGACGGGAGCGGCCGACGTTCGGCGTTCAAACAAGCGCAGCATAGCGCGGATGCTAGCGCAGGCTTATATTGAGTCGCCAGAGGTTTCGCAGGTTTTCGCAGCTTAGCGCAACCGCAAATTTGGGCGTGGAGCCGGTTTGAGCAATACCGGCAGGCCGGCGGCGACCCACGCCACGGCGTCGCAGCCGCTCGCCAGCTCCTGATTCGCCCGGCCCTGCCAATCCCGGAACGCCCGGCCGAGCTTCGTCGCGGGCACGACGCCCGCCCCGACCTCATTGGAAACGAACACCGCCGGTCCGCCGAGCGTGGCGATTGTCTCAACCAAATCAGCGATTTTCTCAGCTGGATCGCGGTTGGCCAGGAGGACGTTGCTGAGCCAGAGCGTCACGCAATCCACAAGAATTACACGGCCTTCCCGGGCTTCGGCACGCAACGCGGCGGCGAGCTCCAGGGGCTCCTCGAGCGTCCGCCAGCCCGCCCCCCGCTCGGCTCGGTGGCGAGCGATCCGCGCGGACATTTCCGCGTCCCCCGCCGACGCCGTCGCGACATAAAGCCGATCCGGCGCGCTCGCCTCGGCGAGCGCCCGCGCGTAGCGGCTTTTTCCCGAACGCGCGCCGCCGAGGACGAGCGCGGCGCGGCATTCGACGCTTGGAGCGACCAAGGGATCCATGCGCCTTGGTGTCACGCGCCGCGCCGCGATGCAACGCGAGCTTTTCCGTCTTGCCGAGCCGATGCTACAACGAAGCGGCGCACGGCATGCGAGGGGTCCGATGAATTCGATTTTCGCCGAACGCGGCGCCGGCGTTTTCGAGGCGATGTCGCGTCTGAGGCGCGCGGACGATGTCGCGTTCCGCCGCCGGCTGGTCGAAGAACGCGGCGACGCGGCGATCCCGGTGTCGGGATTTTACGCGGGGAATCCCATTCGAACGGTCGTGCGCTTTTTGTTTCGCCAAGCGCGACGCGACGCTCGATCGTCCGAGCGCCGTCGCTATTCCGGCGCGCATCTTTTGATCCGGCGACTGGTTCTGGCGGCGGCGATGGCGTTCGCCCAAGGCGCGTTTGCTGAGAGCGCTTCCCCGTTCATCCCTCCCGCGGCGCCCAAGCCGAAAATCGTGCGGCTGCTGGCGCTCGCCGATTATTTCGACACGCAGGCGCTCGACGAATTCGAGCGCGCGAGCGGCTATCAAGTCGCCTACGACGCCTATGGCGGACCGGCTGATGTCGCCGACAGATGGCGCGAGGGACCTTATGATCTCGTCGTCCTCTCCGGGCCGACGCTGGCGCGCGAAATCGGCCTGGGCGCCTTGGGCAAGCTCGACAAGTCGCGGATTCCCGACGCGCACGCGATCCAGCCGCTCGTCGCCGCCAAGCTCGCCGCCTACGACCCCAGCGGCGCTTACGCGGTCCCCGTGGGCTGGTTCGCGACCGGACTCGTCTATGACGCGGAGAAGGCCGCCAAGCGGCTCGGCGGGCCGCCGGTCTCGTGGACGAGCGTATTTGCGCCCGCCGAGGCGCGCAAAATGGCCGCTTGCGGCATCGTCCTGCCCGACTCGCGCGATGCGCTGTTCATCGCGGCCTGGCGGACGCTCGGCGTAAATCCGGCTCGAGCGAGCGCGAGCGACGTCAAGAACGCGGCCGCCCTGATCGGCCGCGCGCGACTCGCCGCGCGCGCGTTTCCGGCGTCCGACGTCGTCGGCGCTCTGGCGCGCGGCGCGGCGTGCCTCGCCGTCGGCGACGCCGGCGAAGCGGAAGCCGCGAGCGCCCGCAGCCGCGAAGGCGGCGCCGCCGTGAACGTCCGCTTCGCTTTGCCCAGGGAGGGCGGCGCGCTGTCGATCGACGCCTTCGCAATCCCGCGCGACGCGCCCCATCCGGCCCAGGCCTACGCGTTGCTGGATTTCCTGCTGCGGCCCGATATCGCCGCCCGCGACGCGCGCGCCGCTCGCCTCGTCGACGCGCAGGCGGGAGGCCAGGACGGAATCTTGAAACTCGTGTGGCCCGAAGGCGCCTATGACGCGCGCCTCGCCGCCGCCGTCCAAACCGAATGGGCGCGCCTGCGCGCCGGCAAATGAGCGCGACCGTTCCGGCGAGGCGAGCGGAAACGGACGCAAGCCGATAGGCGGGCCGAGAGAATCGTCGAACCCTCCGCCTTCGCGAGCGATCGTCGGAATCGGGCGGACAAAAGCGCGCGCCGGCGTCTATGTCCCGCGCCGGGGCGAAAAAGAGGACGATGCGATGGCCGCCGTTCCCCAACGCGCGATGACGCCCGGCGAATGGGGGTTGTTGCTGCTGCTTTCGTTGCTTTGGGGCGGCTCGTTCTTTTTCGTCGGCGTCGCGGTGAAGGAGCTGCCGCCGCTGACCATCGTGATGGCGCGCGTTTGCCTCGCCGCCGCGCTGCTTTGGCTGACGGCGCCGCTGACCGGCTTGTCGCCGGGAAAGGTTCGCGCCAACGCCCCCGCCCTCGCGGTCCTCGGCCTGCTCAACAACGCCATTCCCTTCACGCTCATCGTCTGGGGACAGACGCGTCTGGCCAGCGGCCTCGCCTCGATCCTGAACGCGACGACGCCGGTCATCACGGTGATCGCCGCGCATTTTCTCACCGCGAGCGAACGGCTGAACGCGCGCAGGCTCGCCGGCGCCCTCTGCGGGTTCATCGGCGTGGCGTGGATGATCGGGCCCGACCTCGCGCGCGGCTTCGCCGACAATGTCGCGGCCGAGCTCGCGGCGCTCGCGGCGGCGCTGTCTTACGCCTTGGCGAGCATCTTCGCGCGGCGGTTTCGCGGCCTCGGCCTCGCGCCGATCGACGTCGCGGGAGGACAAATCGCCGCTTCGAGCCTGATGTTGGCGCCCCTCGCCCTCATCGTCGATCGCCCCTGGGATCTGCCCGCGCCAAGCCTCGCCGCGACTGGCGCGGTGATCGCCATCGCTTCGCTTTCGACGGCTTTGGCCTACATCGTTTATTTCCGCATTCTCGCTGGCGCAGGCGCGACCAACGTCGTTTTGGTGACCCTGCTGGCGCCGGCCACCTCGATTCTGCTCGGAGCGGCGATCCTCGGCGAGCGTCTGGCGCCGCGCCATTTCGTCGGCCTCGCGCTCATCGCCATCGGTCTCGCCTTCATCGACGGACGCCTGCCGAGCGCGCTCCTCGGCCGCGTCCGGCGTTAACGCCGTCGATCGAATATAGCCACGCCGCCAAGCCTTTGCGACTCCCCAAGCGCCCGAGAGCGCGCTAGGATCGAGGCGAGGAGGCGGGAATGGCGATCGAACGCGACCGACCCATCGACCTTGTCGCGCGCGTCGCCAAACGGCGCGCCCTGCGCCAGAACCGGCGTCCGGACGCGGATATGTGGCGGCGCGAATCCTTTTGCCTGCCGCGTCCGGAAGCGCGCGCCAAAGCGCGCGAATGGTTCGAGCGCTATCCCAAGGCCGCCTACATGACGGAAATCGAATTCTGGCGCGAACGCGCGGACGGCCAGATCGAATTCGTCATGCGGCGACTGCCGACCGCGGATTGAGCGCGGCGATCTTTCCCTCTTATGTCCGACGCGCGACGAAGCGGCGACAGGCGATCAGCCCGCCGGCGCCGATCGCGACCGCGCATTTTTTGTCTTCGCGCGGATATTCTTCCTCCCGGCTTTCTCGACCGCCGTCGAAGCCAATGTGGCGGCGCGACGGTTTTTGCGGACAAATCGGCCGCACGAATGTGGCAACTTTCAGGATAGAATTCGGCGTAAATAATTTATTTACCAGTTTGCATTTCCCCTAGTCTTGGCTATTAGCGGCGTTATGGTCGAATAAAGTAACGTTATTGCACTGCACTACGATCGTAAAATTGCTCAATTTGTAATCAAATTACTTACCGATTATTGCCAGATTCTCGCCACATTGGCGGGCTGACTTGTGATATCAAGGCAACAGACTTCCGCCAAAATTTCCTATATATGAGTTTCATGCCGGCGGGGTGGTTGGAGTTCCCTCCGTTATGGTTTGTAACGAGGAGATTGCGATGAAGAAATTTCTGTTGGCCGCGCTCATGGCGGGCGTTGCGACGAGCGCTTTGGCCGCCGACCTGCCCAACCGCAAGGCGCCCCCGGCGCCCGCGCCGGTTTACGTCCCCCCGACGTTCACCTGGACGGGCTTTTACGTCGGCGTGAACGGCGGCTACGGCTTTGGCACGGGGTCAAATTCGAATTTCGGCAATCCGGCGGGCGGCCTCGTCGGCGGCACGGTCGGATATAATTATCAGATCGGCCAGTTCGTCGCCGGCTTGGAGGGCGACCTGGACTGGGCGAATCTGACGAAGAACGGCGTCAATATCGCCGGCCCTTACAGCACGAGCATCGACACGCTCCTGACGACGCGCGCGCGCGCCGGCGTCGCGTTGGACCGCGCCCTGCTCTTCGTGACGGGCGGCTACGCCGGAGCGGACGAGAGCGTCAATTTTCCAGGGATCGGTTCGCAGTCCGCTTGGCGTAGCGGCGGCGTGATCGGCGCGGGCATCGAATACGCCTTCACCAACAACATCTCCGCCAAGGCCGAATATCTCTATGCGCCGCTCCAAAGCAAAAACTATCTGGGGCTGAAGGACGATACGAACTTGTCGCTGATCCGCGCCGGCCTGAACTACAAGTTCTGAGCCGATCGCTCTCGATTTTCGCGCCCGGCGGGGAAGCTCGCCGGGCTTTTGTTGTTTCCCGCGCCACCCGTCGTGCGCGAAAGCGCGTCGCTGCGAACGCGGGAGCCCCGGCGGCAAAGGCCTCGAGCCAAGCCGCCGCACGAGGAGGGGCGGAGCGCCACAGCCCCTCGAAGCGCAGATCGAGATAGCCGAGGGCGCAGGCCGAGACGATCGCGCCGACTTGGCGCGCCGAAGCCTCCGGCGGACGCCGTTCCAGAGCCGCGAGCGCCCGCGCGACCTTATCGGCTCGGCAATCGACCCACGTGGCCGACCGGAGCGCCGCTTTGCGAAAACGCAGTTTCAAAGACCTGCAAAATCGCGGCGTCCACGATTCCCTCGGCCAAGGCCTGAAGCGTCCAGCGCCTTGAAACGCGCCGCGCACGACGCGACATTTTGCGCGCGCTTGCGACCCACGACGCGCTGGATATTCTCGAGGCCTCGCATATTGCCGGAATCGCTCCGGCGCCCCACTATGGCGGCGGTCTTCCTCTTCTTTTCTCGCTGGCGCTTGCGAAATGGGCGTTCGCCGATTCGACCAAGAGGTTCGCATGTCCCTCCCCTCCGCGGCCCATGAACGTCTCGTCATCATCGGTTCTGGCCCGGCGGGATACACCGCCGCGATCTACGCCGCGCGCGCGATGGTCGAACCCCTGCTGCTCAGCGGCTTCGAGCCGGGCGGCCAGTTAATGATCACCACCGACGTCGAGAATTATCCCGGCTTCGCCGCGCCGATCCAGGGCCCGTGGCTGATGGACCAGATGCGCGCGCAAGCCGAGCATGTCGGCGCGCGCATCGAAAGCGAATATGTCACGGCGCTCGACCTCGGCCAGCGCCCTTTCCGCATTCAATGCGACAGCGGCCGGGCGCTGACCGCCGATGCGATCATTCTCGCCACGGGCGCCAAGGCCAAATGGCTGGACCTGCCGGGCGAGGAGGCCTTCAAGGGTTTCGGCGTCTCGGCCTGCGCAACCTGCGACGGTTTCTTTTTCCGCGGCAAGAAGGTGCTCGTCGTCGGCGGCGGCAATTCCGCCGTCGAAGAGGCGCTGTATCTTTCCAACATCGCCGCCGAGGTCACGGTCGTTCATCGGCGCGATTCGTTCCGCGCGGAAAAGATCCTTCGCGAACGGCTCGCCGCGCGGCCCAACGTCACGGTGAAATGGAATCGCGCGATCGACGAAATTCTCGGCCGGTGGGACCCGCCCGTGGTGACCGGCGCACGGCTGCGCGACACCCAGACCGGCGCGAGCGAAGAAATCGCCGCCGAAGGAATCTTCGTCGCGATCGGCCATGCGCCGGCGAGCGGACTGGTGCGCGGCCAACTCGCGCTCAAGCCGAACGGCTACGTGCTGACGGCCCCCGGCTCGACCGCGACCAGCGTCGAAGGCGTTTTCGCCGCCGGCGACGTCGCGGACGATCTCTTTCGCCAGGCCGTCACCGCCGCCGGCCTCGGCTGCATGGCGGCGCTCGAGGCCGAACGCTGGCTCGCCGCGCAGGCGCCCGCGCGCAAAGCGGCGGAGTAATCGGCCGCGAAACTTGCTATACGATGTCTCGAAATGGCGAATTCGCCGTCGCGCATCCCGCGTCGCGGTCGCCGAGACGAAGCCCGCGATGGGAATGGCCGGGCGTGCCGGGGAGGAAGCGATGGACTGGGACAAGCTGCGCATTTTTCAGGCCGCGGCCGACGCCGGTTCCTTCACCCACGCCGGCGAAACTCTGGGGCTCAGCCAATCCGCGGTGAGCCGGCAAGTCGGCGCGCTCGAGCAGGATCTGGGCGCGCCGCTCTTTCACCGTCACGCCCGCGGCCTCATCCTGACCGAACAGGGCGAAATGCTGCGCGAAGTGGTGCAGGACGTCGTGCTCAAGCTCGACGCGGTGCGCAGCCGGCTGATCGACACCCGCGAAAAGCCTCACGGCGACTTGCGCGTCACCACGACCCTGACGCTGGGCGCCAATTGGCTGGCCCCGCGCCTGGGCGAATTCGTCGAGCTCTACCCGGAAGTCAAATTGCAGCTTCTGCTGTCCGACGACGAGCTGGACTTGAGCATGCGCGAAGCCGACGTCGCGCTTCGGCTGCGCGAGCCGATGCAGCCCGACTTGATCCGCCGGCGCCTGTTCACCGTGCATTTTCACGCCTACGCCTCGGCCGATTATCTCAAGAAAAGCGGCCAGCCGCGGTCCATCGCCGATCTCGACCATCATCGCCTCGTCGCCTTCGGCGCGCCGACCGCGACGCATTTTCTCTACGATCTCAATTCGCTGTTGACGGTCGGGCGCGATCCGAAAAATCCGCGCGCTCCCCATATCGCGGTCAACAACCTCGCCGCGATCATTCGCGCCGTCGAGCACGGCGTCGGCATCGCGGTGCTGCCGGATTATTGCGTGCTGCCCAATTCCGGGCTCGTGCGCCTGTTGTCCCAGGCGGACATGCCGGAAATGGATTGCTTTCTCGTCTACGCCGAGGAAATGAAGAACGTGGCGCGCGTGCAGGCGTTCCGGGACTTCCTCGTCTCCAAGGCGCAGCGCTGGCGCTATTGAGCCGGCCCGGCGCGGGCGCTCACATGTAGAGCGGCTCTTTTTCCAGACCCTTGTAGAGCCCCGCCACCTGCTCGCCATAGCCGTTGAAGAGCAGCGTCGACCGCATTTCTCCGGTCGTCAGCAACGTCTCCCTCGCCTGGCTCCAGCGCGGATGCGGCACGTCCGGGTTCACATTGGCCCAGAAACCGTATTCGTCGGGGCCCAACGTCTCCCAGAACGTCGCCGGCCGCGCGTCGACGAAACTGATCTTGACGATCGACTTGGCCGACTTGAAGCCGTATTTCCACGGCGTCGCCAGCCGGATCGGCGCGCCCTGCACTTTGGCGAGCGGTTTGCCGTAGGCGCCGGTGGCGATAAACGCGAGATCGTTGGTCGCCTCGGCGATGGTGAGCCCCTCGACATAGGGCCAGGGCATGAAGGAGCGCTGGCCCGGCGCATCCTTCTTGTCGAGGAAGCTTTCGAAACGCACATACTTGGCCGAAGACAGCGGTCGCGCCATTTCGACCAGCGCGCGCAAGGGGAATCCCGTCCAGGGAATGGCCATCGACCAGGCTTCGACGCAGCGGTGGCGATAGAGGCGCTCTTCGAGGCCCATCGTCTTGATGAGGTCGTCAATGTCGAAGGTCTGCGCCTTTTCGACCAGACCGTCGAGCGTCACCGTCCATGGCCGGATCTTCAGCCCGTCGGCCGAAAAATGCTTGCTGGCGCTGAATTCATAGAAGTTGTTGTAGTTCAGGTTGATCTTTTCCGGCGTCACGTCGCGATCGAGCTTGTAGGCCTCGTTGCGCTTGGCCGGATAAAGCGAGTCGGAAGGATTCGGTTCGTCGGCGCGGGCCCCGCGCGTGAGCCCGGCGTAAGTCGCAAGCGCCCCGGCGCCGGCGACAAAGGCGCGCCGATCGAGGAAAATCGCTTCCGGAGTCGTTTCGCTGGCGCGGATTTCCCAGCCGTGGCGACGATGATAGCGCATGCCTGAACCTCGCGAAGCTGATCCTGCTCGACAGCGGGCAGGGGGCGCACAGGAGCGCAAGCCGCTTGCGCCTTAAGCCCAAACTTCGGCGCGAGATTGGCGATTGTTACGCCGGCGCCGTCAAACTTTCTCGACCTGCCCGTATTCGAGATCGACCGGCGTCGCGCGGCCGAAGATCGAAACCGCCACTTTGACGCGCGAACGCTGCTCGTCGACTTCCTCGACGATGCCGTTGAACGAAGCGAAAGGACCATCGGCGACGCGCACGCTCTCGCCGATCTCGAACCGGATCGACGCTTTCGGCCGCTCGACCCCGTCGGCGATCTGTCCCTTGATGCGCTCGGCCTCGTTGTCGGGAATCGGCATCGGCTTCTTGTCGGCGCCGAGGAAACCCGTCACCTTCGGCGTGTTCTTGATGAGGTGGTAGACGTCGTCGGTCAAATCGCATTTGACCAGGACATAGCCGGGGAAAAACTTCCGTTCCGAATTGATCTTGCGCCCACGGCGCACTTCCACGACCTGTTCGGTGGGCACCATGATCTCGACGAACTTGTCTTCGAGGCCGCGCTGGGCGGCCTGCTCGCGGATGGATTCGGCGACCTTCTTCTCGAAGTTCGAATAGGCGTGGACGATGTACCAGCGCATGCTCATGTCGGCATCCCAAAAGCGTTTCCAAGCCGAGGCGAGCGAACGCGCCGCTCCGCCCGCCCCGCCGAGATAAATCTGCGCCTAGCCCCCGCGGCCGAGGCCGAGCGCCAAGCTGACCGCGACCCGCAACGCTTCGTCGACGACGAGGAAGAAGACGCTGGCGAACACCACCATCAGCATCACCATGCCCGTCGTGATCAAGGTCTCGCGACGCGTGGGCCAGACGACCTTCGACCCCTCGGAGCGAACCTGTTGCAGGAATTCAAACGGATTAGTAGCCATGGCGCCCGGTTCCGTCGGCCCTGGGGCGCCGCTCTTCGCAGCGACGCGCCCGGCCAGAAAAATTCGCGGCGCGGAACCTCTCGGCGCCGCGCCAATCAAGCCTCATATAGGATCGAAGGGCCGATCGCCAAGCAAAATGTGACGATCTCGCGCGAGCCGGCCACGCCGGCGTCGACGCTCCACGATCCGCGCATCGATGGCGAAAGGGGTTAGAGCGGGCCAATTTTGCGCAATCGAAGGTTTTTGGCTCGGTGGGACAAAAAATGACGCCCCGCGGGTTTCTCGGCGCGTCTGGTGAGCGCAAGCAAAAAAAGCGATCCTGCTTTTTGCTCGGTTCAGCAATGGATTGGGCGCTTCGGAGCGGGTCCGTTTGAATTTCCGATTTTGATCCGGACCTCCGCCGTTTCTGCATTCGAGGCCCGAGCCGAACAACAGGTCGACGAGCTCAATTCCGTCGCGCGACCGCAATGTCAATTCTCTCCGGCTCGAAGATCTTCGAGAATCGGACGCTCGGGACGATCGTCGCCGGCGGCGGCGAGCGTCAAGAGTTAGAGTCGACGTCGTCGATCGGCAAGCGGGACTGAGCGTCGAGCAGCGGCGAGCGCGGGCGGAGCGATCGGTTTCGGGCGCGGTTCGACAATCTTCGAATTGAACCTCCCTATGCGCGCGCGCCCGTCTCCGACCGCGCGGCGCGGCCTGGTTTGACTCATATCAAGGAGCCGAATGGGCCCGGCGCGCAGCATGCCGGCGCAGCATTTCCCAGGAGCGCGCGAGGGTCGCATGGTTTCCGTCCGTACGTTCGCCGGCGCAGAGGGCGGGCGCGAGCATTTTATCTTCGTCGAAGCGGCCGAGTCTCAGGACCTGCCGACTCAAATTCAGTCGGTGGTCGAATCCTACCGCGAAGCGCAAACGCGCCTCGGTCTGGCGCCGACGACGGCGGTGTTCCGGCGCATCTTTCTCAGCGATGTTCTCAATCAGGCCGCCTTGGTGCGGGAAAGCGCGATCTTCGACGATTCCGTGGCGATCTCCATCGTGCAGCAGCGCCCGCTTCGGGGAGCGAAGGTGGCGCTGCTGGCCTACCATATCGACTGTTCCGAGGGCCTGACGAAACGCCGCCTGTCTCCCCGCCATCTGCTTGTCGAGAAAGCCGGCAAACGACATCTGTGGAGCACGCGCCTTTGCTCCGGCGACGCCGAAAAATCGCTCTCGGCCGAGTCGCAGACTCGCGCCGCGTTCGACGAGCTGATCCACACGCTCGCCGAGCAGGGCGGCTCCTTGCGCGATCATTGTCTGCGAACGTGGATCTATATGAAAGACGTCGACATTTTCTATCACGGCATGGTCGACAGCCGCCGCGCTCTGTTCGCCGAACAGGGGCTGACCGGCGCGACGCATTTTATCGCCAGCACGGGCATCGAAGGCGCCGGCGCGCATCGCTACGACGTGGTGGCCATGGACGCCTATTCCAACATCGACGTCGAGCCAAAGCAGGTTTCCTACCTCAACGATTTCGACAAACTCTGCGCGACGAAGGACTATAACGTCACTTTCGAACGGGCCACGCGCGTCGCCTACGCGGACCGCGCGCATATTTTCATCTCCGGCACGGCGAGCATCGATCCGGCCGGCGAGGTCGTCCACCCCGGCGACGCGGGGCGTCAGCTCGATCGCGCGCTGGAGAACGTCGAAGCGCTGCTGCGCGCGGGATCGGCGTCTTTCGCCGACATGACGCACATGATCGTCTATCTGCGCGACCCTTCCGATCTCGCGCTCGTCGAGGGGCGCCTGCGCGAACGCTTCGCCGATCTGCCGCTGATTGTCGTGCAAGGCTCGGTGTGCCGCCCCGAATGGCTGGTCGAGGTCGAGGGCGTCGCGATCGCGAACAGCATAGACGCGAACATGCCGAGGTTCTAGAGTGCGAGACCGACGGCGCCGCGAGGCGATCCGATCAAGGAGAGGTGCGCTATGCTCGAAGAAACGCGTTTGTCGATGTTCGACGAGGAGGCCATAAAGGCCGCCGAACTCCGCCGCGACCCTTATGACTACGCCTTCGTCGAACACGCCATCGACGAGAAATTGAAGGACGAGGTGCTGGCCGACGCGCCGGAGATTCCCCATCGCGGCAGCTATGCGTTGCCGAGCCTTAAATACGGCCCGAAATTCGCCGCCTGCATGAACGATCTGATGAGCATGCGGTTTCGCCGGCTGGTCGAGCAGAAATTCGACATCGATCTCACCAGCCGTCCCGCGTCGATCGTCATGATGGGCGCGACCAGCGGGGCCTACAACGAGGGCTACGCCCATCCCGATTCGAAGCACAAGATCATCACCGTCCTGGTCGGGTTCAGCCGCGAGTGGCCCTACGAGCGCGGTCGCCTGAGGGTTCTGCGCAGCAACGACCGCGACGACTACGCCTTCGAATTCGCGCCGGAATTCGGCCGCATCCTGATGTTCCGCGTCTGCGACCATTCCTGGCACGGCTTCCTGCCGCAGAAGGGCAAACGGATGAGCGTGCAGCTGTGCTACGTGGATTCCGAGTGGTATGCGCGCCGCGAAAACATCCGCCACGCGATCAGCGGTTTCGCCAAGTCCATTCCCGGAGTGCGCGAGTTGGTGTTCATGGCACCGCGCTCGTTCGGCGGGAAGGGTTGACCATGCCCTATCCGTTCACGCCGGAACCGGAAGCGATCGCCCGACATTTCATCGGCGCGCTGCGCGCCTCCAAGCGATTGGAGGAGCCCTACAGGCGCTGGACGCTGGTCGACACGTTTCCCGAAGCGCTGTGCACGGCGATCCTGGTGCTGCCGATCGCGCCGCCGATGCTGGGAGCGACGGACGGCACGCGCGACACCTACAACGCGCGCCGGACATTCTTCACGCCCGAATTGCGCGCGCAGTTTCCCGTTTGCGAAAACCTCGCACAGGCGTTCCAGCGTCCGGACGTCGCGCGCCGACTCGAGGAGACGTTGGAAATCCCCGCGGCGGGAAGCTTCGTGCGCATCGAGTACATCCAAGACACCGACGGCGCGTGGCTCGAGCCGCATCGCGACATCAAGGAGAAACTGTTCTCCATGGTGCTCTATCTCTGCACCGGCCCGCACGCCAAGGACTGGGGCACCGACATTTACGATGCGCAAAAGCGCTGGGTCGGCCGCTCGTCGGCCGAATTCAACCGGTCGGCGATCTTCAAGGCCGGCCCGGCCACTTGGCACGGCTTCGACAAGCGCCCGATCGTCGGCGTCAGGCGGCTGATGGAGATCAATTATGTCAAGGATTGGCGCGATCGGGAGCAGCTTGCGTTCCCCGACAGGCCAATCGCGCTGACATGAGCGCGTTTCTCTAGGAATCGCCGACGGCGGCCGAGCGGCCAAGCCGAACGATTGCCGACGGCTGAGCGCCAATTGCGGCGAAGGCTCGCGCATCGCCTACGGCTGAGCCGACGTCCGCCGGACGACGATCTCGTCAAGGAAAGAAAATTGGCGCGATTCGAGGGATCTTGACGGCGCCGAGACCCCTCGCGCCGGCGCGTTCTCGTCTCAGCGTTGACGCCTTGCGGATCGTCGTCGAAACGGCTGGGCGACAAATCGCGGCGTTGCGGCTTTCGGACATGGCCGGCGCGACGGCGCAGGATCGGCGGAAATGGCAGGAGAGGAGGGACTCGAACCCCCAACCCCCGGTTTTGGAGACCGGTGCTCTACCAATTGAGCTACACTCCTAGCGCGCCCTCTTGTGACGCAACGCGCGCGCCGATGCAAGCGCGGCGTATTTCGATGCGCGCCGCGTCGAACGCCGCGATCGCCGGCGTCGCGGCGTGGTTCGACGGCCGCGTCAGGATCGTCGGCGTGGAGCCGGAGGGATCATGCGCGTCGCACGCCGCCTCGGCGGCCGGGCGGACGGTCGGCGTCTCCGGGCAATCCGTGGCGGCCGATTCGCTCGGCGCGCACAGCGTCGGCGAACTCGATTTCGCGATCGTTCGGCGCGCGGTCGATCACGTCGCGCTGGCGACGGACGAGGCGATTCGGGCCGTGCAGCTCGGCCTCTGACGCGACTTTTCGATTGTCGCCGAGCGCCCGGCGGCGCGGCGGCCTACTCGGCTCTGGCGAGCGGCGCCTGCCGCCCCGCGCCCGCCGAACGCGTCGGCGCGCTCGTTTGCGGCGCCAACGCCGATCCGGCGACTCTCCCGGCGGCGAGCGCGGTTTAGGGTGTTGCGATGAGCGAGGCCTCGCACTATGGTCCGCCCGCTTCGCGAACGCCGGCCCCGGCCTTCGCGCTTCGGTGGGGCGTAGCCAAGCGGTAAGGCAGCGGATTTTGATTCCGCCATCCCCAGGTTCGAATCCTGGCGCCCCAGCCAATGTCAATATCTTATTGAAAAATCGGCGTCACCGAAACTCTTTGCTGGCGCCGATTTGGCGCCGAAAAGGGGGTGCTCCGACGCGACACCATGTGCGGCTATGGCCGGCCGATAGGCCGCCTCTCGGGGGCCGATGCGTCGGTCATCACCCTCGAGATGAGGCGCAATGGCATCGACATCCGGCCCGTCGAGCAGCCGCGGATCCACGCCAAAGCGCTCGCGTGGGACGACGACCCGCTCGCGGTGACGAGCCTGAACTGGCTGTCTGCCGATCCCTCGGAGACCGCGATCAGGAGCGAGATCGGCGTGGCGGTGGAGTCGAACAAAGTCGCGGATACGTTCGTCCGCCGATTCGATCATGCGAGGGCGATCTCAACCCGCTGACCTGTCGGGTTTAGGGCCGAAGCGCTCCGAAACGGCTTCAAAGATGGCAGCTGTCGGGCGACTCGGCGGCCGTTTTTCATTTTGTGTCCACTTGATCTCGGGAATGATCGGTGGTCGGATCGAAGGGCGTGCATTGCGTCTGACGGTAAGGGAGGGCGGCGGATGCGAATTCGATCGTTAGCGGGTCTGCTTGTCGCTTTAACTTGGGTTGGAGCTGTGCAGGCGGCAAAACTCCCTCCCCTCGTTCATCTGACGTCGACAGACAAAATCGAGTACGTTTTCGACCTTGACGGCGTGTCGGCGGTATATGCCGCGATCCCGCCGCACGAGCGCGGCCAACCTCCCGTATTTCCTCCTCAGGCCGGTCAGCCGAAGACAGCTGTGTGGGGCGTTGTGAACCAACCTGTCGTCATCGATGAGACCGCGAAAGCGTTCCTCGACGAATTCAAAATTACCGGACAGTTTCTGCAGTTTACCGGAGCGGCGAGCCCGGAATTTCCCTTGTACATAAAGACAAGGTACATAAGCGTCATTTTGCCGGCCAGCTACTTTAGAGCGCAGTACGACCCGAAAGTAAAAACACTTATCTACGCGGGAGCGAGCGATCCGTGGCAGGTCTTCGAAGACCCGGCAACGGTCGAGGGGATGGTTAATAACGCGAGGTCTCAACCCGACAGCCCCTAGTCGAGAAACGAGCGGCATACGCTTGGCGTCCCTGAAAAGCTGCCAGTGCGATCCTCGCGGACCGCAAAAAGATTGCACATCGTCTCAGGCTATGTGGCGCCGAAAGGCCGTACAGGGCTTGACGCTGCGGCCAAATGTTCCATGTCTGTTCTCATGGGGGTCGAGACCTCAAGGATGGCGCGGAGCCTTGGCTGGAAGGTGCGCATGCGGCGCGCCCAAGGCTACCGTGAAGGCATGAAGTCGATACGGCGTTGCGTCTATCGGAAGCAGCTGGACCTCGACACTCTGGTTTGCACGCGGGGACCGAACTTTCCGCTCTCGCGCCTGGAGTCGCGGCTCATGTGTCCGGCTTGCGGAAGTCGAGACGTGACGGTCGTGTTCGAACCGCCGACCAATAGACAAGTCGGCAGCATGTGACAGGGAGGGTCCGATGGCTCCGATGAGGTATTACGTGGCGCTCGCGTTCATGCGCTCCGAAGACGGCAGCATTGTTGCGTGCGAGCCGAAAGAGGCACGCAGCTCAGACCAAACAATCCGCATGGCCAGCTCGTTGGCGGCGATGGAGGGACATTGCGGAGCCCTCGCGTTCTCGCGTACCGGCGACCCTGCCGTGGGCGACATCGATCGGAATCAGCAATTATAGCGCCAGATCGACGCGCTCGCCTCCAATGTCGGCAGGCCGGACCATTCTGCTGCGTTTGAGCAAGATCGTCCGTCGCTTCAGCGGGGGTGGTTATCAACTGTCCCGTTCATGGTCATTCTTGGGACAGTCGCCACAGATGGCCGCCGGTACGCGAGGAGATCCCGCGCAGGTATCTCAGCATGAAAGACCGCTGGCGCACACTGCTCTGGCCAGAGATTACGTTCAATATCGTGCTCGACACCAGCGCCGATCCGCCTCTCAGGCGCGAGAAGTCCCGGGTCAGCGCGGCACGATACCTGACACGCAGCAAGGATTTCCTTGTGCCTCCGGCACGCCCGATTTCAGCCAGCAGCGGGCGACAGGCCCCTGGAAGCCTGCCCGCACGTAAGTCCATGCACGGCAGTCCCCATTCTGAAGGCATGCGGACTGGCACGTGTGCGGCCCGCGACCAGGGATGTTGAAATTACTAAAGTCCGCTCCCGGGCGATCGACACCGGGTTCGAACGTTTGGGCGAAGCCAACATTCGGTGTGAATGCGAACACGAGGGAAGAAAACACGATTGCTTTACAGAGCTTTTGCATGACGCACCTCCCTATATCTTTCGACAACGAGCAAGCACCGAATTGCGCCCTGGTGCGCACGCGCGCAAATTCGATGCGGCCGGAGCGGTTCAGATAGTCGAACGCCTGGTCGGCGGGTCGGGTGCCCGCGTCACGCTCGCGCGGACCGGGATCGAACAGACCGACCGCGGTCAGAATCAAGTTTCCATAACGTTTCCCACTGCAAGCACGACGTATGCAAGAATGGCTACCCAAAATCCGTAGGTGGTGACGAATGGAATTGGAGTGAAGACGCTGACGACCGCAATCACTGCGATGATAAGCGAGACTACAAACAGCCATAGCGCTGGAGCGTGGAGTTTCATGATTTTCCCCTTCCCCCCGGCCGGCTGGCCGGTCCTCATTCGGTGGATTGCACCGTAATCCGCCGGTCATGATTTATAGAGCCCCTGACACTCCTTACGCAATGGGGTAGCGCGGCCATTGCCGCGCATTCTTGATTTTCGCAGGCCCGTCGTGGCGGACAGCGTGGTACACTTGAACCGTCCCGAAAAGAGCCTTTTACGGGACAGTGCGCTTTGTGAACACTCGAATTTCAGCCGCGAAACAGGGCAAGCGCAAGGCCGCTCCGAACACCGTAAATGGGACAGCGCCACCGCGGCGGCTGTTGAACGTCAAGCGCCGGCCGCGGATCGTGTCCCTAGACGTGGTGTAGCTGATAGGGCGTCGCCGTTCCCCGGCATGGCCGGGTCGGTCAGCCCGCCACGGCGGACAGGATGACGATGGGATTATCGCTGATCGGGGCGATGGTTTCCAGGGTCATGTATCGCGCGCGTTGGACGGCCCATTCGTCGTTTT
>JBEKAL010000072.1:0-14099 GCA_050015935.1 Roseiarcus sp.
GATCGTCGCGGCGCATCATCGGCACGCGCATGTCCTTGACGCCTTTGATTTCCGCGCCGTCGCCGAACGTCACGCGAAGATCGATCGTATGCGAAGCGGGCAAGCTCGGGTCGGCGTTCTTCCGGATCGTCATGATCGCGTGCATCTTCAGATCGGGAATATCGGCCTCGGCCTTCACCCCGAGCGTCGCCGGCTGCCCAGGGATCGGCGGAATCGAAGTCCAGACGACCGAACCGAGGCTGACCGCCGGCGGTTTTTGCTGGTCGGAGGCGACGGCGACCAGCATCGCGGCGCGCGCGGAGACCGGCAGGCCCGGCGTCGCGGCGGGTGGCGGCGGCGTGGCGGCGGGTTGCGGCGGCGGCGCCGCGGCGGTCGCGTCGTTGGCCGGCTTCGCCTCGACCGGGGAAGCGGGCGCGGGCGTGGCGGCCGCGCCGACGCCGATGCGTTCGGCGATCTTGGCGGCGTTCGCCGCCGATTGGGAGTCCGCCGCCTCGACGGGTTCCTTGATCGCGAGATCGCCCGGCTTCTGACGCAGCAAGAACGCCGCGACGGCGATGGAAAAGACGATGCCGACGACGACGGCGAGCAAGATCCAGGGCAAGGGATTGGCGCGCGGCGCGTCAATACCGCTCGGCGCGCTGGGCCGAATCGAATCGTTGCTCGCCGCGGCGGGCGCATAGGCGACCCGATCGACGCCCGTCGCCGCGTCGACGGGCGGAGCGAGACCTCCGGCGTCGATGTCGTCGTCGCTCGCGGCGACGATCGGCGGCGCGGATGACGGCTCGGAGACCGCCTTCGCGCGATGGGCGAGCGGCGGCGACGCGAAATGCGGCTCGACCGAAGCCGGCCTTGCGCCCGGAATCGGCCGCTGGGACGTTTCGCCGCCGACCGCCGGCGCGACCGGGCGCGGCGGATGGTGGTTCGGCGTCGCGGACGCGGCCGGCTGCGCGCGAGACGCATGGGGCGTCGCCGCCGCGGCCGGCTGCGGGGGAGACGCATGGGGCCTCGCCGTCGCTGCGAGCGTCGGCGCGCGCGCGAGCGTTTCGGCGGACCGACTCGCCGACGCGGCGGCCGACGCGGGAGGCGCCGGCGTGAATTGCGCCTCCAGCCGCGCGACGGCGGTTTCCAGAGCCGCTTCCTCGCGCGCGATGTCCGCTTCCGAGAGCGCCGGTCCCAGCGAGCGCAATTGCTGGAGCAGCGCCTTGCGGGCCCGGTCGTAAATCGCCTTTCGCGTCGACGCCGAACCGGCCTTGGGCAAGTTCGCGACGGCTTTGGAAAGCAGAGAATAATAATCGGCCATGATCGAATCCGGTCGCTCGCACGCCGCCGCCGAGCGCCATCACTGGGTTAGTCTTGAAACGGGTCGCGCACAAGAATGGTATCGTCCCGCTTGGGACTCGTCGAGAGCAATGCGACCGGCGCGCCGACGAGTTCCTCGATGCGACGCACGTATTTGATCGCCTGCGCCGGCAGATCGGCCCACGAGCGCGCGCCCGCCGTCGCGCCCGGCCAGCCTTCGATCGTTTCATAGACGGGCTCGATGCGCGCCTGAGCGGCTTGCGACGCCGGGAGATAGTCGATCTCCTTGCCGTCGAGACGATAATGCGTGGCGACCTTGATCTCTTCGAAGCCGTCGAGAATGTCGAGCTTGGTCAGCGCGACGCCGTCGATGCCGGAGGTTTTGACGCATTGGCGCATCAGCACCGCGTCGAACCAGCCGCAGCGGCGCGGACGCCCGGTGTTGGTGCCGAATTCGGCGCCGCGCTCGCCGATCAGACGGCCGGTCTCGTCGTCGAGTTCGGTGGGGAAGGGCCCGCCGCCGACCCTGGTCGTATAGGCCTTGGCGATGCCCAGGACATAGCCGATCGCGCGCGGCCCGAGACCCGAGCCGGTCGCGGCGTTGGCCGCGACGGTGTTCGACGAGGTCACGAAAGGATAAGTGCCGTGATCGACGTCGAGCAAAGCGCCTTGCGCGCCCTCGAACAGAATGCGTTTTCCCGCGCGCCGCTCGCGATCGAGCAGCTCGAAGGTGGGGGCCATGTACGGCAGCACCTTCGGCGCGACCGCGGTGAGCTCGTCCTTGATCGCCTCGGCCGTCGGCGGCGCGAGACCCATGCCGCGGCGCAGGGGATCGTGATGGGCGAGCAGGCGCGCGATCTTTGCGTCGAGAAAACCCGGCTCGGCCAGATCCATCAAGCGGATCGCGCGCCGACCGACCTTGTCCTCGTAGGCCGGACCAATGCCCCGCCTGGTGGTTCCGATTTTCACGCCGCCGATTTTCCCCGATTCGCGATGCGCGTCGAGCTCGCGGTGCAGCGACAGAATGAGCGGAACATTTTCGGCGATCTTGAGGTTTCTCGGCGTCACTTCGACGCCCTGGCCGCGAATCTTCTCGATTTCCGCGATCAGATGATAGGGATCGAGCACTACGCCGTTGCCGATGACCGACAATTTCCCTGGGCGCACGATGCCCGAGGGCAGCAACGTGAGCTTGTAGACCTGATCGCCGACGACCAGCGTATGCCCGGCGTTGTGGCCGCCTTGAAAACGGACGACGACATCGGCCGAAACCGACAGCCAATCGACGATCTTGCCCTTTCCCTCGTCGCCCCATTGGGCGCCGACCACAACCACGTTGGCCATCGCCGCTCGATCCTCTCAACCGCAAGAAAACAAAGCCCCCGCGCCAGCGACAATGGGCTGGACCGGGGGCTCATTGCCGGCATGGACTACGCGATCGGGGCGGGCGAGTAAAGTCGCCGCCCGATCGCTCGCCGGGTTCCCCCGCCATGGATTCGCCGCCGCGCCGGCCGCGCCGCCGGAAGGGACGAACTTCCTCGGCAATCTCGGCAGGACGCTGTTCGGCACCGCTTCGCCGGCGGCATGATGCTCGCCAATACGCTGGAGAGCCTCATCGGCGGGCGCGGCGGCCTCTTCGGCGCCGACGAAGCGCTGCCGGATATGGATCCGGGCCAGGGCGACGCGCAGGACGCCGGTTATGACGACGGCGGCTTCGACGGCGGCAGTTTCGAACGCCTGAAAGCCGAACCCGCGAATCGGCCGCCTCGGACTTGGCCGAAGCGGCCGGGCCGGCGCGGCCGGCGTTAGATCACGATCACTTTCGTGCCTACATGCACGCGGTCGTAGAGGTCGATCACGTCCTCGTTCATCATGCGGATGCAGCCCGAGGAGACGTTCTGACCGATCGTCGAGGGCTCGTTGGTGCCGTGGATGCGAAACATCGACGATCCCAGATAGAGCGCGCGGGCGCCGAGCGGGTTGTCCGGCCCGCCGTCCATATGGCTCGGGAGGTCCGGCCGGCGCAGCATCATTTGCGGCGGCGGCGTCCAGCCCGGCCATTCGGCCTTGCGGCTGATCGTCTGGACCCCCGACCATTCGAAGCCCGGCCGCCCGACGCCGACGCCGTAGCGAATCGCGCGGCCGTGCGGCAACACCAGGAACAGAAACTTGTTCGCAGTGTCGATCACGATCGTGCCGGGCCGCTCGGGACCGGAATAATCGATTTCCTGGCGCAGGAACTCGTCGGCGGGCCTCGCCTCGACTTCGCCCGGCGCGGGCGCCGTCAGCGCGGCGACGACCCGGCTCGCGGCCGGCGGCGGATCGGGGGAGGCTTGCGGCGCGGGAGGGGACCCGCCGGTCTGCCCGGTCAGCAGGAATTCGATGAAGCCGCCGCCCAATCCGCCGCTGGCGGGTTGGGGCGCGGCGCGCGGACCCGTCAGCGGCGGACCGATTCCGGGGATGACCAGGCTGTCCGGGGTCGCCGCCGCCGTCTCGGCGACGCCGAGCGCGAAGGCCGAAATGCTCAAAAACGCGCAAACGAGGAAGCCGGAAACGGGCCGCATGACAAACTCCCGCCGCGGCGTCGCCCCCCCGCACGCTCTCAACGAGCCGCGGCGACGCCGAACATGAGCGAGCATACGCGAAAACAACCCAAGCGCGTCGCAAGTCTCGCGCGATGGTTATCGGAAAGCAACGAACTATGCTTAAAGAACATTGACCGAGAGAATTCGTCAGGAATTCTTGCTCGCCCCCGCCGCGGCCGCGCCGCCGCGCGGCCCCCTCATCGCCTTCAGGCGCCCGCGCAGCCGCGCGATATCGAAAATCCAGGCGAGCGCGCCGTAGATCGCCGCGCCGAGCGCCACTTGGGCGGCGAGCAGCGCCGCGCCGGGCGCGTGAGCGCCGAGCGGCCACAGCGCGAGCGCCATGGCGCCGGTTGCGGCCAACGCGCCGACGAGATCGCGCGCGCGCGGCCATTGCGGCCGCGCGGCCCAGGCGAAGAGAAGGGCGACGCCCAGGCCGACGAGCAGCGCGCCGCTTTGCGCCGTGGCGAGCCAATATCCCGCTTCACCTCGCGGCGACGCCGCGACGAACGCCGCCTCGGCGCCGAGCGCGGCCAGCGCGGCGACGATCATCGGCGCGCTGCGTTTGGCGATCTGGAAGATCGGAGCGACGGCGTACATCATCAACACGAACGCCGCGAGCCCCGGCAGCATCGGCGCCAGATAGGCGGAGAACGGTCCGCGATAGGCCTGCGGCGCGATCAGCGCCTCCAGACTGGGCAGGCACAGCCAAAGCCCAGCCGAGGCCGGCAGAATCACCGCGACGACGAGCGCCATATTGTCGGCCAATTGCGCGCGCGCCCCCTCGGGGCCGTGCGTTTCCTCAGCGCGCACCGCCAGTTGAAACAGGATGACGTCCATCGCCGAGGCGATCGCCGCCAGCACGCGCACGCCTATGTCGTTGGCGAGCGAGAATTGTCCCGCCTCGTCGTAACCATAGAGGGCGCCCGCGAGGATGCGCCCGGCGAACGGAATGAGCTGGAACAGCACGGACGAGACGATGAACGGCGCGGCGTAGCGAAAATAGCTCCGCGCCAGCGCCGGCTCGGCCAGAGCGAGCCGCGCCCCAGGATCGCGCAGATCGCGGTAACTCGCCGCCATCGCCATGCCGACGCTGAGGCACCCGCCGGCGAGCGCGATCTTCGCCGAGCCGAACAGCAGCGCGCCGCCGACCGTCAAGACGAGGCCTAGCCCGTTCTTGACGACGACGATCTCGATATAGGCGCGATCGAAGAAGCGCGCGCGGGCGAGCGCCGTGCGCAGGTCATAGAGCCCGTTCGCCACGCCGGTCAGCGCGGCCATCGCGACGAGCCCCGGCGAGAGCGGCAGATCGACGCCGCTGAGCGCGATGGTCAGGGCGCCGAGCGCGACGAGAACCGCGAGCGCGGCGAAACAGGCGTCGAGCGTCGCGCGCACGGCCGGCCGCTCGGCGCGCACGCGCTGCGAATAGAAGCGCACCGCCGACAGGCGCAGCCAATCGAACCCCGCGGTGTTGACGAGAACCGCGCCCGCCCAGGCGATGGCGAAGCGGCCGAATTCCGCCGGGCCGAGAAACTTCGCCACCAGCAGCCCGACGAGGAAATTGATGAGGGCGTTCGAGACGAACGCGAGGCCGACGATCATCCCTTGGCGTCCGATTGGGGCGAGCGGGAAGCGCTCGCGCGCCGCCCGGCCCAGCCGGATCGGCCCCTCCTGGTTAGCGCGCCGACGATAAGAAAGTCTTGCAGCCCCGCCCTGGCGGCGCGCGTCGGCCAAATTGAACGCCGTCGGTCGGACGTTCGCCCCTAGCGCGGCGCGTCGCCGTTTTGCTCCAACACCGCGCCCGCGAGATAGAGCGATCCGGCGATGAGGATGCGCGGCGGCTTCGGCCAGTCGCGCGCCGCCAGGAAGCGCAGCGCCGAGGCCACGCTGTCGCAGGCCGCGGCGGAAAGGCCGACGCCGCGCGCGATCGCGGCGACCTCCTCGGCGGCGCGGCCGGCGTGGTCGCCCGCGATCGGCACGGCGAGCGTCTCCTGCGCGAGCCCCTTGAAATGGCCGAGGAAGCCGGCGGTGTCCTTGCTCGTCAGCGTGCCGCAGATCAGCGCCAGCGGGCGCGGCGACTGATCCTCGAAATCGGCCATCGCCTCGGCCAGGACCCGTCCGCCCGCCTCGTTATGGGCGCCGTCGAGCCAGACCTCGGCTTGCGCGGGCGCGAGCGCCGCCAGCGGCCCGCCGCGCAGGCGCTGCAGACGGGCGGGCCAGTCGGCCTCCAGCATTCCGCGTTCGAGCGCGTTCGTCGGCAAAGCCGCCGCAATCGCGCGCAGCGCCGCGATCGCCGTCGCGGCGTTGCCGTGCTGGTGCCGGCCGGCCAGACGCGGCAGCGGCAGGTCGAGGAGGCCGTCGCGGTCTTCGAAGATCAGGCGGCCTTGTTCGGCGCGGGCGAAGAAGTCGCGCCCCGCGACGATGCGCGGCGCGCCCACGCGCAACGCTTCGCGTTCGATGACGCGAAGCGCGCCCTCCTCCTGTTCGGCGATGATCGCCGGCGCGCCGCGCCGAAAAATTCCGGCTTTTTCGTAGGCGATTTTTTCCACCGTGGCGCCGAGAAATTCCGGGTGGTCGAACGAGATCGGCGTGATGATCGAAGCGGCCGGCGCCTCGATGACGTTGGTCGCGTCGAAGCGACCGCCGAGGCCCACTTCGAGCAAGAGATAATCGGCCGGCGCCTCGCTGAACAGCAGCAGGGCCGCGGCCGTCGTGATCTCGAAGACGGAAATCGACTGGCCTGCGTTGACGCTCTCGCAGCGATCGAGCGCCTCCGCGAGGCGCTCGTCCTCGACCAGCGCGCCATTGAGGCGAATGCGCTCGTTGAAGCGCACGAGATGGGGCGAGGTGTAAACATGGACGCGCTTGCCGGCCGTCTCGAGCGCTGCGCGCATGAAGGCGACGGTCGAGCCCTTGCCGTTGGTTCCCGCGACATGCACGACGGGCGGCAGACGCTTGTGCGGCGCGCCGAGATCGCCGAGCAGGCGCTCGATGCGGCCGAGCGAAAGATCGATGCGCCTGGGGTGCAGCGGAGCGAAGCGCGCCGAAATCGCGTCGGTCTGAGTCATGCGGCGCTCCGAGCTCGGCCCGTCAAGCCGCCGCCGGCTCGCTAGGCGTCTTGGTCAGCATCCTGCATAGCCGCGCCAGCGTCGCGCGCATCTCGGGACGCGGCACCACCATGTCGACCATGCCGTGAGCCTCGACGAATTCGGCGCGCTGGAAGCCCTCGGGCAGGCGCTCGCGAACGGTCTGCTCGATGACGCGCGCGCCCGCAAACCCGATCACGGCGCCGGGCTCGGCGATTTGCACGTCGCCGAGCATCGCATAGGACGCCGTGACGCCGCCGGTGGTGGGATTGGTGAGCACGACGATGTAGGGCAGCCTGGCCGCGCGCAGGCGCTGGACCGCCACCGTCGTGCGCGGCATCTGCATCAGCGCGAACATGCCTTCCTGCATGCGCGCTCCGCCCGAGGCGGTGAAGATGATGAACGGCGTGCGCCGCGCGACCGCCTCGCTCATGCCGGAGACAATCGCCTCGCCGACGGCGATGCCGAGCGTGCCGCCCTGGAACGCGAAGTCGTGCACCGCGACCGTCGCCAAGAGGCCCTCGATTCGTCCGACCGCGAGCGTGATCGCGTCCTGAGATCCGGTCTTGGCGCGGTGCTCCTTCAGCCGGTCGGCGTAGCGCTTGACGTCGCGAAATTTCAACGGGTCGCTCAGCGTCTCCGGCATCGGCAGCTCTTCGAACTGGCCTTCGTCGAACAGCGAAGCGAGGCGCGTCCTGGGGTCGATCGCCATATGGCGGCCGGAGCCCGGCACCACCATGAGATTGGCCTCGAGGTCCTTATGGAAGACGAGCTGGCCGCTCTCCGGACACTTGACCCACAGGTTTTCCGGCGTGTCGCGGCGCAGCAGCGAGCGGATCTTCGGCGGGACGACGTTGGATATCCAGTTCATCGGCTTTCCCTCAACAGCGCCGGCGGCGTGTTGGCGAGGCCGCGCACGCCGGCGGCGATTTTCCCGACCAGCCCGACGACCGCGCCGACCGTGCGCGGCCCCGCCTTGCCGTCGACGAGCGAGGCGCGCAACGCCTCGACCAGCGCCGATCCGACGACGACGCCGTCCGCCTTGGCGGCGACGCCGGCCGCGCTCGCGGCGTCCTTGACGCCGAACCCCACCGCGACCGGCAGACGGGTATGGCGCTTGATGCGCGCGACCGCCTCGCCGACTTTCGACGCCTCCGGCGCCGCCGAACCGGTGACGCCGGCGATCGAGACGTAATAGACGAAGCCCGAAGTGTTGGCGAGCACGGCGGGAAGGCGCTTGTCGTCCGTGGTCGGCGTCGCCAGGCGGATGAAATTGAGCCCAGCCGCGAGCGTGGGCAGGCACAATTCCTCGTCTTCCTCCGGCGGCAGATCGACGACGATCAGCCCGTCGACCCCGGCCGCGTCGGCGTCGCCGAGGAAGGCGTCGACGCCGTAGACGTAGATCGGGTTGTAATAGCCCATCAGCACGACGGGCGTATCCGCGTCGCCCAGACGAAAATCGCGCGCCAGCGCCAGCGTCTTGCGCAAGGTCTGCCCGCCGTGAAGCGCGCGCAGACCCGCGGCCTGGATCGCCGGGCCGTCGGCCATCGGATCGGTGAACGGCATGCCGATCTCGATTACGTCGGCGCCGGCCCTCGGCAACGCCTCGACGATCGCCAGCGACGTCGCCGCGTCCGGATCGCCCGCCATGACGAAAGCGACGAGCGCGGCTCGGCGCTCGGCGCCGAGGGCGGCGAAACGGCGGTCGATGCGAGTGGTCATGCGAGGGCTCGTTAGCACGAGGCGCGCGCGAGGGGAACCTCGGCGGTCCCGCGACAAGCCATCCTGCTCTAAAATTCCGACGTCCCGCCGGGATCGGCGAGGCGGTGCAGGCGGTCGGCGGCGGCTTGCGCGAAGCGCAGCAGCACGGCGCGGCGGGTCGCGGGGGCGATGACGCGCGGGGTCGCCTCGCGCAGGATTTCCGCGCCGTAGGGGTCGGCGACGATGAGGCCCGCGTCCTCGGGCATGATCTCGACGGGGATCTCGGCGGAAATGGCGAAATAGAGCCGGTCGCAATGGGCGGCGTAGTCGCGCCACTTGTGGTCGGCGCGAAAATCGGCGACCGACGACTTGATCTCGACGATCAGCACCGCGCCCTCGCCGTTGACGCCGACCACATCGGCGCGGCGGCCGTCGAGAAGCGGGAGCTCCGTGACCGTCGAAAAGCCCCGCGCGCGCAACAGCCGGCGCACCCCGCGCGCGATGCCTGAGGCCGTCTCGGATTGGCGGTCGTCGGCGGGCGTGGGCGGCGGGGGCTCGCGCATCTCACCGCCCCCCGGCGTCCGCGAGAATCCTCGCGGCGGCCTCTTCCGCCGCGCCGACGACGATCCCGTCGTAAGTTTCGCTCGCGTTCACTGCGCCGCCCCCCGGCAGGCGACGTCGCGCCCCCGCATCGGGTAGGGCATCGAAGCGCGTTTTGGCGCTCGGCGCAACGCCCGCGGCCGGGCGGCCTATAGCCGCTCGATATGGCCGCGCTTCGCCAACTCGGCGACGACGCGCTCGGCGAGCGCCTCGGGCGTCGCATCGGCGGTGTGGAGCACGAGTTCGGCCGCCTCCGGCGCTTCGTAGGGCTGATCGACGCCGGTGAAATTCTTGATTTGTCCGGCCAGCGCGCGCTTGTAGAGGCCCTTTGGGTCGCGCGCGATCACCGTCTCCAGCGGCGCCTCGACGTAAATTTCGATGAACTCGCCCGCCGCGGCGATTTCGCGCGCGAGCTGGCGCTCCGCGCGGAACGGCGAAATGAACGAAGCGAGGACGATCAGCCCCACGTCGCTCATCAGCCGCGCGACTTCCGCGACACGGCGGATGTTTTCGACGCGGTCGGCGGCGGTGAAGCCGAGATCCTTGTTGAGGCCGTGGCGGACGTTGTCGCCGTCGAGCAGAGCGGTGTGCACGCCGCGCAAGAGCAGCGTCGACTCGACGAGGTTGGCGATGGTCGATTTGCCGGCGCCGGAAAGACCGGTGAACCAGAGCACCGCCGGCCGCTGATGCTTGAGCGCGGCATGGGCCTCGCGCGTCACCGTCAGGCCCTGGCGGTGAATGTTGGTCGCGCGGCGCAGCCCGTGCGCGATCATGCCCGCCGCGGCGGTTTCGTTGGTCGTGCGGTCGATCAGGATGAAGGCGCCGGTTTCGCGATTGTCGGCATAGACGTCGTAGGCGACCGGCATGGTCGTCGCGATATTGCACAGGCCGACTTCATTGAGCGCCAGCGTCTTGGCGGCGAGCTTGTCCTGGGTATTGACGTCGATGCGATGCTTGAGCTCGGTCACCGTCGCCGGCGTCGTGCGGGCGCCGATCTTCATGAGATAGGAGCGGCCGGGCAACAGCGGATCCTGGCTCATCCAGATGAGATGCGCGGTGAACTGATCGGCGACTTCCGGGCGATTGTCGGGGCGCGCCAGCACGTCGCCGCGCGCAATGTCGATTTCGTCGGCGAGCGTCAGCGTCACCGCCTCGCCCGCCCCCGCTTCGTCCGTTTCGCGGTCGGCGGTCAGAATTTGCGTCACCACGCTCCGCCGGCCCGAGGAGGCGACGACGATGGCGTCGCCGCGCCGGATGAGGCCGCTGGCGATCGTTCCCGCGAAACCGCGAAAGTCCAGATGCGGCCGGTTGACCCATTGCACCGGGAAGCGGAACGGCGATCGCCGCCGGTCCTCCTCGACTTCGACGCGTTCGAGGTGATCGACGAGAGGCGGCCCGTCCCACCAGGGCGTCCGCGCGCTCTTCGAGGAAATATTGTCGCCATGGCGGGCCGAGACGGGAAACGCGACGATCGATCGGAAGCCGAGCGATTTGGCGAAGTCCTCGAACGCCGCGACGATGCGCCGGAACGTCGCTTCGTCGTAGCCGACGAGGTCGATCTTGTTGACCGCCAGCACGACATGCCGAACGCCGAGCAGCGAGACGATGATCGCGTGCCGATGGGTCTGGGTCAGCAGGCCCTTGCGGGCGTCGACCAGCAGAACAGCCAAATCGGCGGTCGAGGCGCCGGTGGCCATGTTGCGGGTGTATTGCTCGTGTCCGGGCGTGTCGGCGACGATGAACGAACGCCGCGGCGTGGCGAAATAGCGGTAGGCGACGTCGATGGTGATGCCCTGTTCGCGCTCGGCCTCGAGGCCGTCGACGAGCAGCGCGAAATCAATCTCCGCCCCGACCGTGCCGTGCTTTTTCGAGTCGCGCTCGAGAGCCGAGAGCTGATCGTCGAATATCAACTTCTGCTCGTAGAGCAGGCGACCGATCAGCGTCGATTTCCCGTCGTCCACGGAGCCGCAAGTCAGCATGCGCAACGTCGGCAAAGCGCCTTCCGGCGACGAAGCAGCCATTTTAAAAATATCCTTCGCGCTTCTTCTTTTCCATCGAGGCCGATTCGTCGGAATCGATCAGCCTGCCCTGCCGCTCGGAGGTCGTCGCGGCGCGCATTTCCGCGATGATCGCATCGAGCGTGTCGGCGTCCGATTCGATCGCGCCGGTCAGAGGATAGCAGCCGAGCGTGCGGAAGCGCACGCGGCGCATTTTTGGCGTTTCGCCGGGCTTGAGCGGCAGACGGTCGTCGTCGACCATGATCAGCGTTCCCTCGCGCTCGACGACGGGGCGCGCCTTGGCGAAATAGAGGGGAACGACGGGAACGCCTTCGGCGCGCACGTATTCCCAGACGTCGAGTTCGGTCCAGTTCGAAAGGGGAAAGACGCGCATGGATTCGCCCTCGCGGATGCGCGTGTTGTAGAGGCGCCAGAGCTCGGGGCGCTGATTGCGCGGGTCCCAGCCGTGCGCGGCCGAGCGATGCGAGAACACGCGCTCCTTGGCGCGGCTCTTTTCCTCGTCGCGCCGCGCGCCCCCGAACGCCGCGTCGAAGCGGCCCTTGTCCAGCGCCTGGCGCAGCGCCTCGGTCTTCATCACCTGGGTGTGGACCTGGCTGCCCGAGGCGACGGGAGAAACGCCGCGCGCGAGGCCCTCTTCGTTGACGTAAACGCGCAGATCGAGCCCGAGGCGCCGCGCCGTCTCGTCGCGGAACGCGATCATCTCGCGAAACTTCCAGGTGGTGTCGACGTGCAGCAGCGGGAAGGGGAGCGGCGCGGGATGGAAGGC
Organism: Roseiarcus sp.; assembly: GCA_050015935.1. Taxonomy (GTDB): domain Bacteria; phylum Pseudomonadota; class Alphaproteobacteria; order Rhizobiales; family Beijerinckiaceae; genus Roseiarcus. The sequence continues at coordinate 12,053 of JBEKAL010000072.1, forward strand.
CTTCATCGCGACGTGCAACATCGCGCTGGAATCCTTGCCGATCGAATATAGCATAACAGGATTGACGAACTCTGATACAACCTCACGTATTATGTGAATTGCCTCCGCTTCAAGGCGCTTGAGGTGCGGAGGCAACGCGTTGGACATCGGAAAAACGTCTCGGGAGGACCGGAAGGGCTAGGCCATAGAGAGATTGACTCGACTAATCAAGGGAAGGGGCGCGGGGCTCGACCATAAGCCGCCTGCCGAGGTCTCGGGCGGAATGGAAACCAACCGAAACTCGAGACAAACGCTGAGGCCGCCTCTTCACCGAGTTGGCGTGTCTTCGCCGACCGGTGCGATCCAGAACCGGAAGCAGTGCAATCGTCGGCGTCATTCCGCGGTTCAGCAAATCCCGCTTACAACCGCTTCCGAAACCAATGATGCGCGTAGGGGTTGGCGTTGAAGGAGGCGACTTCCTCGAAGCCGAGCTTGCGATAGAGCGCCTGGGCCTCCTTCAACGCTCGATGGGTGTCGAGGCGAAGCGTCTCGAAGCCGGAGCGTCGCGCCGCCGCCTCGATCGCGGCGATGATCCGGCGCGCGACGCCGAGACGGCGCGCGGCGGGAGCGGTCCACATCCGCTTGATCTCGCCCGTCGTTTCGTCGATTCGCCGCAACGCGCCGCATCCGACGGGCCGTCCGTCGAGCCGGGCGACGAAGAAAAACCCCGCGGGCGGCGTCATGTCCTCGTCGCGGACGGGATGGCCCTCGGCGGGATCGAATCCGGTCTCGAAGCGCCGCGCAAGCTCGCCGAAATATTCGCTCAGGCACCAGCGAGCGTCAGCCGAATACGGCGGTTCGAGCCGCACTTCGACGGCGAAGAGCGCGGGCGCCTCACGGCTTATCTCTGGGCGCACCCGCCTCACGGCTTTTCTTTGGGCGAGCGCCCGAGCGGCGCAACGGCGTCGCCATCGCCGCCTTGCAGGCTGAGGCGGCCGCCCGGTTGCATTTCGAGGCAGGTCAGCAATTCGACGTAACTCAGCGTGACCCCGCCGCTGCCGACGCAGGCCGCCTGCGCGTCCGCCGAATAATGCGTCCACTTCGCGCGCAATTGGTCCAACGCGCCCCGTTCGTCGCGCACGCAGCTCTGATAGGCCATCGCCTTGTCCTCCGGAAGCGCCGCCGACTGCGCGCTTCGGCATATGCTCGCCAGATCGACGGCCGGCGGGGCGCCCGCCAGCGTAATCAACAAAACAATCGCGTTCATCGCCAATCTCTGCGCGCACGCGCGCCGTCTCGACGCGCGCCTTCGACAACGCGCCACTATGCCTTTGCAGGCGGCGATGTTCCAGCCCCTGTCGGGCGAAAACGCGGCATCCGGCGCTTTCTCGCCAAACGGCAAACGAGCCTGGACGCGGAACTAGCCCGTTTTCCTCGGGCCGCGCTGGAGGCTGCTACGCAGCGCCGCCTGCGCCCGATGCCGCGCGGACCCAAGCCGAAAGAGCGGGGTTAGGCGGAAGGAGCGAGTTATATGCACTGTCACCGTAACCGCCCGTAACCGCCGTGGTCGAACCGATCGCCGCGACAACGACGACGGCCGGTCTTACCGTCCGCTGCGAACTCGATACGCGGACCTATCCCAAAGGGATCAAGGTCAGCGACGCCGAAATGGCCGCCCTCAATCTCAGCGGCAATGCGTTCCACCCAAAATGGAACTATACCATCTCGCCAACAGCGCCGCCTTGAAGCAGCAATTTTTGGGCGTCGCCTTAGCGCTGCAGCGTTCTGCCGCTCTTTGCTGCAATAGCATGCAATAACGGGCCATTCGTTGCAACATGACAGGAAATTTGCAGAAAATGACTTCCTTGTGAACCGCGATCTTGCTAAAAAGAGCGCGCATTGGGCGGTGGAGCCGCCTGTGGGCCGCCGGCGCAGCCGAACTGTCCGCAAGGCGCAACCCAGAATTTGGAGGGCAAAATGGACGCCGTGAAGTGCTTGGCGCCGACGCATGACCGGTGCGGAGAGGGCGCCCTTTGGATCGAGCACGAGCAGGCCTTGTACTGGTGCG
>JBEKAL010000073.1:0-14030 GCA_050015935.1 Roseiarcus sp.
CAATATCAACAGACGCGCGGCACGCTGGCGATGCTGGCGCAATGGATATCGCTCGCCGCACAGGACGCGTTCACGAAGGCTCGCACTGAGCCGTTGATCACGATTGGCTCGGCGCCGTTGGCGGAGCCGGGCTTCCGCGGTGTGGTTCTAGGGCAGCTTGGCGAGTCGCGGCTGGTCGCGGCGATCGACACGGACATCGCCGGCGAGCAGGCTCACAGCAGGGCGCTCGACGCCGACACCAAGGGACCATTGCGCGACATCCACCGGCGCGTGGGGACCGCTATCCTATTCGAATCGTCTGGCGGACAGACAGACAAGGTGGCGCATTTGCCCGAGCTGCGCTTTGCCCTTGGCGAGCCGCTCATGGATACGACTTCGATCGACAGCGCCGCCTTCGCTCTTGAGGACCGCTCGTATTTCGTGCGGAAGGTGGGATCGGACGGTTTCCGCATCGGTTATCAGCCGACAATGAAGAAGGTCGTGAGCGACAGGCGGGCGTCGCTCGATGAGGAAACCGAGATTAAGCCGGCCATGCGCAAGATCGTGGACGACGAGTTCCGGCGCGGCGCGAGCATCCCCGTCGTGCCGTTCCCTCGTGATGGAGCGGAAATTCCTGACACGCCAAGGCTGACGCTTGTTGTGGCCGACCCTGACGAGGAGTGGTCCGACGCCGGCTCGCTGCGCGAGCGGCTCGCCGAATGGACACGGAGACGCGGAAAGTCGCCGCGTCTCTATCCGGGGGCGCTTGTCTGGTGCCTTAAGAAACCCGGGCGCGATCTGCGTGATCGGGTCGAACTAGGGCTCGCGTGGAAGCGGGTCGCGAGAGAGGTCGCCGAGGGCGCGCTCGGCGGCGATTTCGACCGTGGCGACAGGGCGGATCTCCAGTCGAAGGTCAAGGATGCGGAAGAGACTGCCGAGGAAGAGGTCTGGGGCGATTACCGCTTTGCAGTTCTCGCAGACAACCAAGAAACGGACGGGCTCAAAGTCATCGATCTCGGCGCAGGGCACTCGTCGAGCGGTGGAACGCTGTGCGGACGGGTGATCGGCGCCCTCAAGTCCGAGGCGCTCCTAAACGAGTCCGTTGGCGCCGGCTATATCGAACGCAACTGGCCGGAGGCTTTCAAAGGCGCCGGAGCTTGGCCGCTCGCGAGCCTTCGTCAGAGCTTTCTCAACGGGTCGCTGACACGACTCGTCGATCCCGACGCCATCCTCAAGTCAAAGATTGTTGAATTCGTCATCCGAGGTGATTTCGGTGTGGCGTCGGGCAAGAAGAGCGACGGGACTTATGAGCGGACGTGGTTCAAAGAGATGCTCGCCCCGGACGAGGTGACCTTTGAGGCGGGCGTGTTCCTGCTGAGGAAAGCCACTGCGGAAGCGCTCAGGGCGGGGCAACCTACGACGCCCCCTCGAACGCCCGAGCCCGAGCCGGGGCCTGTGACCGCGCCAGTTCCTGAGCCCGGTCCCGCGCCGGGCGCCGGGCGCGAGCCCGCGGCTTCAACACGGACGCTGCGCCTAGCAGGCACCGTCCCTCCCGAAGTGTGGAACCGCCTCGGCACGAAAATCCTTCCGAAGCTTCGCACAGGCTCGGAGCTGAAGATTGGACTCGAGTTCTCGGTCACTGTCTCGGCTGACTCGGCGGACGGCTTAGCAACTGAGATCCGACAAATTTTGCAAGAGCTTGGGCTCGCTGAATCCGTGAAGGTGGAATAGGACCGCACGACACGATACGTCGCGACAAAAGCATCGAACGGGCCCGCCGTCTTCAGAAAGTCGATGAAAAACGGCAACTGCCCAAGCGGCGTAAAAGCCGCCTCCCGGTCCCATTCGACATGCAACCAAAGATTGTTCACCCGCCGGGTGAAGGCCAGAGCGTGAGAGATCGTGCGTCATGCCCATGGTCCGGCGCGCCACCTGGAGCAAGGGGTGGATTGTTGACGACGACCTTCTGGAGTGCATCGCGCGTCACCCAAGTCTCATCCTGTGCGAGCTTCTCGAAATCGACCTGCCGGCCATCATTGTCGTTGACGACGTAAACCGTGTCCTGTCCGCCCCAGATCTCGAAGTTTGCAACGGAAGTCGTCCCGATCGGCGTCGCTTCGTTTGCGCAAAGCTGCCCCTCAAGTGGGACGCGCCAAAATCCTCGCGGGGGCGACGGGCCAATTCCAGACCTGCTCCGGCCGTATCGATTCCGCGCGGTTGCCGCGACATCTGTCCCGGCGTAGTGAGGGAGGCATTGCGAAGGGGGCTAACGGGCGTGTCCTGGGGGATGCTGGCGCCGTTCATTGCGCTCGCCATAAGGCTTGCCGCCATGCAGGCCGCCGTCGTTCTGACCGGCGCCGTTCGGAGTCACGGCTACCGCCGTTTTGAGGACAAGAGCAGGGATCGTCTTGCCCGGCGATTTCCGCTTCCCACGCTCGATCCATCGACCGGCGAAGAGCGCCGCAAATCGCTCTCGCCGTTCCTCGATAAGGCGCACAAGGCCGCCGGCGCAGCCCAGACGACCTATTGCAACGCGGCGGCGCCGTTCGCATCGCCGGCCACGATGCGATCGAACTTTCGTAATCGAGCCTGCGACGCCTTTCGTCGCCGCGGCTCACGGCGAAAGGCGAAGGGAGAATTCGAGCTTCTGTCGCGACGCGCTCGGTCTCTCGTCCTTGCGCGGCGAGCGGGCGGCAAGCCGGGCTTGTCGTCCGGGCGCGTCGGGGAGCGGCGCGGCGCATGACGGTCCGTGGGGAGCTGCATGATGACAAACGGCGCTTCCGAAACGGCGCGCGCGGAGCGCAAGGCCAAGGTCTTCATCTCCTATTCGCGCAGCGACATGGTTTTCGCCGACCGTCTCGAAGCGGCGTTGAAGGCGCGCGGATTCGAGCCGCTGATCGATCGCACCGACATCTATGCATTCGAGGATTGGTGGAAGCGCATCGAGGCGCTGATCGTGCAGGCCGACACGATCGCGTTCATTAGTGGTCAAGGATTTACGGCGCCGATCGGCGTCGGGACCCCGCACCGAATGACACCATGACCGATCAACGTTCCGACCTCCCGCCAGCACCGGTCGCGTGACGCCGGCACGCCGCGACTGCCGCGATGCAGGCTTCGACGGGTGTGCGGCTCGAAAGCCCTTGCGGCGAACCAATGATCGTCTCCGAGCCGCCCCAACCTGGCTCCATTTCGTTGAGGCGCGCGGCGACTCGCGGCAGATCTACCCAAGCGCGGTCGTACTGTGCGATCGAGGCTTTTCGTCTACCCTCGACCTCGCCGATCGCAATGACGATGGGTGCCAGCCGATAGCCTAGCCGCAGCGCGCCGGGCGCCGCGCCTTCGACCAGCGCGATATCGAGAGCATCGAACAAGCGCGCGCGCACTTCGCCACGTCGCAGCCGGTCGAACAGAACTGTCGCGGCGCGTCGCGCCGCCTCGAGCCAATCGGCCGGCGCCTCGCCGTATGCAAGCCAACGGCGCATCGCCGCCACGCCATGATTAACATCTGCGCCAATGAGACCGCCGATCATGGCGCCGAGACCTTGCTCGCCGACGCCAACCTCGTCGACTTCGGCCGCGGAGCGAGGCATCGTGCGCGGTCCTGGCCACGGCCCGTGGTCAAAGCGATCAGCTGCGGCGACAAGTTCGATTCGAGCTCGCGCGTCGGGCGCAAACGTCTCGCCCGCCGCACGAGCGGTCAGGACGGCCATCGCGCCAACGGCGTCGGCGTCCTTGCGTAGGGTGACTAGTTTGGCCCCAGCGGGAGGCGGCTGCCAATCTATCGCAATCTCGATGGCCGCGTGCCAAACATCGCCTCCGCTATGCTGGGGATCGATGTTTCCCAGGCCACAGCGGCGCGCAAGATCGACCTCGGTGACTTCGACGCCGAGCGTTCTCGCGCCGAGCCAGAGCGCGTTGTGCGCTTCGGCCTCGGGAAAACGGGTCGGTCTCAGTACGCCATAGACATATCGTGCCATCATGTGGCCGCACTCTATCATGCTACTCTCCGTCGCTGCCCGGCCGTTCGCTGACAGCGGGCCCTTGCTGTTCTTGCCGAATTCAATGTCTCCCGCTCCATTTTTTATCAAGTCTGCCGCGTGAAACGCTCGAACTTTCGGTAGACATTTCGCGCGCCGACGACGGAAGCGGTATAGATTGGTCTCCAAGTGTCGCCGAGCGGCCGGATCTCACGACTAGGTCAGGAGAGGCTTGACTGGGCAATGGGTAGGTTCACGACGAACGATTGTCCGAGTTGGTTTCAGACGGGCACGTTGCAGCAACAGCGACTAGCACTACTTTGGCACATATACGATTTATTAACTGAGGTGAGGTGAGGCTTTGCGCTCTGATTTGGGGAGCGCGGGGCATGGCGGATTGGAGGGGAGAGCTTTCGGATTGGCTGGCGCCGTTCTTGGCCAAGCTTGGACACAAGGCGCGGCGGCGGATGTGCCCGCTTTACGTGGCCGGGTTGATTGGACCGGGCGACCGCAAGAGCGTCGGACCGATCGCTGAGCGGCTGGCGCCGGGCGATTACGATCAGCTCCATCATTTTGTGTCGGCCGGGGTCTGGGACGAGGCCCCATTGGAGCGGGAGCTTGCCAATCAGGCCGACAGGCTGGTCGGCGGCGCGGACGCGTTCCTCGTCATCGATGACACGACGTTGCCGAAGAAAGGGACGCATTCGGTCGGGGTCGCTGCGCAATATGCGTCGGCTTTGGGCAAGACCGCCAATTGCCAGACCTTGGTGTCGCTGACGCTGGCGCGAGGCGAGGTCCCGGTGATGGTGGGCCTGCGGCTGTTCTTGCCGGAGTCCTGGACCGGCGATCAAGCTCGACTGGAGCGCGCCGGCGTGCCCGTCGAATATCGCTCGGCGCGGGCCAAGTCGGAGATCGCGCTCGCCGAACTCGATCGTCTGACCGCCGCCGGCGTTCGGTTTGCAACGGTCCTCGCCGACGCCGGCTATGGCATGAGCGCCGAGTTCCGCCAGGCCTTGAGCGCGCGCGAGCTTGCTTGGGCGGTCGGCATTCCCCGTCACCAGAAGGTCTACCCGCGCGACGTCGAACTCATCTTCCCTGTCGCCGGACGCGGTCGCCCCCGCAAGCGGCATGTGCCCAATGTCCTCTCCGTCGGCGCCGAAGACATGCTGGCCAATGCGAAATGGTCCACGCTCGCTTGGCGCAAGGGAACGAAGGGACCCCTGAAGGCCCGCTTCGCCGCTCTCCGCGTGCGCGTCGCTGACGGCCCGCCACAGCGGATCGGCGACAAAGGCATGCAACACATGCCAGGCGAAGAAGTCTGGCTCGTCGGCGAGCGGCGCGCTTCCGGCGAGCAAAAATACTATCTGGCCAACCTCCCGGCTGACGCCAATCTTCGGACGCTCGCTGCGACGATCAAGGCGCGCTGGGTCTGCGAGCAGGCGCACCAGCAGCTCAAAGAGGAACTCGGCCTCGACCACTTCGAAGGCCGCTCATGGCAAGGTCTTCATCGTCACGCGCTGATGACCATGATCGCCTACGCCTTCCTCCAACATCGCCGCCTCGCCGCCGCCGCGAGAGGGGGAAAAAAGAGTCATCCGCGGCCCGCCTCAGCCAACGCTGCCGGCCGTTCGCAAAGCCCTCGTCATCGCCTTCGCGCGCGCTCCACCCTATCGATGTCCCTATTGCCGGAAGCGGTTCCAAAGACCCTACGAATGAATCTGCCAAAGTAGTGCTAGGAAAGGGCGAGAATCGGTGTTGCAGGGCTGGCCGGAGAAATTCGTCTACGTGTGCAGCGCCACTCGGTCGGCGATCGTCAACGCGTTGCCGCTCGTCCACGCTGGCCTGACCCGGGTTGCCCGGGTGGAAGTGCTTGTCGGTGCCGACGAACGCGAGTCTGAAGAGCTCGACCGAGAAGGCTGGAACGAAGCTTTTTTGCCGGCGCTCAACCTCGAGTGGTGGCTCACGCAAGCTTGCGCGCCCGATCCACCGGTCGTGTGCCGTCATTACGGTAATCCAGACTCGTTCTCGGTCTGGGCGACGCATATGGGTGCCGTCGTCGAACGCGCAGCCAAGGACGGACTAACGATAGTGTTCAACGTATCTGGCGGCCGCAGGCCGATGGCCGTCGGCGCATTAATCGGCGCAGCGGGGAGAGCCCAAGTGATTGCCGTCGCAGGGTCGTCGAGCTGCGTGGAGTTCATCGACGGTTTGCAGCAGCGGGAAGCGACTCGGCAGGCGGAGATGACGCTCGACGACCTGTTGGCGGTCTATGGATTGGCCGAAATCGATCGCGCAAGTCGCATCGCCAAGCAGGAGTTCTATCGTCGCCACGCGTCGGCCATCGACGCTGCTGCATCCACATTCCTTGATTGGCCCGATCGAGAGGCAGCGCGGGCCGCACTGAGCGTCCTCAATGGCGCCTTGAGGGGCGTCGGGGGGAGTTCGCGTTTCAACCGCAAAACGATCCCGATCAAGGACGATCCGCAGCTGCCGCCAATCGCTCCAGTGATACGTGCAGCATCGGAGTGTTTGCGACCGGTCGGTGACTTCGACGCACGGCAATATGGCGAGGAACTTCTCGTGGAATTCGGCGAGCCGCAAGTCGCAATGCTCTTGCGCGGTCAGTGGCTCGAAGGGCTTATCTACAATCGGATTTGCGAATGGACGCGTGGGCGAAATGACGTCGAAGTGAGCGCCAATGTTCGTCTCGCCCATCGCCTCGACGAATTCGGTCGAACACGCGTGATCCATCGCGGGCTCGAGCTCGGCGAGATCGACGTCGCGCTGATGGTTCGGTCGCGCCTCCATATCATCGAAGCCAAGACAGCGCGTTTCTCGGGGCGAGATCTCAAGGACCAAACCGCCCGATCGTTCGAAAAAATAGGCAGGATTCGACAATTGCTGCAAAAGCAATTCGGAGCGTGTGTTATAGTCAACCCGCGAGAAACAAAGGAATCTCTCATGCGCAGCGGCGATTTCCCGACTCGGGCCGCCGACGCTGGCGTCTCACTTCTGTTCGGCGATGACGTCATGAACAAACGAAGAACAATTATCAGAGAAGTTCTATGAAAGAAGCTCTGCTCGCAACGACGCTTTGATTCGAACGGAAGAGTTGGCCTGCGGCAGTCGGCCGCGAAATCTGCTGTTGAGATTGGTATCTGCAAGCTTGCGTACACAGACAGTCCCGAGCATCAAGACTATCTGAGCGGGTGGTTTCGATTTTCTGTCGCGTCGGCAGGGGGAGGTTGTCAATGGCCGCTGTGCGAGCCGGTGCGGACGGCGCGCCTACGCCGTCATACGCCTATTTGTTCGAAGCGAAGGGTGTGCAGCGCTGGCTATTTGATTCCGGTCCGCTGCGTGATCTGATTGGGGCGAGCGACCTCGTGGCGGGTTTTGCCGCGAGCGACGGGGATGATCTCCTGAGCGATGTGCTAGCGGCGGTTGGGCTTAACCCGAGCGCGCAGTTTTCGCGCCGCGCCGGCGGGGCATTTTGCATGCATTGGCCGGATCGTCGCGAGCTTGAGACGTTCCGCGCCTTGTGGCGGTTGGCGGTCGCGCTCAAATGTCCGGGGCTCGAATGCTCAGACGCAGGGCCGGTCGAAGCGCGAGACGAGAAAGATGGCGTCGAGCAGGCTTACAAGGCCAGCGGCGGGCTCAGGTTCAATAGCGCGGCCAACTTGCCACCGACCGGCCATCCTTTCACGTTGTTCAATCCGCGCACGGGGCGGCTGGCGACCCGGGTTTTCGCCTATGGCGGGGATCAGACGCTGGTCGACGTCGTCAGCGAAGCGCATCGAGAGCACGCCGACGCGTTGGCGAGGACTTTCGCTCGGAGCAGACGCCACGATCGCGTCGCGCGACGTTTCCTTACCAATGCGGCGTTGGAAGCCGACCCGCCTTACGTTTTTCCACGCAACCTGGAACCGGACGAAAGCGATGAATACGACAATCCGCTGTTCCCGTTCCGCGCTGAGGGCCGCCGCATCGTAGTGCTGCACGCCGATCTGTCGGGCTTGGGGCAGATTTTCCGCAACGCGACGAAATCGGCGAGGGGTGCGGGCGACATCAAGGAAGTTGCCGACGCGATCGAGAGGGTGGTCGAGGGCGCGGCGCAAAATGCGATGTCGACGCTGCTCATTGCCGCTGAGCCGCCGCGCGACTACGATGGCAAACGTCTGCGCGTGCTGCCCGCGCGCCCGGTGCTGCTTGGCGGCGACGACATAACGATCCTCATCCGCCCCGACCTCGCATTCCGTTTCGCCGAGACGCTGCTGAAAGAAATTGAAGCGCGAAGCGAGCGGGAATTTGAAGCCTTCGCCAATCGCGGACTCGGCTTGAAGAAAGTCTCAGCCTGCGCTGGGCTCGCGGTCGTCAAAGCCGGTCAGCCGTTCCTCATGGCCAATACGCTGGCGGAAACCCTGGTCAAACACGCCAAGAAGCGCGCAAAGGCTCGCGGCGCCCCGCCGTACCCCTCGTTCCTTGCCTTCCATGTATCACAGTCGACGCTGTGCGAGGAGTACGAGATGATCGTCAATCGCGAACTTACGGCGAGAGGCGTCTCCCTCACCGCCAATCCCTGCTGCGTAGGCTCGCCGCCGGAAGACGGCGAGTGTGGCTGGGACGACCTGACGAAGTTGGCGAAAGCGCTCGCCGAAGCGCCGCAGGGGCGCGGAAAGTTGATCGAAGCGGGCCGTCATCTGTTCGACGAACCTGCGGAGGCACAGCGCACGTGGACGCGCTGGCGCGAGGTGCTGGAGCGCGAAACCGACTATCAGCGCGGCGACATCGATATCGCGCTGCGTTCCTTCGACCGAGGCGCAGAACCGACACTGACGGCGAGCATCGGGGCGATCAGCGACGCGCTGGAGCTGATCGACCTCGGCGCGATCGACGCGGAGAGCCAGAAATGACGAAGGCGACCCTGAGAATTCAGTTCCATTCCTTCTGGCTTGCCGGCACGGGTGCGGCGCGCGGACGCGACGTCGACGTCGTTTGCCACCGCGATGCCGACGGCTTTCCGGCGATGGCGATGAGTCAGGTCAAGGGCCAGCTGCGCGAAACGGCCGAACGCTTGGCGAGCATTGGTGCCGCCGGATGGTTGCAAGATATCGTGGAACAACTATTTGGCTATCGCTCGAGCGCGGCGGCGGGCGCGATCGACCACAGGCACCAAGCCGGCGCACTCGCCTTTCGCGGCGAGGCGAAGCTCGAGGCGGCCGCGCGCGCGGCTATGGGACCCGACGAGCGGGCCAAGCTGTTTCGCCGATTGGCGGCGACGAAGATCAATCCACTTGGCGTCGCCGAGGACAAGACGCTGCGCGCGATCGAAGCGGTCGTGCCGCTTGAGCTCGTAGGGATCATCGAGATCGAGGGTGAGGCGCCTGCGAACTGGGTGGAGCTAATCGAAGCCGCCTGCGCGGCGACACTCGCTTTCGGCAAGCTGAAGGCCGACGGCTACGGTCGCGCCATCGCTTCTCTGGAGGGTCCGCGATGACTGAGCGGCGCGCTCTTTTAATCCTCGTCGCTGGGGAGCCGGCAGTATTCTCGGAACAGTCGCGCACCGAAGGCGAGCATCGTACCCTCGCTCATCCGCCAGGGGCGGCGCTGCTTGGCTGGGCGGCGCGCGACTACGACTATTGGCTCGGGCGGGGAAGGGCAGAAGCGGTGTTCCACAGCGGCAAGGTTCGCTTCTCGGACGCACTGCCGCTGTCTGGCGACGATGCGCCTGCCTATCCGATTCCCCAATTGTTGATGGAGCCCAAACATCGGAGCTCACGCGACGATCGGCTCGGCGAGGACGTGCGGGTCGGCCGTGCTCCCGATGACAACGGCGAAATCCAGTACGAAGCGCTCAAGCCCGCGTTTGTCACCCGCGCCGGCTGTCTGGTCAAGCCGGACCGCGGCGGACGGCTGCGCACCGCTACACGCGGGGGGCGCGCCGAGAGGGGCAAGTTGTTCGGCTTCCAACACCTCGAACCGGAAAGCCGGCGGTGGGCGGCGACCATTGAGGCTAACGATGGCGTGTTTGAGGACGACGAATGGAGACGGTTGCGGGCCTTATTCGACGGCAGGACGCTGCACATCGGGCGCGGCGGCAACACGGCCTATGGCGGCGGTTACAATTGCGTCGTCCGGGACAATGGAGGCGGCGATCTCTGGCCCGTGGGCTCGGTCGCCGACGGCGCGGAGCGCGTGAGGGTTTGGGCGCTGTCGGACCTGGCGCTGGTCGACAATTGGGGCGCGCCTGCAATGGCGCCGAGCGCTGAAGCCCTAGGGCTGGGCGCGGGGTGGCGCTTGCGCGTCCAGGACAGCGTCGTCTCGCTACGGCGTTATGCGCCCTGGAACCGCGCTCTTCGCGGAAGGGACGTTGAACGCCAGGCCGTCGCCGCGGGCAGCGTGTTCACCTTCGAACGCGTTGACAACGTAGCGCAGACGAAGCCGTGCGGTCTCGTCGGCTTTGCCCGCGAGGCAGGTCTCGGCCGCGTTTGGATCGCCCCGCCGCTGCTCGAAGTCCCGAGCGGCGCGCACTGGGGTGTAAGTGCGGAGAGCGTCATCTTCGCGCCCGAAAAAGCGTCGTCGCCACCCATCGCGAGCACCGCCGCCCCTGGTTGGCTCGCCGCATTGCGCAAGCTGAATTCCCCGGAGATCAAGGGGGCGAAGTCATGAGCCACAAGCACAAAGGCAAGCCCCACCTCGAGTCGCCCGGCCCGGCTGCGGCGAATGCGGTCGCGAAAAACGATCGCAGCGCGCCATCGTCGGCCGCCGAGCCCTCGAATTCGGTGCCTGCGGACTCGGGCCTTCCTTCGGAGCGCTCGACGCTGCATTTGCTGCGTGTGACGATCGAGGCCGAGTCGCCGCTGGCGCTCGGCTCGGGCGACGTCTCAATTGCGAAGCGCGCGGAAAAGGACGACGATGGCAAACCAGCGACTGTCGACATGCCCGAAACTGCTCTGGCGCGCGACGCTTACGGCTTACCGACTATTCCTGGCGCTACGATTCAGGGTCTGTTGCGCGGCCTCGCCGACCACGGATCGGAGGTCTTCAAGCGCGTTTTCGGCTGGGCGGAAAGCGAGAAGGGGGCAGCGGCGACGTTGCAGGTGGGCTTCGCGCGCGTCCACGACGTGCTCGATCGCGCGGTCGCCGGCTTCTTGGCCGGGGAGGCGGACGCCGAGGCGATCGACAGCGATCCGATCTTTGCCGCCTTGCGCGCCAGCGCCCCGCTGCGGCGAGACCACGCCAAGCTGAACGAGCGGCATGTCGTCGACGGCGGGGCGAAGTTCACTCGCCTCGCCGTTCCCGTCGGGACGCGGTTCTCGTTCGAGATGGCGTTGTGGAGCGCCCCTGGCGACGCGGCCGAGGACGGCCGATACCTCTGCCGCCTTGCGGGTCTCCTCGCGCATCCAGCCTTTCGTATCGGCGGCGGTGGCAAGCGCGGGTACGGTCGGATCAAGGTCGTGAAGGCGAGCTACGCCCGCCCGAAGTTGGAAACCGTGGCTGACTTGAAGGCTCTACGGGAACTGCGCCGGCAGGTGCCGAGCGAACATTTCGCCTCGCGGTTCACGCCGACTTCCGAGGCTTCTGGCGTCGTCATCGCGAGGCTGCGTTTGACGCCAGTCAACCCGTGGCGGATCGGCCGAGGCGTCATGCCGGCGACGGAAAAGACGCACGGTGTGCGCGACCCGCAGGGCGAGTGGACGCACGACGCAAGCCTCGACCTGCGCGGAAGGCACGAGCCCGGCCAATCGGGTCAGCCGGACATGATCAGCGCGCGCGACGCGCTCGACGTAGCTACGCCCGTGCGCGAGGCGTGGATCGATCGACGTGATCGCCGACCAACCTGGCGCGCGCCGCTCGCCGAGGCATCGTTTGTCGACAGTCCATTCGCGATTCCCGGCTCGGCGCTCAAAGGACCGCTCGTGCATCGTGCGCTATTTCATTGGAATAGGACGAACAACCGCCTCATTGACGTCGACGCTTGGTTTGCGCTCGACGAGACGGCGAGAACGCAGAAGCTCGGCGAATACGCTCTGCGTCCGCCCGAGCTGTGCGGTCTTCTTGGCTCGCCCAAGGAGCGTCAGGCGAAGGATGCACGCGCAGCGCGGCTCATCGTCGATGATGGTACCGTCGATAGTGTGCAAGCGATCCAGGGTCTCGACCACAATTCAATCGACCGCTTCACCGGCGGCGTGCGTGAAGGGTTCCTCTACGCCGAAGAGGTTCTCGTAGGCGGCGACATTTCGGTGCGCATCGTCATCCTGCCGCCGCTTGACGGAGAAGATTGGCCGCACGATGTGCGCGCGGCGTTCGTCGCCGCGCTCGCGGATCTCTGCCGCGGCCGGCTGGCGATCGGTGCCAAGAGCTTAGGATTCTGCACAGGAACCGTCGAATGGAGCGGCCAAGGCGCGGAGGCTTGGCGCGAATCCTGGCTGGCGTCGTCGGCGCTGCGCGTAGGGGAGGATGCGGCATGAGAGAGACTCTGGCGGCGTATGAGAAGCTGCGCTCGGCCGATCCCTCGGGTTGGCCGGAACTGACGATCGTGAAGGTTCGCGCGAGCGGCCCCGAAATGCTCGACGCCAATGAGGCCGAGCGGCGGCTCGCCGAAGTTCAATATGGTTGGGCGCGGCATCGTTCCGGCGCACGTCGCTTGAATCAGCCGGCAGGTGCCGAATTCGGTCCGCCGCTTTTCGCCGAATGGGTCGAGGCGAGAGGCAAGGCAAGCTTTCGCCTCGCGCCGCACCCGGACGAGCCCGGCCTTCTCGCTCTATGGCGCTACGCCGAAGAAGAAGGCGAGAATGCGATCGAAGCGCTGGCGCAGGATGTCGCCGTGCTGGAGCGTGGTTTGGATATTCCGACCGAGAGCGAGACTGCGCCGCTCGTGCTCTACCGCGTCTACTGGGGCGCGCCGTCCGATGATTCCTCCGCCCTGCGGCGACTGTTCGCGCGCTTCATGGGCTTCGAGGAAAGAAGCGAGTTCGCCGGCCGCCCGATCGTCGTCCGCCCGTCCGATATGAGGAACGCGTCATGACCGTCCACGCGCCCTTCCGTTTCGCGCCAGTCGCCGAGCAAGTCTATTTCCCTGCCTGGGGCCCGCTCGTCACGCATGACGTTCCGTTCAAAGACGGCCTCTGCGGCGAGATCGCCTTGGAAATCGAAGCCAAGACGCCTTTGCTCGTCGGCGGGGCGCGGCGCAAGGCGAGCAAGGAGCGGGAGGGAGAGGTTCGGCCAATCAAAATCGGACGCGACTTCATACTGCCGTCATCAACGCTCCAAGGACTGTTCCGATCTTTGCTCGAAATCGCCGCTTTCGGAAAGGTTGGCGGGTTTGTCGACGAGCGCCGGTATGGCGTCCGCGATCTCGATGAAGCGGCCGCGCCATTTTATCGAAAGCGACTCATCAACAAGGTGCAAGCCGGATTCATGACGCGGGTTGTCAACGGCAAGACCGAAAAATGGACGGTTGCGCCGTGCGATCTGAAACGCATCCGGTTCGAGGACATTCCACGCAATCCTGGCGACGACCTGAAGCTGTCTTCGCGAAGCGACTCGGTCAGGCGATACAAGGCTATCAAGTCCGTCGGACCCTATGCGATCGCAATACTAGACGGGTCGAACGTCACATTGCGAAGTGATCCCAATGGGTCCGCTTGGCTAGTGATGACGGGCAACAGCGGGATCAACGACCCAGCGAAGCGGCGGGAATTCGTCTTCGTTGAGAATCACCGCGAGCAGGAACTCAAGGTTCAGGAAGACGTGGTGCGCGACTTCCGGCATATTCATCAGAACGGAGAGCCTCTTGAGCCAAAGAAATGGGCCGTCAATTGGCGCAGGTTCTGGGAGACGGGATACGGAGAACCTCCGTACTGCCGCCCCTTCAAGGACGGCGGGCGTATCCCTGTCTTCTATATCGTCGAGGATGGTCACGTCGCGTCCCTCGGCCTTGCATTCATGTTCAAACCCTGCCTATCCGGTTGACGCAGACACCCACCAGGGCTAGTGTCTGCCCGTTATGGCGGCTATGGACATTCACCAGCGCGACGATCTGGCTTTTCCCCAATCGCTCCCTGAGTTTCA
>JBEKAL010000074.1:0-14312 GCA_050015935.1 Roseiarcus sp.
AACGTCATCTCGGGCGCCGTCCGCTGGTTCGGCGACGCCGACCCGTGCCCGCGTGAAAGAGGCGAGACTCGCAAAGATTGCACCCGATCATGGCGGGACTCGCCATGCGCGCCGACGAACTTCAAGGAGGTGATGGACAACCCGGAATTGTGACCCTCGAAGCCGTCGAGGACCGCAAAATCGGCCACGAGCCAACGCGCTCCGTGATTTGTTCGGGAATTGTGGCTCGTCGGGGGCTTGCGGCCTGACGCGGCTTTGGGTGTGGTGGCTCAAACTTGGGGGTCGAGCCCAACTTCATTCGCCTGGCCTCGCCGCGCCCCTCGCCGTAGCGCCTCGAAGACCCCTGGTACGACGCCGACCACCAGGTGCGGCGGGTGTGTGGCGCTGGCGAGATCAAGTGGAAAGGCGGCCTGCTCTTCATCGGTGAAGCGCTCAGCGGCGAACTCGTCGGCCTCGCCGAACTCGACAACGGCGACCATCAGCCCGGTCCAACCTGTCGACAATCAGCCCGGTTGAACAGGCCTTCCCCCGTTCTTTCTGTGCCGCGTGGCTTGTGGATTTCGGTCGGCGCGGCGGAGTGGTATGCAAAATTTTTGCATGACTGTTGACAAGTTGGAGTCGTCATGCTTTATTATATCATGCCGTTATTAACGGAGTTGTCATGCTAGGCGAGTTGATCTGGCTCCAAAGGAGGTAAGTCATGGAAATAGTTGGCATGAATAACCGCGATTCCAATCGGTTCTCTTGGACACGCCGCCAAGTTCTCGGCGCAGCAGGTGGGCTCGTTGCTGCCGGAAGTACCATCATGGGCAATCGGGCGGCCCGAGCCGCCCAGCAGTTCGCGGACCCGCCAACTGGTCCGGCAACTGGAAGTGTTACGTTCCTTTCCGCGGAAAACCTCTCCGGCAAGTGGAATCCCTATAATCATACGCTGCTCGCCCAGCTTCGTCTCCAGGTGGCCGCTTATGACACCATCGTCCTTCTAGACGATAACACGGGAGACTACCTGCCTTGTCTTGCCCTGGCCTGGTCAAACCCGGAACCCTCGATCTGGGAATTCAAGCTGCGCGAAGGCGTCACGTTCCATGACGGCACCCCCTTCACCGCCAGGGACGTCAAAGCCACCATCGAGTATAATTCCGATCCCGCGCAGGTCGGCTCATTCTTCTTCCCCAACAAATTCACCTGCGAGGTCGTCGGTGACCACGTCGTGCGCATCAATACCGGCACGCCGTATGCCGCCATGCCGGCCCTGCTCGCCTGCGGCGGACCGGTCATCTCCCCCGCCCACCTCATCGAGGCCGGCAAGCTGGACGAGAAATTCGTCGGCACCGGCCCATACAAGTGGGTCTCCTACGAAGGCGAGGAAGCCGGCGTCAAGCTGACCGCCAACGACGCCTATTGGGGCGAGAAGGCCCACATCAAGGACTTCACCTTCCGCTTCGTCGGCGACAGCCAGACCCGTCTGGCCGCCCTGCGGTCCGGCCAGGCGCAAATCATCGACCGCGTCGAGCCGGACCAGATCGCCGTGATCGAGGCCGAGCCCACGCTGGCCGTGCAGCGGGTCAATACGGTCGAATCGAAGTGGATGACCTTCCGCGTCGCCAACCCGCCGATGGACAACCAGAAGCTGCGCCAGGCGATCGCCCGTGCCGTCGACGTGCCGTCGATCGTCAAATACATCCTCTTGGGCGACGGCGAGCCGAACAACTGCTTCTTGACGGCGGCGCATAAGTTCTACGGCAAGAGCGAGATCTTCCCCACCTACGACCCGGAAAAGGCCAAGCAGCTTCTCGCCGAGGCGGGCTTCCCGCAGGGCAAGGGGCTGAGGGAGCTGACCTACTACGTGTCCGTCGGGTTCTACCCGAAGACCCGCGAATACGGCCAGCTCGTCGTGCAGAACCTGGCCGACATCGGCATCAAGGTCAACCTGCAGACGCTCGAAGTGGCGAAATACAACCAGCTCCTCTTCGATCCCAAGGCCGGCGATCTCTTCGACCACGGCTGGTTCATCGCCGCGCGCGACCCCGAGGTGCTGCTGTCCTCGCTGTTCCGCACCGCCCTGGTGACCAAGATCAAGAGCCCCAAGAACGTCGAGGTTCTGGAAAAGGAGTGCTCGCTACTCGATCCGGCCCAGCGCGCCGCCTACTTCACCAGCGCCGTCATCCCCACCCTCGAAACGGAACTCTATGAGTTCCCCATGTTCACCAGCCAGCTCGTCACCGGCCAGACCAAGAAACTGAAGAACTTCATCGTCCCTCCCACCTCCAATGCCCACATCGAGAGGGCGTGGCTCGAATGAACTTGGTGGAGCCCAATGTCGTTCTTCATCCGGCGTTTTGGCCAAGCGATTGTCGTCCTGGTTGGCATTGTCACGCTCATCTTCTTCGTTCTCCGCCTGATACCCGGTGATCCTGTCAGCGTCATCGCGCCGACTGCGACGGCGGAAGCCAAGGCACAGATCCGGGCCCAACTGGGCCTGGATCAGACGCTCTGGCACCAGTACGTCACCTTTCTGCACAACGTCGTCAGCGGCGATTTCGGCCAGTCCTATTTCTTCCAAGGCCGTGCCATCGACCTCGTAAGCAAGGCGCTGCCGTACACGGCCGCTCTCGCCGGATGTGCCCTGCTCATCGCGCTCGTCATTGCGATACCGGCGGGTGTGGCGTCCGCCGTCCACGAAGACAGTGTTGTCGACCGCGTCATTCTTGGAATTTGCCTTATTTTCCAGTCATCGGCCAACTTCTGGGTCGCCCTGCTGCTCATTTCGGTGGTGGCCATCAGGGCCGGCCTTCCGACGGTCGGCTACGTCGGTCCAATTTCGCTCGTCCTGCCCTCCCTCGCCCTGTCGCTGTCGCTGATCGCGGTCCTCACGCAAGTGGTCCGCATCTCGCTGATCGGCGCGCTCCACAGCGACATGGCGGTCGCCATGAAAGCACGCGGCCTGCCGCCACGCCGGATCGTACTGATTCACTGTCTGCGTTTGTCTTGTGTGCCGCTGATGACCGTCATTGGCGCCCAGCTTGGTTACCTGCTGGGTGGCGCGGTGATCATCGAATACATTTTCAATTACCCCGGAATGGGTCTGCTGACGCTGAACTCGGTGCTGCGGCGGGATTACCCGCTTCTGCAGATAATCGTCCTGGTCACATCCCTGATATTCCTGGTCATCAATCTCATCATCGACATGTCGTACGGCCTCGTCGATGGTCGCCTGTCCGCTGCCAACCGGGAGGGCGGCAGCTCGATCTTCCTGCGTCTCGCCCGCTTGGCCGGCAGAGGCCGGACACGGAGGGAAGCAAAAAGTGGCCTCTGATCTGACCACCGCGGACGCCGACGAGCTTGCCGGCGCACTGCGAGAGCGGCGCCCGCGCAAAATCAGGCTCAGGCCGTCCCTTGTGATCGGCGCATGTCTCGTTTTGGCAAGCCTGCTTCTCGCCGTTCTCGGGCCGATGATCGCGCCGGACGCCGCGTCGCGTGTCAATTTCTCGGCCATCCTGCGCCCGCCACTCATCGGATGGCACGTCGCCGGCACGGATCAACTCGGCCGCGACGTTCTCATGCGCATTGCGACCGGCCTGCGCGTCTCCTTCGCCATCAGCCTGTCGTCGGTGACGCTCGCCCTCGTGGTCGGTCTTTCCGTGGGACTTATCTCGGGCTACTTCGGCGGGATCATCGACCTCGTGCTGATGCGCCTGACCGACATCCAGATGGCGCTCCCTTTCATCGTCCTCGCCGTCGCCATCCTGTCCGTCACCCAGCCGGGCTACTTCTCCCTGACGGTCGTTCTGAGTCTCGCGGCGTGGCCGACCTATGCGCGCGTCGTGCGGGGAATCGTCCAGGTTGACCGCAACGCCGACTACGTGCAGGCGGCATTGGCCATTGGGGCGAGCCACACCCGGGTCATTGTGCGCTACCTGTTGCGCGACCTGTTCGGGTCGATGCTGGTGCTCTCGATCCTCGATGTCGCTGCGGTCATCATTTACGAGGCGACGCTGACCTTCATCGGTATGGGCGTTCCGCCAGGAACACCCTCGCTCGGTTCAATCATGGCCGAGGGCAAGAACTATATCGCGACTGCATGGTGGATCACCGCCATGGCCGGCCTGGCGATGCTGATTACCATCGCCGGCCTGAACCTGGTGGCAATCGCGTTGCGGAGCTCCTTGAAGGAGGCGAACACGCGATGAACGCACAACCGCCGGTGGCCGAGCCGCTGCTGAAGGTAACCGATCTAACCGTGGAGTTCCCGATCCGATCCAGGGCGACCGTACGTGCCGTCGATCGGGTCAGCTTCGAGCTGGCCGCGGGGACGACGCTTGGCGTCGTCGGCGAGAGCGGCTCCGGCAAGAGCGTGCTAATCCGTTCGATTATGCGCATTCTCGACTATCCCGGGCGCATCTCGGCGGGCTCGGTGGTGTTCCGCGGTGAGGACCTGCTGGCCAAGAGCGAGCGCGAGATGCGGGCGATCCGCGGACGCGAGATCGCTATGATCTTTCAGAATCCCGCCGGTTCACTAAGCCCGGTCGCGACAATCACCTCGCAGTTTCTCGAGGCGATACGCGCCCATGAGCACGTCAGCAGGTCCACCGCGCTGGCACGAGCCCGCGCGGCTCTCAACGCCGTCGGCATCGAGGCGCCCGATAGCGTGCTGAACAAGCGCCCGTTCGAGATCTCGTCCGGCCTGATCCAGCGCATCATGATTGGGCTCGCTCTAGTGACGGGTCCCGCCTTGCTCCTCGCCGACGAGCCGACGACGAGCCTGGACCTGATCGTCCAGGAGCAGATCATGACGACCCTGCGCCGGGTCCAAAGCGAGTTCGGCACCGCCATCATATTCATCAGCCATGATATGGGCGTTGTCAGCGAGATCAGCGAACGGATCATGGTCATGTACGGGGGACGCACGGTAGAGCAGGGGAATCTGCAGGAAGTGCTGCGCACCCGCCGTCACCCCTATACCGACGGGCTCATCCGGTCCGTGCCTTCGTCCGTCGTTCGCCCCGGCATGCGGCTTTACGCCATTCCGGGCCAGCCGCCCGATCTGGCGCGACTCGGCAAAGGCTGCAGCTTTGCCAGCCGCTGCGGGCGTGTCCATGAGATTTGCCGCAAGGAGGATCCCGCACTCTCGTCGATCACGCCAGAGCGTGCGGCGGCCTGCCACTTCCCGATCGAGGAGAAGGAAAGTGTCCTCAACTGAGACACGTCTGCTCGACGTGCGCGGCCTGCGCGTCGTCTACCCGCAGGCGGGTGGCGAGGTCGCGGTGGTGGATGGCGTCGACTTCACCCTCCTGCCAAATCGCGCCTTCGGCATCGTCGGCGGGAGCGGCGCCGGCAAAAGCGTCCTGCTGCGTACCCTCATCGGCCTCAAGCGCGCGGCGAGCGGCGCCATCCTTTTCAACGGAGTTGACGTCACCAACGCCAAGGGCAGGCGCCTCAAAGCGTATCGGCGCGAGGTACAGATCGTCCTACAGAACCCGTACACGTCGCTGCCGCCCGGCCGCAGCGTGCAGGACATCGTCGGCGAGCCGCTCAGCATCCATGGAATCGAACGGGTGCAACGCGCCGCGCGCGTCATCGCCGCCCTGGACGGCGTGGGTTTGGCGCGCGACTTTGTCGACAGGGTTCCGGAGCAGCTGAGTGGCGGGCAGCGGCAGCGCGTGGCGATTGCGCGGGCGCTCGTGCTGCAGCCGAAGGTCTTGCTGCTGGACGAGCCGGTCTCGGCGCTCGACGTGTCGATTCGCGCGCAGGTTCTCAACCTTCTCGTCGATCTCAGGCGCGACAGGGGCCTGAGCTTCGTCGTCGTCTCACACGACCTGAACGTGCTGCGGTTCCTCACGGAGGAAGTCGCCGTGATGTACGGAGGGAAATTCGTTGAGCGCGGAAGCGTTGCCGAGATATCGGACAATCCGCGCCATTCCTATACCCGCCGCTTCCTGGCCGCGATTCCTTCCGTCGAGCGCAGCCTCGCCGGACGCAGGCCGTCGCCCTCTCGCCTCAAATCGGAGATCATCACCCATGTGTGACACATTCGTCGTGCTCGGTTCTCTGGCCGCGTCTCATCGCACCATGCTGGCCAAGAACTCCGACCGTGAGCCAAACGAAGCGCAATACCTCACGCAGGCGCCGGCGGCCGACCATCCGGCCAATAGCGCGGTCCGCTGCACGTACATCGAAATCCCGCAAGCGCGACACACCTACGCCGTCGTCGGTTCCCGCCCGTGGTGGATGTGGGGATTTGAGCACGGGGTCAATGAATGCGGGCTGGCGATCGGCAACGAGGCCTTGTGGTCGCGCCTGCCGGGGAGTATCGATCCCGGCCTGCTCGGGATGGATTTGCTGCGTCTTGCCCTGGAGCGGGCGTCCACGGCGGACGAGGCTCTGGAGGTGCTCATCGAACTGCTGGAACTCTGGGGCCAGTCCGGACGGGCGTCGTTCAAGAATGATCTGACCTACCATAACAGCTTCATTATTGCGGACGGGGCTGCCGGCTGGATAATGGAGACGGCTGGCCGCCACTGGGCCGCCAGGCGCGTGGACAAATGGGGGTCGATTTCGAACGTCTATTCAATCCATGGCGACTACGACAGGATCTCGGCGCAGGCAATCGAGTTCGCAACTCGCTCGGGCTGGTACGATCCCGCGCGTGACGGCAGCTTCAGCTTCGCGTCCGCCTATGAGGACGCTGCGCGTTCGAACTACTCTTCGTGTGCGGCGCGTTTCATTTCGTCGCAGACGACGCTCGGTGGCCTCGACAAGAATGGGGCAATTCGTCTGGAAGACGTTTTCGCGCTATTGCGAAGCCATGGCGTGAGTGACCGCAATCCCGACTGGCGGCCAGGCGCCGATGGCGAGAGCATGCTTTGCATGCACGCAACGTCGTCCGAGGGCTTCGAGACCGCCGCCAGCATGGTCGCGCAATTGCCGCGTCCGGCCGTGGCCGGCGAGAGGTTGCTGTATTGGGCATCGCTGGCGTCGCCGTGCCTGTCGAGTTTCGTGCCGATCTGGCCCGACGCGGGAGTTCCCCCGGCATGGACGCAACCAGCCACGTTTGGCGTAGACGAGTGGTGGGATCAGGAACGCACTCAACGTCTGATCGAGCAGGATTACGCATCGTTCTCGAAAGCCGCGACCGACATTTTTGCGCAACTGGAACGGCGGATGATCGCAGCCGTTCGGGCGTTGCCGCCGGATGCAAGCGTAGGGGCGCGTGCCGCGCTGACAACAGAGGCCGTTGCAAGGCATCGGGCCGCCCGTGAAGTTGCCGCGTTGCTGACCAAACGCTGCGCATGCGGTGTCTTTTCTCCGCAGGAGCCGGACCCGCGCGGCAGCTATCTGGAGCAGGTGAACGCAACCATCCCGGAGACGTTCTGCCGGCCCGCGTGAGGGGAATTGGCTCGGGGGATTCCCCGCTTTCGCGCGCGCCCGCTCGTTCGGCGGAACGTTCGCGACTTCCGTCGGTCGGAGACCGTCAGCGGGCCGCCAGAACGGTGCGTCTCCCAACGTGATCGTGATCACCGGCTCCGGTGATCACGCGGGAAGGGAGCCAGACCCGTTTGGAAACCGCTCGTGCGCGGAGGCGCCGGAGTAGCAGGCTGCCCATGGCGACGTAGATCATAGCCTCGGAGACATCGATCCGGCTGTCGTAGTCGCGCACGAGAAGAGTTTGTGGTGCCACTTCGTGAGACGTACAAGTTCAGTTCCAGACAGGCACTCAGCGGTCGCGATCGACCAGACCGCATGGGTAACGTCAGTTTCATGTTTCGGACACATGGGCAGGCGTACTCCGCAGCGACCCTTGCTCCGAACTCTGTGCGACGTATGATCGGGCTCAGCGCGCCTGAACGACGCGAATCGGTTAAGCGCTTCAAGGATGGGACCCAGTCATGTCAAGTAATGATGGCATAGATGACATCGATTTGAACAAGTTTGAGGAAGAATTCATCGAGCGGTCGTCGACGAAAGCTCCATTGCCAATCGAACAGAAGCTTGGCGCATTTATACGTAGCTTGCGCCTTAATAATCGCCTGACGCTATCCGATCTCGCTGGCTCGGCAGGTATTTCTGCTGCAATGTTGAGTCGATTTGAGACGGGCGGGACCTCCGCCAGCCTGGAAGTCATGCAGCGCCTGGCTCGGGCGCTTGGGATGCCGCTGTCGGTCATATTCAAGAGCATTGAAGAATCTACCGAAGAAGGGCAACTTATCAAGGTTGCGGACCAGATGGAGGTTGTCCGTACCGGGTCTCGTAAAGGAACCACGTATCGACTTCTATCTTATAGCCCGGGGCCGCAAAAGCATTTTGAATCGTTTTTGATTACGATGGACAATGAAAGGCAGAGCTACCGGCTATTTCAGCATTCTGGGCACGAATTTATATATATGTTAAAAGGAAACATGAAGTACCGGTGCGGCTCCATGATTTATGATTTAGCGCCAGGCGATGCCCTCACTCTGCCAGCAGCCAGAATTCATGGCCCTGAATATTTGGAGGATGTGGAGATTCAGTTCCTGAGCATTATCATGTATGATGATGAGAGTTGATCATGGCCCCCGGCATGTCGAGATCCTCCGGAATGAGGCAGGAGAATCGCATATGAGTTGAGGGGTCTTGCGGCGCGGCTAGATGTGAGCTTCAGGAGGTTGTCCATTCGGTCCGGACCGCGCGAGAGAAGGCGAGCGCAGACCGCTCTGGAGAAATTCCAGGAAAGGCAAGAACCGGCCTTCCGTCCGGAATTGAAAAAAAAGGGTTGGAGCCGGTTCGCGACTCGGAGAAGTGCGAAATGGCTATAGGCAGAGGGGTTTGGATTGTTCGATCATGGACGAAGATTTGAATGTGCGGGATGCGGTGATCGTCAGCAATGGGGACGGAACGTCACCCTTTGTCGTCCTGTGCGACCATGCCAGTCGCCGCATTCCCGAGCGCTACGGCGACTTGGGGCTGACGGAGGCGGAGCTGGCTAGCCATATCGTCTGGGATCCCGGGGCCTTGGCTGTCTCCAAGACATTGTCGGAGATTTTGGACGCACCGCTCGTCCAGTCCACCGTCTCCCGCCTGGTCATCGACTGCAATCGCACACTCGACGCGCGCAATCTGATCTGGACACTGTCGGAGGCAACGCGGATCGCCGCCAATGAAGGCCTCGACGAAGCCGAGCGGCAATATCGTATCGATCATTTCTATCGTCCGTATCACGAGGCGATTGCCGACGTGCTGAACCGACGGCAGCGGGCCGGCCGGGAAACGATCCTCGTCTGCGTTCACTCTTTCACGCCGGTCTACAACGCAGTTCTCCGACCTTGGCCGATCGGGCTGATCCATGGCAAGGACGGAGGTTACACGCGAGGCGTGTTCGATGCGCTGAAGGCGCAGGCCCCCGAAATGCAGGTTGGCTGGAACGAGCCCTATGCGGCGAAGGATGGCGTGACCTTCACGCTTGAACGCCACGGCGACGCGCGCGGGCTGGCCGCCACCATGATTGAAATCCGCAACACCGAAATTCTGGAGCCTGCCGGAGTCGGCGCCTGGGCCGAGCGTCTGGCCCGCTGCCTCGAGATCGCTCGCGCAGGTCGTCCTGGACGCCGAGATTCTTGAGGAGGACGAGATGGTCTATTCCATTGACGATCTGAAGAAGGACGTTGCCGAGGGCAAAATCGATACTGTGCTCGTCGCCTTTCCCGACATGCAGGGACGGCTGTTGGGCAAGCGTTTCCAGGCCGGCTTCTTTCTTGAAACGGCGGATGGCGAAACCCATGCCTGCGACTATCTGCTGGCCGTCGATATCGACATGGAGCCGGTGCCCGGCTACGAGGCGGCGAGTTGGGAAAAGGGCTATGGCGATTTCGTCATGAAGCCCGATCTGTCGACTCTGATGAAGGCGACATGGCTCGAGGGCACGGCACTGGTGTTGTGCGACCTCGCCGATCATCATCATCGTCAGCCGATACCCCATAGCCCGCGCGCCATTCTCAGGCGGCAGGTCGAGCGGCTGGATGCCATGGGGTTCATCGCAAATGCGGCGACGGAGCTCGAATTCTACCTCTTCGACGATGATTACCGTACCGTGCAAGAGAAGCGTCACGCGAACCTCAAGACGGCAGGATACTACATCGAGGACTATCACATCTTCCAGACCAGCAAGGAAGAAGGGGTGATGCGGGCTCTGCGCAATCATCTGCAGGCGTCGGGCATTCCGGTTGAATGCTCGAAGGGCGAGTGCGGGCCGGGTCAGGAAGAGATCAACGTCAAATACGCCGATGCCCTGACGATGGCGGACCGGCACGCCGTGCTCAAGAACGCCACCAAGGAAATCGCCCACAGCCAGGGCAAGGCCGTGACTTTCATGGCCAAGTGGAATTTCGGCGTCGCCGGCTCGTCCAGCCATATCCACATGTCGTTGGCGGCCAAGAGCGGCAAGCCGCTGTATGTGAGTGGCGACGACGCGTTCGGCATGAGCGACTTGATGAAGCATTTCATGGCCGGCCAATTGACCTATGCCCGCGACATCACCTATTTCCTCGCCCCCTACATCAACAGCTACAAGCGCTTCCAGGCCGGCACCTTCGCGCCGACCAAGGCGATCTGGAGCCCGGACAACCGCACGGCCGGCTTCCGCCTTTGCGGTGCGCACAGCAAATCCATCCGGGTCGAATGCCGCATGGGCGGCGCCGACCTCAACCCCTATCTCGCTCTTGCCGCGCTCATCGCAGCCGGCATCAAGGGCATAGAGGATAAGCTTGCGCTCGAGCCGATGTTCGTGGGCGATGCCTATAAGGCCAGCGAGCTGCGTGAAATTCCCAAGACCCTGCGCGAGGCGACCGAGACGCTGCGCAATTCGGACATGCTCAGGGCGGCCTTCGGCGAACAGGTGGTCGGCCACTATGTGCACACGGCCGAATGGGAGCAGTTCGAATACGATAGACGGGTGACCGATTGGGAACTCAAACGCGGGTTCGAGCGCAGCTAGCGCGGCCGAATGCCGCGACGTCAATCCACGTGGCACAAGCCTATTTCAAGGATCATCAAATGAGCGACACGGTTGAGATCGTCTCTCCCATCGACGGCAGTGTCTATGCCGAGCGCAGGTTGGCGACCGCCGCCGAGATCGACCGCGCCGTGGCTTCCGCCAAATCGGCCCGCCGGGCCTGGCGCGAAACGACGATTGCCAAACGCCGGGAGATGCTCGGCCGCTTTGTCGTCGCGCTTTTGGCGAAGAACGACGAGATCGTCCCCGAACTCGCCTGGCAGATGGGCCGTCCGATCCGGTACGGCGGCGAAAGGCGCGGGGTCGAGGAACGTTCGCGCTACATGATCGACATTGCCGAGGAGAGCCTCGCGCCCTCCATGCGTCCCGACAAAGACGGTTTCAGGCGATGGATCGCGCGCGAGCCGCTCGGCACCGTGATGGTCATCGCGCCCTGGAACTATCCGTTCCTGACGGCGGTCAATTCGATCGTGCCTGGCCTCATGGCCGGCAACGCGGTGATCCTCAAGCACGCCTCGCAGACGCTGCTCGTCGGCGAGCGCTTCGCAGAAGCCATGAAAGCCGCCGGTCTGCCGGAAGGACTCTTTCAGAATCTCGTTCTCGATCATGCTCACACCGAGAAGCTGGTCGCCTCGGGCGAGATCGACCACATCAACTTCACCGGATCGGTCGAAGGCGGGCGCCGCATCGAGCGCGCCGCCGCGGGCACTTTCGCGACCCTTGGGCTCGAACTCGGCGGCAAGGATCCCGCCTATGTCCGCGACGACGCGATACTCGACCATGCGGTCGAGAACCTCGTAGACGGCTCGTTCTTCAATTCCGGCCAATCCTGCTGCGGCGTCGAGCGCATCTATGTGCAGAACGCAGTGTACGGCGAATTCGTCGAGCGCTTCGTCGAGAGCGCCAAGGGCTGGACGCTCGGCAACCCGCTCGACGCGGACACGGTCGTTGGACCGATGGCGCGCGGTAATTTTGCCGACCATGTGCGCCGGCAGACCGAGGGGGCGGTTCGGTCCGGCGCGCGCCGGCATCTCAACACCAGGCACGAGCTCGACAGGCCCGGCTCCCCCTATCTCGCGCCGGAGGTGCTGACCAATGTCAATCACCAGATGTCGATCATGCGAGAGGAGAGCTTTGGCCCGGTTGTCGGCATCATGAAGGTCGCCGACGACGAGGAGGCGATCGCGATGATGAACGACAGCCCCTATGGGCTGACGGCGTCGATCTGGACGCAGGATTTGATGGCCGCCGCAAGGATCGGCGCCCGTGTGGAGACCGGCACGGTCTTCGCCAATCGCTGCGACTATCTCGATCCGGCCCTCGTGTGGACCGGCGTCAAGGATACCGGCAAAGGTGGCGCGCTGAGCGAGATCGGCTACGCCAATCTGAGCCAACCCAAGAGCTATCACCTCAAGATCGTCTGAGAGACAAAGCCCATGAAAGCCAACTGGAACTACCCCACCTCCGTCCGCTTTGGCGCCGGCCGTATCGCCGAGTTGCCCGATGCGCTCAAATCCGCCGGCATCAGGAAACCGCTGCTCGTCACCGATGCGGGGCTGGTCGGTCTCCCGGTGACGCAGAACACCGTGAAGCTCCTCGGGGACGCCGGCTTCGAGGCCGGTGTCTTCGCCGATGTGAAGCCCAATCCGATCCCGGCCAATGTCAATTCCGGCGTCGAGGCGCTGCGTAACGGCGGCCATGATGGTGTCATTGCGTTCGGTGGGGGCTCGGGGCTCGACGTGGGCAAGGTCATCGCCTTCATGGCCGGCCAAACCCGGCCGATTTGGGACTTCGAAGACATTGGCGACTGGTGGGCCCGCGCCGATCCCAAGGGCGTCTATCCCATCGTCGCCGTGCCAACCACGGCCGGCACGGGCTCCGAAGTCGGCCGCGCCGGCGTGATCACCGACGAGACGACGCACACCAAGAAGGTGATCTTTCACCCGCTGATGATGCCCAAGGTGGTGATTGCCGACCCGGAGCTCACCGTCGGCATGCCCAGATTCATTACCGTTGGCACCGGCATGGATGCGCTGGCCCATTGCCTGGAGGCGTATTGCGCGCCGGGATATCATCCCATGGCTGACGGCATCGGGCTCGAAGGCGTGCGGCTGGTGATGGAGAATTTGCCCAAGGTCCGTGCAAATCCCGATGACGTGGAGGCGCGCGGCCACATGATGAGCGCCGCCGCCATGGGGGCGACCGCCTTCCAGAAGGGGCTCGGCGCCACCCATGCGCTCAGCCATCCCGTTGGCGCGCTTTACGATACCCATCACGGCATGACCAACGCCGTGTTCATGCCCTATGTGTTGACGGTCAACCGGTCGGCCATCGAGGAGAAGATCGCGCGGCTTTCCGCCTATCTTGGTCTTGCGCCGACATTCGATGCTTTCCTGCAGGCAATCATCGATCTGCGGAAGCAGCTCGGCGTGCCGCATACCCTTGCCGACTTCAAGATCGACAGCAGCAAACGTGAGCTGATCGGCGACATGGCGATCGTCGACCCGACCGCGGGCGGCAATCCTATCGAGCTGACCAGGGAGCGAGCGCTCGAGATGTTCGACCGGGCGATGGAAGGGCGTGTTTAGAGCCGTCGCAAGAGGGACTGATTATGGCCGAAGAGAAATCCATTTTGTATTTTGGCGACTCGCTACCGATAAAGAATTGGCAGGGAAAAATGGCAGTGCCAGAGATACTTAGGGAACTGGTAGAGCGATACCGGGAGCAAAGGGATGATTACCGCTCTCCAAATTACAAACAATTCCGACTTCGGAAGGAATTCATCGATCCGTTTTTTGAAGCACTTGGTTGGGATATGTCGAACCGCAACAATTATGCGGAGGCGTACAAAGATGTAATCCACGAAGATTCAATCAAAATCGCCGGCGCAAGTAAGGCGCCGTAATTGCTTAGTGTCCGTCCAGAGACTTTTCGAGTCATTTGAGTCGGTTGTCGGCGGTGGAGAAAATCGCTTGAAGAGCCCGACTCTTTTGTGATTCCTTGCGTGGCGTCGATTCGTGAGGCGCCATAGAAAACCGCTTGAAGGGCCTGGCTCTCTTGTGATTCCGTGCGTGGCGTCGATTCGTGAGGCGCCATATGTGGACACCCGAAAACCGCTCTCTCTACAACCGCGACAAGCTGCGCTATCCGAGCGACCTGAGCCACAGAGACGGCTGAGCGCTGGCCTTGAAGGGGGGCGCTGGTGGGGGCAGGGCTATCGCATATGAGTAAAGAGTTCGAAGAAGAACTCTTTCTTCCATGCGGCGAGTTTCATTTTGCGCGCGATCGAGCGTTTGTCCGGGTGGGCTCGCAAGATGTCGAGGGCCAT
>JBEKAL010000075.1:0-13802 GCA_050015935.1 Roseiarcus sp.
AAAGCCAAAGTCGCCATTGCCGCGATCATGCGGAAGCTCGTCGTCCTCGCCAACGTCCTCATCAAAGAGGATCGCCCCTGGCGGCCAATCCATGCTTGACTTCCAACACAGATGCTCATCCGTGCGCTCGACCGGCGCGCCCGCCACGCGATCCAGCAGCGTTTCGACGAGGCCGCTCAGACGCCCCGACACGACGATTCAGGCGAGCGCCCCCATCCGCGTCGCCTGGGGAAAGCCGACGGCGCCCGGCGTTCTCATCGCCTCGCCTCCCCTTAATCGTGACACGGCGGGCGTGAGTCTACTTGGCGCAGGGCTAAGCCGAGCCGAAGCCAGGACCGACCGAGGCGCGCCGGGGCGACGGCGCGAGTGAGCCGGCGAGACTTGGCTCGACCCGCGAGGGTCCGGGCGCATCGGGCTCGGTATCGTCGAAGTCCCCCACTTCGACGCGCCAGTGGGCACCGACCATTTGCCGCGAGAAAGCGCTGGCCTCGTTCGAGGTCGCAAACAGGCGCAATCTCCAGCCGGATCGCGCTATCGAGCCGCAAGGCGAAAACTTGGCGAATCTCACGAAGTGTCGCATCGTGATCACCAGTAGCAAAGCACGAAAGTAATACGATGCTCAGGTTTGTCTATTCGTGACGCCGGTTTTTTCTGTGGACAACCCGTATTAGTTGTTGATTAGCCGAGCATGCAACCGTCGCGACGCTCTCGTCGGCCGAATCTCGCCAACCGCTCGCTTTGGCGTCGGACGCCAACCCTGGCTGCAGTCCACTGCGGCCCGGCGCGCCGACCACGCCATCGGCATTCACCCTCGCCGCCGCCGGTGCTAAGTCTGCGGCTCACGACATCCCTCGCGCGCCGGCCGCGCTTCGCCATCGGAAAAGTTTCATGCGCATCGAAAACGACGTCAAGCTCGACTTCAAGGACGTTCTCATTCGCCCCAAGCGCTCGACCCTCAACTCGCGCAACGCGGTCGACATCCAGCGCGGGTTTCGTTTCCTGCACACCGGCGCCGAATGGAAGGGGTTTCCGCTCATCGCCGCCAACATGGACGTGACGGGCACGCTGGCGATGGCGCGCGCCTTGGGAAGGCATGGCGCGCTCACCGCCCTGCACAAGCACTATCCCGAGGCGGAGCTCGCCGAATTCTTCGCCGGCGACGACGGCGCGCACGCCTTCTATTCCATCGGCACGACCGCCGCCGATCTGGAAAAACTCGCGGCGGTGCGCCGACGAGCGCCGGTGCGCTTTCTCTGCGTCGACGTCGCCAACGGCTATGCGGAAAAGTTCCTCGACACGGTCAAGCGGGTGCGCGACGAAAATCCCAAATCGGTCATCATGGCCGGCAACGTCGTCACCGGCGACATGACGGAGGCGCTGGTTCTGGCGGGCGCCGACATCGTCAAGATCGGCATCGGCCCCGGGTCGGTATGCACGACGCGCAAGGTGACCGGCGTCGGCTATCCCCAGCTCTCGGCGATCATCGAATGCGCCGACGCCGCCCACGGCCTGAAAGGTCAGGTTTGCGCCGACGGCGGCTGCACGTCGCCGGGCGACGTCGCCAAGGCCTACGGCGCCGGCGCCGATTTCGTCATGCTGGGCGGGATGCTCGCCGGCCACGACGAATGCGACGGCGAAATCCGCTACGAGGAGCGCGAGGGCAAGAAGGTTCCCGTCGCGATGACGTTCTACGGCATGTCGTCGGAGGCGGCGATGAAGAAACATTCGGGCGGCGTCGCCCATTACCGCGCCGCGGAGGGCAAGAGCGTCGAGACGCCCTATCGCGGCCCGGTCGACGGCACGATGGGCGAGATCATGGGCGGGGTGCGCTCGATGATGACCTATATCGGCGCGACGCAGCTCAAGGAGGTTCCCAAGCGCACGACCTTCGTGCGCGTCGCCGCGCAGGCCAACGACGTGTTCGGGGCGTAATGGCCAGCCGAGCTTGCGTGGCGTCGGCTCGCCTGCGCTGCCTCGCCAGCTCGACGACGCAGCTCGAGGAGGCGCCCAAGCGCACGACCTCCGCGCGCGTCGCCGCGCAGGCCAACGACGTGTTCGGGGGGTAGCGGGGCGGCGCGCGGAGGCCGAGCCGGCGATGCGCGCCGCCGCCCTCTCGCTCAGGCGCGCCTCACCCGTGATTGATGACGATCGTCTTGGTCGAGCAGAAGTCGTAAAGCCCCTCGAAGCCCTTTTCGCGTCCGTGGCCGGATTTTTCACGCCCCCGAACGGCAGTTCGACGCCGCCGCCCGCGCCATAGGCGTTGACGAACACTTGGCCGCAGCGCATCGCGCGGGCGACCCTCACCGAGCGCTTGGCCTCGCGCGTCCACACCCCCGCGACGAGGCCATAGGGCGTCCCGTTGGCGAGGCGGATCGCGTCGGCCTCGTCGTCGAACGGCAGCGCCGCCAGAACCGGGCCGAACACCTCCTCCTGCACGATCGCATGGCCGCGCGGCGCGTCGCCGAACATTGCCGGTCTGACGTAAAAACCGCCCTCGGGCGCCTGGGCGTCGACCGCGCCCTCGGCGAGCGGCTTCACGCCGTCGGCGCGAGCGCGGGCGATATAGCCTTCCACGCGCGCTTTCTGCCGCGCGTTGATCATCGCGCCCATGTCGAGATCCTGATCGTACGCGCCGGCGCGCACCCTGGCGAAGCGCTCTGCGATGATCGCGGCGAATTCTTCATAAGCCGAGCGCTCGATCAGCACGCGAGAGCCCGCCGAGCAGGTTTGGCCGCCGTTTTGGATGATGGCGTTGACGATCGCCGGCGCCGCCGCTTCGATGTCGGCGTCGGCGAAGATGAGTTGCGGCGACTTGCCGCCCAGCTCCAGCGTGCAGCCGGCGTGGTGGCGCGCCGCCGCCGCCTGGATCGCCGTCCCGGTCTGCGGACTGCCGGTGAATGAATAGTAGTCGACGCCCGCGTGATCGACGAGCGCCGCGCCCGCCTCCGCGCCGAGGCCCGTCACGACATTGAGCGCGCCGTCGGGAAAGCCGACGTCGCGGGCGAGTTCAGCCATGCGGACGACGGAGAGGCACGCGTCCTCGGCCGGCTTGAGGACGCTGGCGTTGCCGCAAGCGAGCGCCGCGCCGACGGAACGACCGAAAATCTGCGCGGGATAATTCCAGGGAATGATGTGGCCGACGACGCCGTGCGGCTCGCGAAACACGGCCGCCATGTAGCCGTTCAGAAACGGCAGCGTATCGCCGTGGAGCTTATCGGCCGCCGAGCCGTAAAACTCGAAATAGCGCGCAGCGGCGACCATATCGGCCGCCCCCTGCTTGAGCGGCTTGCCGGTGTCGCGCGACTCCAATGCGGCCAGTTCGCCCGCATTGTCGGCGATCGCTTGGCCGAGCTTCGTCAGCAGCCGGCCGCGCTCGGTCGCCGTCAGCCGCCCCCAGTCGCCCTCGAAAGCGGCGCGCGCGGCGCCGACCGCCGCATCGATCTCGGCGGCGCCGGAGCGAGGGATGGTCGCGAACGGCGCGCCGTCGGAAGGGCAGACGACGTCCAGCGTGCGTTCCTCGTTGGCCGCGCGGCTCACGCCGCCGATCAGATTGGCGTAAGTCCGCCGCCGTTCGTCGCGCTTGATCGTCATGTTCGTCTCGACGCCTCCCGAGAGCGTCTTACCGCATGGCGGCGGCGCGCAACAGTCCCGCCCGAAGGCGCCGGGCGCTCGCGGCGATCGGCGCCGTCGCCCTCAGAGCGTTTCTCCCCCGCTCCCGCCGTGCTACAAGCCCCGCCATGACCGCCGCCGCTGTCGCGATTGTCCCGCGAGCGCCCGTCGTCCTGGCCGGGGCGACCCGCGCCGAACTGACGCGCGCGCTCGCCGAAATCGGCGCGCCCGAGCGCGAAAGGCGGATGCGCGCCGCGCAGCTCTGGCATTGGATCTATCATCGCGGCGCGCGCGACTTTTCCGCGATGCGCAATATCGCGCGGCCCCTGCTCGACAAGCTCGCCGAGCGCCATACGCTGGCGCGCCCCGACATCGTCGCCGAACAGGTTTCCGCCGACGGCACGCGCAAATGGCTCATCAAGATGCCTTCGAGCGGCCGGCGCGACAAGGGCGCCGAGATCGAGTGCGTCTATATCCCGGAGTCCGATCGCGGCACGCTTTGCGTCTCCAGTCAGGTCGGCTGCACGCTCAATTGCCCGTTCTGCCATACGGGGACGCAGGCGCTGGCGCGCAATCTCACGAGCGCCGAGATCGTCGCGCAAGTTCTCGTCGCGCGCGATCGGCTCGGCGATTTTCCCGGCGGCGTCGCGCCGACCGATGGGCTCGTTCCCTCTGGAGAAGGCGTGCGCGCGGTCTCCAACGTCGTCTTCATGGGCATGGGCGAGCCGCTCTACAACTTCGACAACGTTCGCGAGGCGATCGGCGTCTTGACCGACGGCGACGGACTGTCGCTGTCGAAGCGACGCGTCACCGTCTCGACCTCCGGCGTCGTGCCGCAAATGGACGCCCTGGGGCGCGAATGCGGCACGATGCTCGCCGTCTCCCTGCACGCCGCCAACGACGCCTTGCGCGACAAGCTGGCGCCGATCAACAGGAAATACCCGATCGAACAGCTCATGAAGGCCTGCCGGGACTACCCCGGCGCTTCCAACGCGCGGCGCATCACCTTCGAATACGTCATGTTGAAAGGCGTGAACGATTCGCCCGCCGAGGCGAAAGCCCTGGTGCGCCTGCTCCAAGGCCTGCCGGCCAAGATCAATCTGATCCCCTTCAACCCGTGGCCCGGAAGCCCTTACGAATGCTCGGATTGGCGGACCATCGAGCGCTTCTCCGACATCGTGTTCGCCGCGGGTTATGCGAGTCCGGTGCGCACGCCGCGCGGGCGCGACATTCTCGCCGCCTGCGGCCAGTTGAAGAGCGAAACCGAAAAGCTGCGCGCCCGCGCGCGCATGATGCTGGAGGAAAACCTAGCCGTTGGCCTGGATTGACCCGGCGCAAGGCGGCCCCCGCCATCGCCCCCCTGTAGCCGAGCAAACGTCTCCACGGAGTTTGGCGTCCCGCGCCCCATTGCGCCGACGCATTCAAGGCCGGCCCATGACGGAAACGCCAGCCGCCGCCGACGACGCGCCCGCCGCCGACGCGACGGCAAGCGCGCCATGAGCGTCGGCGCGGTGGGGAGCGCGCCGACCGCGCGGCGCCCGGAGGATTGAGGATGGACTTCGGCGAGGGGGCCGCGTGGCTCGTCATTCCCATCCAGATCTTCTTCGTCGATCTGCTGCTCGGCGCCGACAACGCGCGGCTGATCGCGCTCGCCTGCCGTTCTCTCGGCCCCAAAGAAACGCGCAAGGCGATTTTTCTCGGCGCCGGCGGCGCGATCGTGCTACGGCTCGCGCTGGCGGTCCTGGCGAGTTGGCTGCTGGCGCTGCCGCTCGTTAAACTCGCCGGCGCCGGGCTGCTGATCGTCATCGCGCTCAACGTGACGGCGGAGGGCGGATGGGACGACGGCGAAGACCGTCCTTCCTCCTTCGCGCGCGGCGATCTGTGGTCGGCCGCGACGATCATCGTCCTCGCCGACGCGGCGATGAGCCTCGACAACGTCGTCGCGCTCGCGGCGATCGCGCGCGGCAATTTCCGGCTGCTCGCGGCGGGCGTCGCCTTCTCCATTCCCGCGCTCGCCTACGGCGGCCTGATTCTCTCGACGATGCTCGAGCGCGCGCCGCGGCTCGTCGCGATCGGCGCGGCGCTGCTGGGCTGGCTCGCGGGCGACATGGCGCTTTCCGATCCGCTGATCGCCAATTGGGCCAACGTCAACGCCCCCGGCCTGGTCGCGATCGCGCCCGCGCTCGGCGCGGCGTTCGTGTTCTGGAACGGCTGGTTGACCCCGGACCGTCCCGCGCCGCGCTCGATCCCGCCTCCCGAGCCGACGCGCGCCGTGAAGCCGGCCGCTCCCGCGGCGCTCGCCGCTGCGCCGCCGCGCCGGAGCGCTCCCTCGTTCGAGCCGCCCGAGCCGCAAGCGCCGCGCGAACCCGCGCTCGCGCCATCCCCGAGCGACGACCGCGCCGCCGTCATCGGCGTGCTGATTCTCGCGGCGATCGCCGGCCTCGCGCTGATGGTCGTTTCCTATCTCGACAGCCTGAAATGAGCAGCCGAGATTGCGCGATCGGCGCCGAACTCCGGCGCCGTGCGCTTTTGCATGCCTATCAGAGCGAATGTTCTCGCTCGAGCCTGCATGCGGCCGTTTGGCGCAGACCAAAAACGGCGGCGCGAGAAAATTCGCCCGGAAAAATCGCAGGGCCCGGTTTTCCTTCGCGCTGTATCTGTGCATAGTGCTGAAAATTTCATCATCGGCTGAATCGGCTCAGGCGAATCCAGAAAGCGCCGCGCCGACGCGCCGACGCTCGAAGGGAATGAAGAAAAGTCCATGAAGATCATCACCGCCATCGTCAAACCATTCAAGCTCGACGACGTCCGCGAGGCGTGCGACCGGCTCGGCGCGCACGGCATGACCGTCACCGAGGTCAAGGGATACGGCCGGCAGAAGGGCCACACGGAGCTTTATCGCGGCGCCGAATATGTCGTGAACTTCGTGCCGAAGACGCGCCTCGAAATCGCCGTCCCGGACGAGCTCGTCGACGCCGTCGTCGAGGCGATCCGCGCCGCGGCGTTAACCGGCGCGATCGGCGACGGCAAGATTTTCGTCACCCCGCTCGAGCGCGCCATGCGCATCCGCACCGGCGAAACGAACGACGACGCGCTCTGAAAACCCACCTCCCACAAATCGAGATCGCGCCAATGAAACATCCGATTTTGCGCGCCGGCCTCACCGCGGCCGCCGTCGTCGCTTGCGCAGCGCCCGCTTTCGCAGCCGAAAGCAAGATCGATCCGGCCGACACGGCCTTCATGATCGCCGCGACTGCGCTGGTGCTGCTGATGACGATTCCGGGCCTGGCGCTGTTCTACGGCGGCATGGTCCGGCGCAAGAACGTGCTGGCGACGATGGCCCAGAGCGTCGGCGCGACGGGGGTGGTGTCGCTGTTGTGGTTCGCGCTCGCCTACAGCCTGGTCTTTCGCGGCGACGGCGCGCTGATCGGCGGCTTCGACCGGATCTTCCTCGCCGGAATCGGCGTCGAGTCGATCAGCCCGTTCGCCAAGACGATCCCCGAGATGCTGTTCATGGCCTATCAGATGACCTTCGCGGTCATCACCTGCGCGCTGGTCGGCGGCGCCGTCGCCGATCGATTGAAGTTTTCCGCGTTTCTCGTGTTCTGCGCGCTGTGGCTGTTCATCGTCTACGCGCCGGTCGCGCACTGGGTGTGGGGCGGCGGCTTCCTGGCGCGCGTCGGGCTGATCGATTTCGCCGGCGGCACGGTGGTTCACATCAACGCCGGCGTCGCCGGCCTGGTCGCGGCGCTGATGGTCGGGGCCCGGCAGGGCTACGGGCGCGAGAATCTGGCGCCGTTCAACCTCGCGCTCGCCGTGATCGGCGCCGGCCTGTTGTGGGTCGGCTGGTTCGGCTTCAACGGCGGCTCGGCGCTGGCGGCGGGATCGCGCGCCGCCTTCGCCATCGTCGCCACGCATCTTTCGGCTTGCGCCGGCGCGCTGGTGTGGAGCGCGTTCGAATGGGCCTCGCGCGGCAAGCCCTCGGTGCTCGGACTGATTTCCGGCGCGATCGCCGGGCTGGGAACGATCACGCCCGCCTCCGGCTTCGTCCTGCCCTGGCACGGCGTCGTCATCGGCGCGCTGGCCGGCGGCGTCTGCTATTGGGCGTGCACCGCGCTCAAGCAGCGGCTCCGCTACGACGATTCGCTCGACGTGTTCGGCGTGCACGCCGTCGGCGGCGCCCTCGGCACGCTGCTCGCCGGCGTGTTCGCCACCGCTTCGCTGAGCGCAGCGGGCGGCCAAGCCGGCGTATCGGGGCTGCTGGAGGGAAACCCGTCGCAGCTCCTC
This sequence comes from Roseiarcus sp., assembly GCA_050015935.1. Lineage (GTDB taxonomy): Bacteria > Pseudomonadota > Alphaproteobacteria > Rhizobiales > Beijerinckiaceae > Roseiarcus. The sequence goes on from JBEKAL010000075.1 coordinate 7,897, forward strand.
GCCCAGGCGATCGGCGTCGGCGCGACGATCGTGTGGTGCGCGATCGGCACCTGGATCACGCTGAAGATCGTCGACGCCCTGGTCGGCCTGCGCGTCGCCGCCGACCAGGAGCGCGAAGGCCTCGACCTCGCGCTGCACGGGGAGGCGATGGGCCTGTAGGGGGCGAGCGCGAGCGCGCCGTCCGAGCGCCGACGAACCGCGCGGGATTGTCGGCGCCGGTCACGTGCCCGCAGCCCTCGCCTTGGTCTTGACCGAGGCCGCCGCGCCCCGCAGAGTGTCGAGGATTTCGCGCCACGTCGACGTCCGACAAGCGAAATCGGAGAGGCGGAGACAATGCGAAAGATCATAGCGTTGGCCGTGTTGATCTGCTGCGCTTACACGACCGGCGCCGCCGCGCAGTCGCGTTGCAAGGTCATGGACCCGACGGGAACCCCGTTGAACGTGCGCTCGACGCCCCAGGGGAACATCGTGGGGACGCTGACCAACGGCGAGCTGGTGTCGATCGTCGACAGCTCCGTCGACGCCACCGGCAAGTCCTGGGTCTACGTCGCGCGCTACTCCGACGGCGCGCCGATCGGCTGGGTGTACCGCGAATTCATCGCCTGCTACTGAGGGTTCGCGTTCGCCGCGTCGGCGGGATTTGCGCGTGCTGACGGAGCTGGGTTAGCGTCGAGCGCGCCGCCAAAGCGAAGCGCTTCCATGCTTCACGAGATCTCCCATTGCCCGTGTGCTCGCCCGCCGCGCGGCCTCGCCTGAAGCGGTGATCGAAGCCGAACGCGTCGCCTCAATTGGGCAAACCAGTGACTTGACGTGATGGAGCCTATACAACTTTGTTGACGAGCTAGGCGGCTCTACGAGCAGCAGGACGCCTGCAAACCCTTCGCCCGCGCTTCTTGAATCGGCGGGCACGGCGCGTCCCCATAAGAACAGAACACGCAACAATCGCCCGCCCTTGGCTTCAGCACGGTTTTGCAGCCGGAGCATTCGTAGAAATATTGGCAGGCGTCCGTCGGCATCGTTTCCGTCGCCGCGTGACCGCAGCGCGGACATGTAATGGTGGATTTGAGCTGCATGAGGACATGCTAGGCCGAGTTGCGCCTCAACCGTCAAGGGCGCGAGGCGCCGTCGTCCTGAAAAATTCCGCCTGCTGCAAAAATCAAAGCCATGGCCTCCCCGCGCGCGGGCGGTCGGGCTGTCGTACAAGCGCACCGCGCCGCAAGCGCCTCTCCCCCGCCCTACCCCAGCACCCCCGCCGGCCGCAGCCGTCCCACTTCGAGGCCGTTCCAGTTGCGCAAGCTCGGCGAAACGAAGGCTTCGAAGCGCGCGCGTTCGGGCTCGCTCATCGGCAGGAGCTTCGCGATCAGCGCGGCGATCATGACTTGCGCCGCGCGCGTCGCGCCGTCGTCGGCCTTGACGGCGAGGCCGAGGCCGGCTTCGGGCAGAGCGGCGCAAGAGACGCCTTCCGCGCCCGTCTTGATGAACGCGCGCGCTCGCAATAGGCTCATCGCGTCGGTGTCGAACCGCCCCTCTCCGGCGACCATCGCGGGATGGGCGGCGATCGCCTCGCGGATGCGCCGGGCGGCCTCGCGGCGCGCCGGCGCCAGTCCCGCTCCCGTCGCGAAGCGCGCGAAGCCGAGCGCCAGCGCGCGCAAGGGAACGGCGTACGTCGGGATCGAGCAGCCGTCGAGGGCGCAGACGTCGGCGCCGAGCGCGGCGCCGGTCAGGTCCTCGATCGCCGCCTTCGCCGCGCGCTGCACGGGATGGCTCGGCGTCTCGTAAGCCTTCGAGCCCCAGCCGCTCGCGCGGGCCAGGCCAATAAAGCCGGCGTGCTTGCCGGAGCAATTGTTGTGCAGCGCGGAGGGCGCCGCGCCGGACCGCGCCAGCGCGCGCGCCGCCTTTTCGCCGAGCGGCCAATGGGCGCCGCAGGCGAGCGCGCCCGCGTCGGCGCCGGCTTTGCCGAGCATCGCCGCCACGCCCGCCACATGCGCCGCCTCGCCCGAATGCGAGGCGCAGGCCAGGGCGATTTCCGCTTCGGTGAGCCCGAGCTCGTCCGCCGCGCCGCTCTCGATCAGCGGCAAGGCCTGAAACGCCTTGACCGCCGAGCGCGGATAGACCGCGCGCTCGACGTCGCCGAACGAGAACACAAAAGCGCCGCCTGAGTCGACGACCGCGCCGGCGCCGCGATGGCGCGATTCGACCAGCGGGCCGCGCGTGGCTTCGACGACGATCGGATTGGCCATGACCCCGCCTCGACCCTCAAGGGCCGCTGTTCGCAACGCTGCGATCGGCAGGCTCTATACAGGGCTCTGCGGCGCGACTCTAGCCAGCGGGGGCGCCGGCGCACTACGTCAGCTCCTCGCTCTTTCCCTGAAATGGAGGGATCCGGGCGCGAGGCGCCGAAAACGAACATGCGATGACGCGACGCGCGCTATAGCCGAGACCTAAGCAGAAAAACCTCACCGCGCCGCCTCCGCCTTGACGGTCGTTGCGCCGGCAACGATCGGACAAGGCGCTTCCGCCCATGCGCGCCAGGGCCGACGAGTCAGGATTATCCAAAGAATTCAAGTTCGATCGAAGCCGCCCCTCGCCTTTTTCGTCGCCAAGGCCCGCCGCGCCTCGCGTCGGCCAATTTAACCCCGTTGAAAGAATCTATGGCGATAACTTGTCAAACATTTCGACATGGGATCTCCGGGAAGGAGAGGGCAATCGTGACTGTTCCGTCGTTCGATTTTCCCTCGCATGCGCCGGTCGAGGCGACGACGCTCGGCACGGTGCTGAGCGTGCGCGGCTCGGAAGCGTGCGTCGGCTTGCCGGCGCCCGCGATCGGCGAGCAGTTGCGCCCTACCGTCGGCTCGTTCCTCGCGATCGCGGCCGGACGCCATCGCTTGATCGGCGTGATCACCGAGGTCGCGAGCAACGGCGACACCGGCGACGACAAGCGATCCGGCGCCGTGGCGCGCGTCGACCTGATGGGTCAAATCGACGTCGACGACGTCGGCGCCGAGCGTTTTTCGCGCGGCGTGTCAGCCTATCCCGCGATCGGCGACGCGGCGCGGATCATCGGGCGCGACGAATTACGGCTGGTCTATAAGGCCTCGAGCGCGAGCGCGATCAATATCGGCGCCCTTCATCACGACGATTCGATCGCCGCCTGCGTCGACGTCGACAACCTGCTGAGCAAACATTTCGCCGTCCTCGGATCGACGGGCGTCGGAAAATCGAGCGGCGTGGCGGTGATCCTCAACGAAATTCTCGACGTTCGGCCCGACCTGCGCATTTTCCTGTTCGATGGCCACAACGAATACGGACGTAGTTTCGGTTCGCGCGCCAATATCGTCAACGCGGCGACTCTGAAGCTGCCGTTCTGGTTGTTCAATTTCGAAGAATTCGTCGACGCGCTGTACTACGGACGGCCTGGCGTCGAGGACGAAGTCGACATTCTCGCCGAGCAAATCCCGATCGCAAAGAGCCTTTATCAAGCGCATCGGACCTCGATCGACCGCGTAACCTTACGCAGGGTAGATCCCAGGAGCGCCGGCTACTCCGTCGACACGCCGGTTCCTTATGTGATGCAAGACCTCATCGCGTTGATCGACGAGCGCATGGGCAAGCTGGAGAACCGCGCCTCGCGCATGCACCATCATCGATTGCTGACGCGCATCGACAGCCTGCGCAACGACGCGCGCTACGGCTTCATGTTCGAGAACGCCAATGTCGGCGGCGACACGATGGCCGAAGTCCTCAGCTATCTCTTTCGCCTCGAACCGAATGGCCAGCCGATGACCGTTCTGCAGGTCGCCGGACTTCCCGTGGAGGTCCTCGACGCGGTGGCCAGCGTCCTCTGCCGGCTCGCCTTCGATTTCGGCCTGTGGAGCGACGGGGCGATGCCGATGCTGTTCGTCTGCGAGGAGGCGCATCGCTACGCGCCGGCCGATCGCGCGGTCGGATTCGCCCCGACCCGCCGCGCCCTGCTGCGCATCGCCAAGGAGGGGCGCAAGTATGGCGTCTGCCTCGGCCTCGTCACCCAGCGTCCAGCCGAGCTCGATCCCACGATCATCTCCCAGTGCAGCACGCTGTTTGCGATGCGTATGGCGAATGACCGCGATCAAGCGCTGCTGCGGTCGGCGGTGACCGACGCGGCGGCCAATCTCATCGCCTTCGTTCCCTCGCTGGGAACGCGGGAGCTCGTCGGCTTCGGCGAAGGCTTTCCCTTGCCGACGCGACTGAAGTTCAACTCGCTCCGCGCCGATCGCATTCCGCGTAGCGAAACCTTCCAACACGCCGGCCCGCGCGGCGAGCCAGGCGACGAACGCGCGTTCGTCAAGGCGGTGGTCGAACGTTGGCGAGGCGCGGCGGGCGCTAAGAATTCGGCGAACGAAGACTCGGGGCCAGACGGGGACGACGCGCCCAAACCGAACGCCTCGTCGCCCGTCGCCAGTCGCATCGAGCAGATCCGCGCGCAAATCCTTAAGCGTTGAACGGCGCCTTCGGCGTCAGACCGGCGATTGCGGGAGTTGGCGATGCCGAATGCGAACGAAGACGGCGCTCGCCCGCCCGAGCTCGAATCTTCGGCGTTGCGCGCCGCGATGGCGGCCTTGCCGATCGCGATCGAAGTGTTCGCCCCCGACGGCGAGCGTGTTTTCGCCAATCCGGCGGCGGCCGAGCGCGCCCGAGCGCCCGGGGATGACGGAGCCGAACGCGAGGAGGCGGTCCGCGACGGTCGCGCCGTGCTGATCCAGCGCCGTGAATTCAGCGCCGAAGGACGCGCCTACCGCGTCAGCGCCGCCACCGACATCGACGAACAGCGCCGCTTGCAGGACGAACTCTTCCAGCGCGCGTATTTCGATCCCCTCACTCAATTGCCCAATCGCGGGTTTTTCGAACAGGCGGTCGGACAATCCATTCGATCGAGCGGGGAAAAACCGGACTTCGCGGTGGCGGTCGTGGGCTTCGATCAATTCGACGCCGTCAACGAGTTCTACGGCCGCGCCGTCGGCGACGCGCTGCTGACGGAGGCCGCCCGGCGGATCGCCGGCCAACTCGACGACGGCGACATGGCGGCCAGAACCGGCGGCGACGAGTTTTCCCTCCTCCTCGCAAAGCCGGGCAACGCGGACGACGTCACGGCGAAGATCGATCGCATTCTCGCGCGATTCAAGGATCCCTTCTATGTCGACGGTCTCGAGATCCTCATCTCCGCCTCGGCCGGCTTCAGCTTGTTTCCCCTCCACGACGCAAGCGTGGAGGGCCTGATTTTCAAGGCGGACGCGGCGCTGACGCAGGCCAAACGGGGCTCCAAGGGCGAAACGCAAGTCTACGAACCCGCCCTCGCCCTTCGCGCGCAGGAACGCGCGCGGCTCGAGCAAAATCTCCGTCTGGCTGTCCGCGATCGGCGCTTCCTCTGCGCGTTGCAGCCGAAGGTCGATTTCCGCTCGGGAGAACTCGACGGGTTGGAAGTCCTCATGCGCTGGCGGGACGAGAACGGAGAGGTCCGGGTTCCCGGCGACTCGATCGCGTTCGCCGTGAACGCGGGGTTGCTGAACGAAATGACGCACCTGGTCTTCGAGGAAACTCTGGCGTCCCTCGACGCCATCGACGCGGCGTTCGGCCCCGATCTGCCGCTCGGGTTCAACATCGCCCCTCAACAGGCCGGCGACGCCCGCTTCATGCGCGCGTTCGCTGACCGGCTAGCGGCCAGCGGCCAGGCGCGCCGCTTCATGATCGAACTGACCGAGGAAGCGTTCCTGCTCGCCGCTCAATTCCAATTGCAGGTCGCGCCCATGTTGCGCGAGGTCGGCGCGAAGATCTCGATCGACGATTTCGGCGTCGGCTATTCCTCGCTGTCCACGCTCGCCGAAATCACCGCCGACGAGATCAAGGTCGACCGCTCGTTCATCACCGCGATC
>JBEKAL010000076.1:0-13784 GCA_050015935.1 Roseiarcus sp.
ACGGCTGGCCAAGCCTCTCCGAGAAGCCTACCGAGAGCATTGACCTCGCCGCATGATCCGATAATTTCAAACCGCTGGAGATCGCCCCAAGCCAATTTCAACATTCATTGCGAACGGCACCAGCGTGACAATGCCCTGGTGTTTGACGCTCAGCTCTGACGGTCTTGTTGGGGGATCCTCGTCACTCGTCATAGATCACCGCGACGAGTTGTTTGCGCCGAACGAGACAATGCAGCGATCGCGCCGGTCCGCCGCTGTTCTGTCGACACGCCAACTCGCTCCATCGCCAAGGCGACGTGCCGCCGCATGCATTCACGGGCCCGTTCGACGTCCTTGTCCCTAATCGCGTCGTAGATGGCCGCGTGCTCCTCTATACTGACGCGCGTGCGCGGCGCGACGTCGAAGCGCGCGTCGGCTTTGGCGATGCTCGTTCGGACGTGCTCCGAAATGAAATTGACGAAAGTCGCGACGTAAACATTGTTGCTCGAGCGCGCTATCGCCCTGTGGAACTCCAGGTCAGCTTCGACCGAGAGCCCCGAACTCTGGGTGTCGTAAAGCTCCTCCAGCGCGCCCTTGATCGCGGCGAGCTGGTTGCGGCTGCGCCGAGCCGCCGCCAAGCCCGCCGCCTCGACCTCAAGGATTGCGCGCAGCTCGAACAGATTCGCGAACAGGGATCTGTCGCGCAAAGTCTCGGCGTCGATGCGCAGCACAGAATGCGCCTCGTTGCCGAGGACGAACACGCCGGCCCCCTGGCGCGGTTCCACCGCTCCTTCAAACCTCAACCTCGCGATCGCTTCGCGAACCACGTTGCGGCTGACGCCGAAGCTTTCGGCGAACTCGCGCTCGGCAGGCAGACGGTCGCCGACCCGAAATCGCCCGGCCAGTATTTCGTCGGAAATCATCTGCGCGACTTGCGAGGGGAGGTTGGGCGCCCGACCCACCGCCTTTATCGCGGTTTTCCTGGTCTGTCCGCGGCGGCGCGTCGAAATCGTCCCTGAGGTCATGGCGGCGGCGCCCCGCCTTCGGCGCCGTTACGAGCCTGGCGGTCGCCGAGGTAGGTTTCGCGCATCAAATCGAAGTTTCGCAGATCTGCAATCGGACCCTGAGCGACAATCCGCCCAGTTTGCATGATGTAGCCTCGATCAGCGACCGCCAGCGCGAGGCTGGCGTTCTGCTCGACCAGCAGCACCGCCGCGCCAAACTTGTCGCGCACCGACTTGATGATCGAACGCACTTCGTTGACGATGATCGGCGCAAGGCCAAGCGAGGGCTCGTCGAGCAGCAGCACGCGCGGCTTGGCCATCAGACCGCGCGCAATCGCCAGCATCTGCTGCTGGCCGCCGCTCAAGTCCGAGCCTTTCGCTTCGCGCTTGTCCGCTAAAATCGGGAAGAAGGACTCCATTGCCGCGATGTCCGTTTCCACCCCTTGCGGGTCGTAGCGGGCGTAGCCGCCGAGTCGCAAGTTGTCGCGCACCGTAATCGCGGGAAAAATGCGTCGCCCCTCAGGCACGAGGACGACCCCGTTGCGCGCCATCTTGTCGGCGTAGACCCCGGTCACGTCCTTTCCCGCCAAAAATATCTTTCCGCTCTTCGGACGCTTCAGCCCGGCGATCGTCCTCAGCAAAGTGGACTTTCCGGCGCCGTTGGGGCCGATCAACGTGACGATTTCGCCTTCGTTGACCTCCAGCGACAAGCCGCGGTTGACCACGATCGGCCCGTAGGCGGTCCATAAGTCTTCAACCTTGAGCAACGTCACGATTGCGTCCCAAGATAAACCTCAATCACCTTCGCGTCGCGAACGACCGTCTCGGTCGGACCGTCGGCGATCTTGTTGCCGAAATGAAGCACGATGAGATGGCGGCACAGCTCGGCCATCATCTGCACGTGATGGTCAATGACGCAGACGCCGACGCCAAGCTGGTGGACGCGGCGAAAGAGTTGAACCAGTTCCGCGCTTTCCGCTTCGTTGAGCCCCGCGGCTGGTTCATCGAGCAAGAGTTGCGAAGGCCTCCCGCCAAGAGCGACAGCGATGCCAAGGCGGCGCAAGTTGCCGAAAGGCATCGCATTGGCGCTTTCATCGGCGAACTCCTCCAGGCCGACAAATTGCAGGAGCTCTTCGGCCGACGACCAGCGCCGCGTCGCCCCGTCGCGCCGATGGGAGCCGTGTTCCATCGCGATCTGAATATTCTCTCGAACCGACAGCGATGGAAACGACATCGCCTGCTGGAAGGTGCGTCCGATGCCCATCCGCCCGATCTCGAAGGCCGGCTTGCCAGTTATGTCCGCCCCGTTCCACCGAACCCGTCCAGCGTCTGGCCGGTACACGCCGCATACCGCGTTGAACAAAGTCGTCTTGCCCGAGCCGTTGGGCCCGATGATCCCGAGGATTTCGTCGGACTTGATGGTGACGTCGACGCCCGCCAGCGCGACGACGCCGCCGAATTGCTTGCGCACGCCGATGATCTCGAGCACAGCCACCTTTGGTCGCTCCTCAGACGCGAGATGCGCCCGCGTCGGGCCGACTCGCGTCCCGTCGCGCGCCGCGCGCGGCTGCAAGCAGCCATCGATAGCCGCGCTCCACCACCGCGATAATTCCGCCAGGCAACAGCATGATCACCGCGATCAACGCGACGCCATAGGCGATGCGCGAATCAACCGGGTCGATTTTCATCACTTCCGGCAGGAATGTCACGATGAGCGCTCCGGCCAATGGACCAAACAGCGTTCGCGGCCCGCCGAGCATCACCATCAGCGCGAAGTAGAGGCTGATCGCCCCGCCGTAGAGGTCAGGCGAAATATGGCGGAAATTGTAGGCTTGCAGATCGCCACCGACCCCGGCGAACAAGCCGCTCAACATGAACGCCCCAACCTTATGCATATTCGTATGGACGCCAATCGATCTGGCCAGCTGCTCGTTCTCTCGAATCGAACGAAGGGTGCGCCCGTATTTCGAACTGCTTATGAAATAAGTGGCGAGCACGCTGGCGAGCATGAATACGGCCACCAGCAGGTAGGCGTTTCCCAGCTTGTCCATGTTGACGCCAAGGACAGTGCCGATCGCCGGCAGATCCAACCCGGTCGCAGCGCCGGTAAAGGCGCCTCCATTGGTGAGGGCGATACGCAACAACTCGCACATCACATATGTGGTGATGGCGAAGTGGTGTCCGCTGATGCGAAGCGAGGGAAGGCCGAACAGACCGGCGAACAAGGCCGCAACGACCGCCGAGAAGGGCATCGCCTGCCACATGTTCATGCCCAGATCGCGCGACAGGATCGCGGCGGTATAGGCGCCGAAACCCATCAGGCCGGCGTAGCCCAGGGACATGATCCCGGCTTGACCGAATGGAATGGCCATTCCGTACAGGACGATGGCGGTAATGCATGTGGTGATCGCGAAGGAGAGCGCCCGGTAGCCCGGATTGAGCCACGGAAGCGCAAGCGCTCCGACGATCACCAAGGCTCCCACGACCATCAGCTCTCGCGATGGCCGAAATCCACTCCTGTGATGGCCGAGAGTCGCTCGGTTCGCTGCTTCCGCCGCGACAGCCGAGGCCGAAGTCAGATCGTTATTCAATTGCCGGCCCCATTGTGCCTCCGAACAGACCTTGGGGTCGGAAGATAAGGATCAAGATCATCAACCCGAAGCTGTAAGCGTTGGTCCACTCCGGCGTTCCGTAGGCGCCGCTCATGCCATTCACCAATCCGAGGATCAACCCGGCGCCCACGACGCCCGGCACGTTGCCCAGCCCGGCAATCAAAGCAACCGCAAAGCCCAGCATGATCATCTCGGATCCGACGAACGGCGTGATCGGGAACAAAGCGATCATCAACGCGCCGCCCAACCCCGCGATCGCGCTGCCGTAGGCGAATATCGCCGTGATGTAGCGTCCGATCGGGATTCCCATCAGCGCCGCGGTTTGACGGTCCGCCAGGCTCGCTCGCAGCGCAAGCCCGTAGCGGCTTCGCGAAATCGTAAGGAAAGTGATGGCGACGACCACCGCGGTGATTAGGACCACGATAACCCGCATCTTGATGAACACGATCTCCCCGATCTGCCAAGTGCCTGGGACCGGTTCCGGGATGCTCTTCTGGAATGAATTCCAGATGCGAATGACGATGTGCTGGAGCACGATCGACAGGCCGAGCGACGCCATGAAACCGTTGTTCGGGTGGAGCAGGGTGAACTGAAACAATCCTCGCTCCAGAAGAAACCCCAACAACCCGACAAGGGCGACGGAAATGAGCAGCGCAGGAATGTAGCCCATCCCGTTGCTGACCAACACCCACACGCCGATGCCGCCAACCATGAGGAATTCGCCATGCGCGAAATTGATGATGCCGGTCAGTCCGAAGATCAACGTGACGCCAATGCCCATCAGGATGATGACGCTCGCGACGGAAAGACTGTTCACCAACTCCTGTATAAAAGTCTCCATTGATTCCTTCCCGGCATCGCAGAACCGCCTGCGCAGAATCGTCCGCGTCCAATTTCTCTTGATTTGGATCGTTGCGCGGCGCGCCCGCTCGGGCTAGTAACTCTAGCAAATTTGGTCGGGCGGATCGACCTTGCCCCTTGGTCGTTGAACTTTAGAGAAATCAACGGCTTCCGGCCGCGTCGCCGCCGCCCGACCTAGGCGCTGTCCGGGAGCGCGGGCGGTCCGTTGACCGCCCGCGCCGTCCAGAAGGGAGATTCTCAACCGCCAGGATCGCCCGGAGGCGGGGTCTGCGGCGGTTCTTCGACCGCGCACTTGAACTGATCGGAGGTGTTGGGCGTGACGGCGCAAACTTCGGTGGCGAACGTCACCTGATGAGTGTCGTTGAACCACACAGGCACTTTCGACACCGCGCCCTGGTATTTCATCTTCTCCAACTCGGCGACGATCTTGTCGGTGTCGTCGACGGTGCCCGCCGCTTGCATCGCCTTCACGAACATGCCGACGTAGTCGTAGTAGAGCAGCGACACTGACGACTGCACGCCTTTCGGCGCGCCAAGCGCGAAGTATTGGTCGAAGTAGTCCTTGGCGGCTTGGAACGGCGGCGCTCCCCAGCATACGGGAACGCAGCTCAGCGTGATCGGCACCGCCGCCTTAAGGCCGCGCTCCTTCCAGACGCCGGGATCGACGCCGAAGAGGAAGTAGGCCGGCGCGACGTTGAGCTGGATCGCCTGCGGATAAGCGGTCAGCACATAGTCGCCGTTGTACCAGATGTGGACGATATCCGGTTTGTCCGCCTTGACGCGGGTGAGCAAGGGCGTGAAGTCCTTGGTGTCGGGCGGATACTTGATCAGATCTGTTGTCTGGCCGTTGGCCTTGAGGGCCAACTCATAGTGCGACGAAAGATACTGGCCGCCCGCGTCGTCCTGGACGAACACGACCGACGTCGTCGGCTTGTGGCCGATCATCGGCTCGAGAAGCGTCAACACGCCCTTCGCGGTGCTGCCGCTGCGCTGGAATTCCTGCGGTTCGGTCTGGAAGGTGTAGTGCAGCGCCCCTCCAGGCTTGGTCGCACCCTGAGCCATTATGAACGGCCCAAGCGAGCTGTTGCCGGTGAATTGAATCACCTTGGCGGGGTTCGTGATCTTGGTCATGGCGATCGAGAAGTCGTGGGTCTCCGTGCCCCAGATCGCCGTCACGTGGACATCGTCCACGAGTTCTCGGGCGTTCGCGATGGCCGTATTCACGTCCGTGCGATCGTCGCGGTAATAGGGTTCGAGTTTGTAGGTCTTGCCATTTACGACAAAACCGCCGGCGTCGTTGATCTGCTTCACGGCCAATTTGACGGCGTTGTGGACCGTGTTGCCCGCCGAGACGAACGATCCCGTCAGGGCGGCGTTCACCCCAATCTTGACGACGTCGTCAGCCTTTGCCCCGCTTGCGGCGAAAAGCGCCGCGGCGGCGACCATACTCCAACAAATTGTGCTCCTCATCGCTCTGTCCTCCTTCCCTCGGCTCGTTGAGCGGAACGGCCGAACGCTTTTAAGTTATCCTATGGCCCTACCATTTTCAAGTCAACCCTGGCCCCGGCAGGCGGTTTCCCTTATGCGGGCAGCGGCGCATCGTCGCGGATCAGCCGCTCCTGCTTGAGCCGACTCCGCAGCGCCGGCGGAACCTTCATCGACAACCAACCAAATTTCTGGCGGATTCGCTCGGGCTTGCTCATTCCCAGCGCGACGGTCTTCGCCGCGGAGCGGCCGCACGGGAACTGGATCGCCGCGGTCTGTAGCGGCGCATCGAACTCGCTGCAGATTGCGGCGATGCGCTTTGCGCGGCCAACGATCTCGCCGGGCGCGACCGCGCAGTCATACGTGACGCCCTCCGCGTTCGGTTTCGCCAGCACGCCTGAGTTGAAGGCTCCGGCCATGAACACATCCACTCCGCGGGATTGCGCTAAACGCAGAAAGACGTCGCGCGCGCTCTGGTCGAGCAGCGTGTGGCGGCCGGCCGGCATGATGCAATCGAAGTTCCCCGCGCGGATGAAATCGGCGGCTACGTCGGCCTCGTTGATGCCGACGCCGATCGCCTTGACGCGCCCGTGTGTCTCGCGAGCCGTCGGATTCTCGTGTCTCTGGCGATGGGTTTTGGCCAAGAGGTTTGGGTTTTGCCGCCTCTGGTCTTTCGCACGCTTTCGCCGGCCGGCGAAGCGGCTCCGCGCGCCAGGACCGCTTCATCGCCTTTCGCCATTCCATATAACACCAACGGCCACAAGCAATGACTCGCCATGGCCGGGCTTGTCCCGGCCATGACGGCGGCCGGAATGTTCTGCAATTGGCATAACTTCTCGCCGTTCCATCCGCGGCGGCCGCCAAGAATACGACTGGGAGCGGCGGCGGTTGAAGCGGCGAAACAATACTACTTGCCCCTCATCGAAGCCGCCGAATGTCGGCAATTGCGGATATCGGCTCGATTGGCGTTTGCCTGCAATCATCGCAGGGCGTATGATTTTCTGAGTTATTGGCTAACCGAGTGATCTGCGCAAGCCGCGGTCCGAGTTGGGCGATCCCTTTCGGACGTCAGTTTGCCTGGAGAAGAACCCTATGAAGGAACTTCGTCAACGAACCGCCGTGGTGACCGGAGCCGCCGGCTCGATTGGCGCGGCGATCGCCCGAACCTTGGCCGCGGATGGTCATCGATTGATCCTGGTCGACATTGAATTGGAGAAAACAAGAGCGCTGGCGAGCGAGTTGGGGACGGAGTGTTACTCCACGGCCATCGATCTTAGTCGCCCCGAGCAGATCGCCGAAAAGTATCGCCAGGCCGCCGACGAGTTCGGACCCGCCGACATCCTCGTGAACAACGCCGGCATTCTTTCCAAGAACAAGCTGCTCAACACCAACCTGGAAGAGTGGCGCAAGGTTTTCGCCGTCAACCTCGACGGCCCATTCGTTCTAAGCCAGCAAGTCCTTTCCCACATGATCGACCAGCGCTGGGGTCGCATCGTCAATATCGCGTCCTTTGCGTGGAAATCGGGGGGCATCAGCTCGGGAACATCCTACTCCGCCTCGAAGGCCGGGCTCGTCGGGCTGACGTTCACCGTCGCGCGAGAGACGGCCGCGTTCGGGGTGACGGTGAACGGCATCGCTCCGGCGTACGTGATGTCGCCGATGGTGACCGAGCAATTGTCGGAAGAGGAGCGCACGACGCTGCTGCAATCAGTGCCGGTGCGACGCTTCTGCGAACCGGAAGAGGTCGCACACACCGTCCGCTTTCTCGTCTCGCCGTTGGCGGGATTCATGACCGGCGTCATCGTCGACATGAACGGCGGCTTCCAGTTCGACTGACGTGCGTCCGAGTCGGCGACGCCGTTCACCGACATGCGAACGGACCCGCATGCGGCAAGGAATTTCGATGAGCCTGAAGAGGCGACAGGATCTGAAATCATGACCCACACGAGCGATTCGATCATTGTTCAAGCCGCCCCGCTGCGCGCCCACATTGTGGAGCTTTACCGAGCATACGGCGCCACCGCGACCGACGCCGCCGAGGTCGCCGACCATATGGTCGAAGGCAGCCTAGCGGGACACGATTCTCACGGCATCCTGCGCGCGCCCGAATATCTCGAGCGCATCGAGGCGGGCGCGATCGATCCGCGCGCCCATCCGCAGGTGGTCGCCGAAGGCCCGGCGGGGGCGGTAGTGGATGGCGGGTGGGGCTTCGGCCAGCCCGCTTCCCGTCTCGCCATGGAATTGGCGATCGCCAAGGCGCGGGCCTGCGGCATTGGCTGCGTCACGGTGCGCAACGGCAACCACATGGGAAGAGTCGGCTACTACACCCTCATGGCGGCGGCGGAAGGAATGATCGGGCTGGGTTGCGTAAACATCAATGGATGCGCTCCGTTGGTCGCGGCTTTCGGGGGCATCGATCGTCGGCTGGGCACCAACCCGTTCTCGGTGGCTTTTCCCACCGGCCGCGAGCCGGCCTTCATGGCTGACTTCGCCACCAGCGTCGTCGCCGAGGGCAAAATCCGATGGCATCGCAACAGCGGCAAGCCAATTCCAGAGGGCTGGGTGATCGATCATGACGGCCGGCCGACCACCGATCCATGGGATCTGTACAACGATCCAGTCGGCGCCATGTTGCCGTTCGGCGGGCTGGCGGCGCAGAAAGGCTACGCGCTCTCCCTTGCGATCGAGGCGCTGGCCGGCGCCTTGTCGGGCGGCGGATGCGCCAACCCCGACGACAGTCGCCACGGCAACGCCTGCTGGTATCTGGCGATCAATATCAGTTCGTTCACGCCCCTTGCGGATTTCATCGCGAAAGTGGGCCGCATGATCGACTTTATGAAGACATCGCGGCCCGTTCCCGGGGGCGGCGAGATTCTCTACCCGGGCGAACCTGAATACCGCTGCCGTGTCCGCCGGTTGGCCGAAGGCATCCTGATCGACCCGGTGACGCTGCGCGAACTTACGAAAAGGGCTCGCGCTGTGAATATCGCGCCGCTTCAGGCGTCTGGCTGATCTATGATCGCCGCGGGCCGCCTTGCGGTGAATCGCTTGGCGCCGCGCTATCAGGTTCATCGAATGAAGCGGTCCTGCCGCGCGGGGCCATTTCGGAGGCCGAGAACGAGCGTGGGATCGCGAGGCGATCCTTCCCGGCCCGGCGCGGCAATCGGAAAAAGGCGACAAGGCGCTGATCGGCAATTCCGCCTATCGGCGTTATTTGCGCAAGACCGAAGAGGCCAAGGGAAAGCTCGGCGTTCGAGATCGACGCCGGCAAGCTCGCCGAGGAAGCGCGGTTCGACGGAATCTTCGTGCCGGGCGCCGACGCCAAGGTCTCGCCGTTGCAGGCGGTCCCGCGCTACCGCGGCCTTCTCGAGGTCGAAAATCTCTTCCAGCGGGCCAAGGCGCGGCGCCGCGCCGACGTGAATTTCGCTGAAACGCCAGGGCAATCAATCATTGGCGAAAATCGGGCGTTCAAGTCGGGTGGGGAGAAAACGCGGCAAGGCCGGTAGTCCCGGCGCCGCCTCCGGGCAAACCGCGCCGAGGCGACACGGCTTGCCCCCGGCGAAGCCGAAGCCTTCGTCTCGCGCCGCCGGCGCCTCACCCCTTCTCTCGCATCAGCCGCGACTTGTCGCGACTCCAGTCGCGCGTCTTTTCGGCCTCGCGCTTGTCGTGCAGCTTCTTGCCGCGAGCCAGCGCGATGGCGATTTTCGCGCGGCCCTTGGCGTTGAAATAGATGCGTAAGGGGACGATCGTCATGCCTTCGCGCTCGACCCCCTTGGCGAGCCTGGCGATCTCCTTGGCGTGCAGCAGCAGCTTGCGCGGCCGGCGCGGCTCGTGGTTGAAGCGGTTGGCTTGCAGATATTCCGGGATGTTGGCGTTGTAGAGCGACATTTCGCCGTTGCGGTCGACGGCGGCGTAGCTTTCCGCCACCGACGCCTTGCCGGCGCGCAAGGATTTGACCTCGGGTCCGGTCAGCATCATGCCGGCCTCGAACACCTCGCCGATTTCATAATCGTGGCGCGCGCGCCGGTTGTCGGCGACGATTTTGTAGTTCGGCTTTTCCTTGACGGCGGCCACGAATTGCGGCGCTCCCTCGAATCGTCACGCGTTGAGCACGCCGGCGTGGACCATCGCGCGCCGGATGACGGCCTCGGTCGGGGGGGCGACGGGAACCAGCGGCAGGCGCACCTCGTTGCGCGCGTGGCCGAGCAGGCTCATCGCGTATTTGGCGCCGCAGACGCCGGGTTCGACGAAGATCGCGGCGTGCAGCGGCGTCAGCCTGTCCTGGAGGCGCAACGCATGCGCGAATTCGCCCTTCAGGGCGAATTCCATCAGTTCCGCGCACAGCGCGGGCGCGACGTTGGCGACGACCGAAATGCAGCCGTCCGCGCCCGCCGCCATGCAGGCGAGCGCGGTCATATCTTCGCCCGAAAGCTGGATAAACTCCGGCCCCATCGCGTGGCGTTGGCGGGAGATGCGCCCCACGTCGCCGGTGGCGTCCTTGACGCCGACGATGTTCTTCAACTCGTAGAGTCGTTTCATCGTGTCCACGGACATGTCGACGACGCTGCGCGATGGGATGTTGTAGATGATGATGGGTATGCCGATCGCGTCGTTGATCGCGCGGAAATGCTGATAAAGACCTTCCTGGGTCGGCTTGTTGTAATAGGGCGTCACCATCAGCACCGCGTCGGCGCCCGCATTCTCGGCGTGCTGCGCGAGTTCGACCGCCTCGAGGGTGTTGTTCGAACCGGCGCCGGCGATGACGGGCACGCGGCCGCGCGCCTCGTCGATGCAAACGGTGACGGCGCGGCGGTGCTCCTCGTGGCTCAGCGTCGGGCTTTCGCCGGTCGTGCCGACCGGGACCAAGCCGTGCGAGCCGGAGGCGATCTGCCAGTCGATCAGCGCTCGGAACGCCTGCTCGTCGATTTTCCCGTCCTTGAACGGGGTGATGAGGGCCGGCATCGATCCGTGAAACTTCGCGCGCCTGTCCATTTCGCGTTTCCAGCTCGTCATAGAACGAGCCCGCCCGCAGCGAGCCCGAACCGACACATACCCCCTCGGTCCCGCGCGCGAAAGGGGGAGAAGCCGAATGCGCCGTGGTTAACGAATGCTCAGCAAAGCCGGCGCAAAATTCCCGCCGGGACCATGGCGATGATCATTTTGCGTTTCGCCGCGGCGGCGGCGGGTTTGAGCGCGCTCTTTCTCACCGGGCTCGGCGCGGGGAATGATCCGGCGCGCCGAACGCCGGTCGCGCGCGAGTCCGTCATTGCGCCGAGAACCGAGACGACGACCCTCGAGAGGACATCGACCGCGCCGATCGCGGTCGCTGCGCTGGCCCCGCCGGCGCCGGTCGCCGGCGTCGATCTCACGCCGACCGGCGGCATCGAGCCCGCGCCCGCGCCGGCCCCGAGCGCACGGGCGGCCCCGGAGCTCGATTTCACGCCCGTCGCTCGGCCCGACGCGAGCCGTCTCGCCGCCGCCGCGGCGCTCTATCGCAAGGGCGACGCGGCGGGGGGCGACGCGATCGCCGGTGAGATCGCCGATCCTGTTCAGCGCGCCGCCGCGGATTGGGCGGGGCTGCGCCTAGCCGCTAATCCCGACGATGGGCGCCTCGCCGCTTTCGCCGCCGCCCATCCCGATTGGCCCGGCGACGACTGGGTTCGCGCGGAGGAGGAGGCTCATCTCTATACGCAGCACGCCGCGCCTGAAACCGTCGCCGCGCTGTTCGCGGGCGAGCCCCCGCGCACGCCCGCCGGCAAGCTCGCCGCCGCGCGCGCCGCTGTCGACGCGGGGCGGCGCGACGAGGCGAACGCGATCGTGCGCGCGCTCTGGCGCGACAGCGATCTCGACGCCTGGACGGAAGGCGCGATTCTCGGGGAATTCGCTTCGGCGCTGACGCGGACGGACCACAAGTATCGCGCCGATCGGTTGCTCTACGCGGAAAAGACTGGGCCGGCGCTGCGCGCGGCGGCGCTCGCCGGGGCCGACGAGATCGCCCTGGCGCAGGCGCGCGTCGCGGCGATGATCGGCCCGCTGACGCCGCGGGCGATCGCCGCCGTGCCCGCCGCGCTGCAAGGCGATCCCGGCCTTTTGTTCGCGCGCGTTCAGGACGCGCGCCGCGCCAATCGCGCCCTCGAGGCCGCCGCCTGGCTCGCGCGCGCGCCGAGCGAGCCAAGCGCGTTGATCGACCCGGACAAATGGTGGAGCGAACAGCGCATGGTCGCGCGCGAATTGCTCGACCTCGGACAGTTCCAAAAAGCCTACGAGATCTGCGCGGCGGCGACGCCCGCCTCGGTCCCTGCGCGTGTCGACGCGGCCTTCCACGCCGGCTGGATCGCGCTGCATTTCGTCAACGACGCGCCCGAGGCGGCGCGGCGCTTCGCCGCGGCGAGCGCAATTGCCGAGACGCCCTTGTCGATCGCCCGCGCGGCCTATTGGCAGGGGCGCGCCGCCGAGGCGATGGGCCAAGGCCAGGAAGCGCAGCGCTTCTATGAGCGCGCGGCGCGCTGGCCCATCGCCTATTACGGCCAACTCGCGGCCAAACGTCTGGGCCGCGACGAGATCGCCTTGCGCGCGCCGGCGATCGTCGCCGCCGGAGATTCGCGCGAGGAGGCGACGCGCGTCGTCGAGCTGCTGTACGCCGCGGGCCTCGACGATCTCGCGACGCCGCTCGCCGAGGCGGCGGCCGAGCGCTGGCGCGACGAGGCGCAGATCGCCGCGCTGGCCCTGGTCGTGTCGGCCCACGCCGACGCGACGACCAACGTCGAATTCGGCAAGATCGCCACCGAACGCGGTTTCGCGCTCGATGAAACGGCGTTCCCGACCTTCGGCGTGCCGTCCTTCGCGCCGCTGCCGCATTCGGCGGACCTGCCGAGCGTCTACGCCGTCGCGAGGCAGGAGAGCGAATTCGCCGCGCGCGTCGTCTCGGGCGCCGGCGCCAAGGGCCTGATGCAGATCCTGCCTTCAACCGCGCAATCGACCGCGCGCCGCGCCGGCGTCGCCTTCGATCCCAACCGCCTGAGCGCCGATCCCGCGTTCAACCTCCAGCTCGGCGCCGCGTTTCTCGGCCAATTGATCGAGGACGAAGGCGGCTCGCTGGAGCTCGCCTTGGCCGCGTACAACGCGGGCGGCGGACGCGTCGCGCAATGGCTCGCCGCCTACGGCGATCCGCGCACGGGGAAAATCGATTCCGTCGACTGGGTCGAGCGCATCCCCTTCGACGAGACGCGCGACTACGTCGAGCGCGTGAGCGAAAACCTCGGCGTCTATCGCGCGCGCTTCAGCGCCGGGCCGGGCGCGCCGACGCAAGCGGCGATGGCGCGCGCGGCCGACTGACCCCGGGCGCCGCCTTGCGCGAGCGCCCTTCGCGCCGGCGAGCCGTCGGCGCCGATCCGGCGCGACCGCCGGAGATCCTCCGGCGGCCGCCTCGCTGTGCACGTTCGCTCAAAGCAACTCAGCCGCCCGAGCCGCTCAATCAAAGGTCGCGGAGGTCTTGTCGGCTTCCTTGTCATAGTGGATTGTGATCTTTTCGACCGAGCAAAGGTCGATATCGGTCCAAACCGCGCTCGAAGAATCGACTGTGTATACGACCTTCAGGTCCCAGTGGCAGGTTTTTGCCGAACGATGAAAGTGGACGTCGCCCGCTGCCCCGTCTTCGAGTACGCCTCCTCCGAGGATATCTTCCTCCCAGTCGCTCGACTTGCTCGGAGACACGTAGACTTCCTTGGTGTGCCCGGCATGGGCATTGGATTGGAGGTGCAAGTCCTCTGTGGAGCGAGTTGGTAGCAACCACGAGCCGAAGGCAACCGCATGCAGAGCTGGGGTCGTGAGACGCCGCCTCTGG
>JBEKAL010000077.1:0-13741 GCA_050015935.1 Roseiarcus sp.
ATAATGCTTCGCCCTGGTTGCAAGTTCGAACAGAAATTCGCGCAGTGCGAGTCCGCGGAGCCCAAGAGAGGATGGGATCGTCGCATCGGATTCAGCGTTTGTTCCTTCACCCGATTCCCCTGCGGATTTCGGCCATGGCCCTTGGAAGGTAGGGCCATAGCGCCTATTGTCTTGCGGCGTTTGCGCCGGGATACTGGAACTTTCGCAGATCGGCGGACGATTGCCCGCGCCGGCCGCGTGCTCACGCGAACCTGACCGCCTCTCCTTGCACCGGAGCGACCAACTCGCCCTCCCACATCACGCGCCGGCCGCGCACCATCGTCCCGACCGGCCAGCCCGTGACCTCTCTGCCGTCGTAGGGCGTCCAGCCGCAGCGCGAGGCGATCCAAGAGTCGCGGATCGTCTCGCGGCGCTTCAGATCGACGATGGTGAAATCGGCGTCGTAGCCCGCCGCGATGCGGCCCTTGCCGACGACGCCGAAGAGGCGCGCCGGGCCGGCGCTGGTCAGATCGACGAAGCGTTGCAGGGTCAGGCGGCCGCTGGCGACGTGATCGAGCATGATCGGGACCAGCGTCTGCACGCCGGTCATGCCCGAGGGGCTCTCGGGATAGGGCTTGGCCTTCTCGGCGAGCGTGTGCGGCGCATGGTCGGAGCCGAGGACGTCGATCACCCCCTGCGCGAGGCCGCGCCAAATCCCGACGCGGTGTTCGGGCCCGCGCACCGGCGGGTTCATCTGCAGCTTGGTCCCGAGCCGCGCGTAATCCTCGGCGCTCAGCGTCAGATGGTGCGGCGTCGCCTCGCAGCTGGCGACGTCCTTGGCGCTTTGCAGCAGCGGAATTTCCTCGCGAGTGGAAATGTGCAGCACGTGCACCTGGGCGCGCGCCTCGCGCGCGAGGCGGATGAGCCGCTGGGTAGCGCGCAGCGCGGCGATCTCGTCGCGCCAGACGGGGTGCGAAGCGGGATCGCCGGGAACGCGCAGGCCCTTGCGCTCGGCGAGCCGCGCCTCGTCCTCGCTGTGGAACGCCGCGCGCCGGCGCGTCGCTTTCAGGATGGCGAGGACGCCGGCGTCGTCGGCGACGAGCAGCTTGCCGGTCGAGGGGCCCATGAACACCTTGATTCCCGCCGCGCCGGGCAGGCGCTCCAAATCCGGGATATCGGCGATGTTTTCATGCGTTCCGCCAATCCAGAACGCGAAGTCGCAATGCATGCGCTTAGCTGCGCGCGCGAGCTTGTCGGCGAGCGCTTGCGCGGAAGAAGTCGGCGGATCGGTGTTGGGCATTTCGAACACGGCGGTGACGCCGCCCAGCACCGCCGCGCGCGAGCCGGTCTCCAGGTCCTCCTTGTGGGTCAGGCCGGGCTCGCGGAAATGGACCTGGCTGTCGATCACGCCGGGCAGGATATGCAGGCCGCGGCACTCCAAACTCTCGCCCGCGCTCGCCGAGCCCAGATCGCCGATCTCGGCGATTTTGCCGTCGATGACGCCGATGTCGCGTTCGCCGACGCCGTCCTGATTGACGACGATCGCGCCGGCGAGAATGCAATCGAACGAGCGCGACATTGCGATTTCCTTTCTTGCGCGGCGGCGCGACCGGCCTAATTAACAAGTTCGCGCATGGCAAGCGCTTGCGGAGGCCCCGAGATGACCAAAAAAGCCGCCTTCCTCGACGACCGCGGCGTGGTGCGCGTCAGCGGCGAGGATGCGACGGGCTTTCTCCAGGGGCTGCTGACCAACGACGTCGAGCGGCTCGGACCGCACGAGGCGCGCTACGCCGCACTGCTCTCGCCGCAGGGCAAGATCCTGTTCGATTTCCTTGTCGTGCGCGCGCCGGCCGATGCGGGCGCGGCGTTTCTCGTCGACTGCGCGGCCGCGCAGGCGGGCGATCTCGTCAGACGCCTCGGCTTCTATCGGCTGCGCGCGCGGATTGCGCTCGCCGACGAAAGCGCCGACCATGGAATCATCGCCTATTGGAACGCCGAGCCGGAAAACGCGCCGGGCGGGGTTTTTTACGCCGATCCGCGCGTGGGCGCCCTCGGCCATCGCGCGATCCTGCCACGCGCCAAGGCGGTCGCGATCAGCGAAGCGAGCGCCGGCGAATACGAGGCGTTGCGCATCAGCCTCGGCGTCCCCAAGGGCGGCGTCGATTTCGCTTATGGCGAGGCCTTTCCCCATGACGCCGACATGGATCTCTTCAACGGCCTCGACTTCGAAAAGGGATGCTATGTCGGCCAGGAGGTCGTTTCGCGCATGAAGCACCGCGGCGAGGCGCGCAAACGCGTCGTTCGCGTGCGCCTCATCGGCGCGGCGCCGGCGCCGGGCGCGGCGGTGACGGATGGCGAACTGCCCGTCGGCGTCATCGGCTCGTCGTCGGGGCGCCACGCGCTCGCGCTGTTGCGGCTCGACCGCGTCGAGGAAGCCAAGGCGGGGGGGCGGACCTTGAGCGCCGCGGGAGTCGGGGTGGTCGTGGCCGGGGGCGAGGCTTTCGGGCGCCCATAGCGAAAACCGCGTGGAAGGCGTTCCACCGTGGATCGCGGAGCCGATCCGTCATCATCGCGCGTTAGACTTGCGATGATCCGGGCCGGGATTTCCGTGGCCATGCGCTCGCGGCGGGGCTACAGTCCAGCCCGTCCCGTAAGCGCCGACACGCGTGTTGGCGGATGGGCTGCGGTCCAAGGGGAGGCTTACGTCAATGATCGAGGGATTCAGCGTCGTCGCCATCGTCATCGTGCTGCTCGTCCTGGTAACCGTGCTGATGGGCGTGCGGCAGGTGCCGCAGGGCTACAATTACACCGTCGAGCGGTTCGGGCGCTACAACAAGACCCTGACGCCCGGGCTCGGGCTGGTCATTCCCTACATCGACCGCGTCGGGCGCAAGCTCAATGTGATGGAGCAGGTGCTCGACGTTCCCAGCCAGGAGATCATCACCAAGGACAACGCCACGGTGACGGTCAACGGCGTCGCCTTCTTCCAGGTGCTCGACGTCCGGCAGGCCTCCTACGAGGTCGCCAATCTCCAACAGGCGCTGCTCAATCTCGTCATGACGAACATCCGCACGGTCATGGGCTCGATGGATCTCGACCAGCTGCTGTCCCACCGCGACGAGATCAACGTGCGCCTGCTCACCGTCATCGACGCGGCGGCGCTGCCCTGGGGCATCAAGGTCACGCGCATCGAGATCAAGGACATCGAACCGCCCAAGGACCTCGTCGAGGCGATGGGCCGGCAGATGAAGGCCGAGCGCGAAAAACGGGCGGTGATCCTGGAAGCGGAGGGAATGCGCCAGTCCGACATCACTCGCGCCGAGGGACGCAAGGCCGCAGTGGTGCTCGAGGCGGAAGGGCGCAAGGAAGCCGCGTTCCGCGACGCCGAGGCGCGCGAGCGCTCCGCCCAGGCCGAGGCGACGGCGACGCGAATGGTGAGCGAAGCGACCGTCCACGGCGACGTCGCGGCGCTCAATTACCTGATCGCCGACAAGTACGTGCGCGCGATCCAGGCGCTCGCGCAGTCGCCCAATCAGAAGGTGTTCATCGTGCCGCTGGAGCTCGCTTCGCTCGCCGGAACGCTCGGAGGCATTTCGCAGATCGCGGCGAGCGCGTTCGGCGAGAGCGCGGCGCGCGCCGCCGGGCGGCCGGCTGGCGTCGTTCCCGACTCGCCGCCGCCGGCCGCGCCCGGAGGCGCGGCGCCGGCGCAGGGCTAGGCCATGGTCGATTTCGGTCTGTTCAGACTCGCGCCTTACGTCCTCTGGCTCGTCGCCGGGCTCGCGCTCTGCGGCGCCGAGACGCTCGTTCCCGGCGCGTTTCTGATCTGGATCGGCGCCGCGGCGATGGTCGTGGGCATCGTCGAGTTTGTCTTGCCCCTGGAGCTGACCGCGCAACTTCTGCTGTTCGCCGCGCTGGTCGTCGCCTTCGTGTTCATCGGGCGGCGGGTCTATGGTTCGCTCGAAGCGGGAACGCCGCAACTGCCGTTGAGCCGCGCCCATGCGCTGATCGGCAAGGAATTCTTCCTCGACCAGGC
The DNA here is from genome assembly GCA_050015935.1 of Roseiarcus sp. Taxonomy (GTDB): domain Bacteria; phylum Pseudomonadota; class Alphaproteobacteria; order Rhizobiales; family Beijerinckiaceae; genus Roseiarcus. Next base: position 4,013 of record JBEKAL010000077.1, read on the forward strand.
GATCGAGCGCGGGTTCGGGCGCATCCGCGTCGGCGACAGCGTCTGGCGCGTCGCCGGCGACGATCTGCCCGCCGGCGCGAAGGTGCGCGTCGTCGCGGTCGAGGACGGCTCGGCGGTGCGGGTGGAGAAGGCGTGACGCGGAGGGGATCGCGTCGCCCCTCGCGCCCCCCATGAGCTTCCGCAGACATAGTCGGCGAGATCGTGGGCGTGCGCCGATATCGGCGAGCGCGCCGCCGGCGCCGGCGGCTTGCGCGACGGCGCGTCAAACGGAACTGGCGCGAAGCCGCGAATGATGCTTGTGTCGCCGCGCCAGAAGCAAGGAAGCGGGACGCGATGCAGGACGACGAAGCTCTGACTCGGGCGCGCGCGCTGCTTTCGCGCGCGCCGCTGTTCGACGGCCACAACGATCTCGCCTGGACCATTCACATCGACCCCGAAGCGCGCGGCGACGTCCGCGCCTACGATCTGACGCGCGTGCACGAGAACGGCGACACCGATATTCCGCGGCTGCGCGAAGGCTTGGTCGGCGCGCAGTTCTGGTCGGCGTTCCAGCGTACGAGCGCGCCGCATCCCGCGCGCACGACGCTGGAGCAGATCGACCTCGTCCGCCGCATCGAAGAGGCGCATCCCGACGTCTTCCTGCCCGCGCGAAGCGCCGCCGATTTCGCCCGCGCCCGGCGCGCCGGCAAAATCGCCTCTTACATCGTGGTCGAAGGCGGCGTCGGCCTCGAAAATTCGCTCGGCGTCCTGCGCGTCTGGCATGCGGCGGGCGTGCGCATGCTGATCCTCTGCCACAACGAAACGCTCGACTGGGTCGATTCGGCGACCGACGCGCCGCGCCATCGCGGCCTCAACGCGTTCGGCCGCGCGGTGATCGGCGAACTCAACCGGCTCGGCATGATCGTCGACGGCGCCCATGTCTCGCACGATGGGCTAAGGCGCGTGCTGGAGGTCAGCGAGGCGCCGATCCTGCTCTCGCATTCCAACGCCTTCGCGCTGTGCGATCATCCGCGCAACGCGCCCGACGACGTGCTCAAGCGCCTGAAGGACAAGGGCGGCGTCGTGATGGCGACCTTCGTGCCCGGCTTCGTCTCGCAAGCCCTGCGCGATTGGCTCAAAGCTTCGCGCGACGCCTACGGCAAGGCCCCGCTCGCCGCCGATCCCAAGGCCCAGCTCGCCGAACTGGAGATGCGCCACGGCCCCGCGCCGCGCGCCACCCTGACTGAGGTCGCCGACCACATCGCCTATCTCGTCGACGTTGCGGGCATCGATCACGTCGGCATCGGCTCGGATTTCTTCGGCGGCGCGCAGCCGAACGGCCTCGAACACGTCGGCCGCTTCCCGTTTCTCTTCGCCGAGCTGATCCGCCGCGGCTTTTCCGAGCGCGACTTGACCAAGATCGCCTCGCGCAACGTTCTGCGCGCGATGCGCGAAGTCGAGCGCGTCGGCGAGCGCTTGCAAGCCGCGCGCGAGCCGGCGATCGGCCGGATCGAGGATTATCCGGGGGCGTGAGGGGGCCGGGCGAGTTTGCGAACCGTCGCCAAAATGCGCGAACGTCGTATGAACATGGAGGGCGGCGGCGGGCGGCGGCCCGAACCTGCATCGCTTGGCGTCGGCGCTACGCTTGCGTGAGGCTGTCGATCGCTTCGAACAGCAGGGTCAGGTCTTGCGGTCGCGACAACCGGTGATCGCCGTCCTTGATCAAAGTGAGCGTCACGGGATCGCCCGCCATGTGCTCGACGAGGGTCAGCGCGTGGCGGTAAGGCACGTCCTCGTCGCGCATGCCCTGCAGAATCCGCGTCGGACAGAAGCTGCGCACGGTTTGGCCCAGGAGCCGATGACGACGCCCGTCCTCGATCAGGCCGCGGGTGATGGCGTAGGGCTCGCTCGCATAAGCCGACGGACGCCGCCAGGCGCGGTCCTCGAGAATCGCGCGTCGCGCCTCCTCGGACGCGTGCGCCCAGATCAGCTCCTCGGTGAAATCGACCGCCGGCGCGATGAGGACCATGCCGGCAAGGCGCGCCGTCTCTCCGGCGGCCGCGAACGCGCGCGCGACGAGAAGCGCGAGATAGCCGCCCATCGACGATCCCGCCAGGACTTGCCGACCGCTCGTCTCCGCGCGGATCGCGGCGAGGCTTTCCTCGAGCCAGCGCGAAACGGTCCCGTCCTCGAACCGGCCGCCCGACGCGCCGTGGCCGGAATAGTCGAAACGCAGCAGCGCCTGGCCGCGCCGGGCGCAATGTTCGTCGAGCGCGGACGCCTTCGTTGAGGTCATGTCGGACTTGAATCCGCAGAGCCAGACGATTCCGGGCAAGCCGTCGCGCACTGGCGCGCGACGGCGAAAGGCGATAGGGCGACTGAGCGGCCCTGCGCCGACGTCGAGGAATTGCAGTTCGTCTTGGTTCACGCTTCAATCGTCCCCATGATTCGTTCGCGCCTCTCCGCCGAAGCGGAGCGCTCGGCCTCGCCTCCCGGCGCCGAGGGCTTGGCCGAGCGCGCGGCGCTCGTCAATGCCCCCGCGTCGGTTCGCGCCGCGGAGCGCCGATCGTCGCGACGGCGGACGGCGGCGTGAGCGGCGGCGCCCTCGCCCCCTTCGGCCGCGCCGAGCGCGCTTCGCTCACGGGCCGCACGATCCTTCAAATCGTTCCGCGGCTCGACGCGGGCGGCGCCGAACGGACGACCATCGACGTCGCCGCCGCTCTGGCGCGGGCAGGCGCGCGCGCGCTGGTCGCCTCCGAAGGCGGACGCCTGGCGAGCGAGCTCCAGGCGGTCGGCGGTCTGCTGGCGCCGTTCCCGGCCGCGACCAAAAATCCTCTGGCGATGGCGCTGAACGTGCGACGGTTGGCGCGGCTCATCGTCGAGGAGCGCGTCGATCTCGTTCACGCCCGTTCGCGCGCGCCGGCCTGGGTCGCGCTCGGTGCCTGCCGCACGACCGGTCGACCTTTCGTCACCACCTATCACGGCGCCTACAGCGGACGCTCCGGGCTCAAGCTGCGCTACAATTCGGTGATGGCGCGCGGCGATATCGTGATCGCCAACTCCCAGTTCACCGCCGATGAGATCGCGCGGCTCTATCCGATCGCGCGCGGGCGCTTGCACGTCATTCCGCGCGGCGCGGACTTGACGCGTTTCGCGCCGGGCGCGGTCGAGCGGGCGCGAGTGGCTGGGTTGCGCGAGGCCTGGGGCGTCGCGCCGCATGAGCGCGTCGTGCTCGTCGCCGCGCGGCTGACGGAATGGAAGGGCCAGAAGATTGTCATCGAGGCCGCGCGCTTGCTCAAGGAGCGCGGGCGCGACGAGGTTCGTTATATCTTGGCCGGCGACGCCCAGGGGCGGGAGGCTTACGCGCGCGAACTCGACGCGCTGATCGAAGGCGCTGGGCTCACGGGCGTCGTGTGCAGGGTCGGCCATTGTCTCGACATGCCTGCGGCGTTCATCGCCGCGAGCGTGGTCGCCGTGCCCTCGACCTCGCCGGAGGCTTTCGGACGCAGCGCGGTCGAAGCGCAGGCGATGGGCGCGATGGTGGTCGTTTCCGATTCCGGCGCGGCGCCGGAAACCGTCCTTGCGCCGCCGCAGACGCCGGCGCACGCGCGCACCGGCTGGCGCGCGCCGCCGGGCGACGCGCTCGCGCTCGCCGACGCGCTCGAAAGCGCGCTGAGCCTCGGCGCCACGGCGCGCGAAGCCGTCGCCCAACGCGCGCGCGCGCATGTCGAGCGCCATTTCTCGCTGGAGCGGATGACCGGGGACACGCTGGCGGTCTATCTCTCGGCGCTCGGGGGATAGAACGCCCGCGGGTCCGCTCTATTTGATGAACGAGCCGTCGCGCAAATCGGTCAGCGCCTGGCGGATTTCGGCTTGGGTGTTCATCACGATCGGGCCGTGCCAGGCGATCGGCTCCTGCAAGGGACGGCCGGAGACCAGGAGGAACCGAATTCCTTCCTCGCCCGCCTGAACGCTCACTTCGTCGCCCGAATCGAACACGACGAGCGAGCGGTTTCCGACGGAATCGCGCACGATGACTTCTTCGCCGCCGGCCAAGGACTCGCGCAGCGCGCCGAAGGGGGCCGAGGCGCCTTCGAAGGCGCCCGAGCCCTCGAATATATAGGCGAAGGCCCGGCGGTGGGTCTCCACCGGCAGGGTCTTGCGCTTGCCCGCGGGCACGAAGACGTCGAGGTAGCGCGGGTCGGCGGCGACGCCGTCGACCGGGCCCGCCTTGCCCCAGAACTCGCCGCAGATCACTCGCACGCGCGCGCCGTCGTCGTCGACGATTTCGGGGATGGCGAGGCTCGGCACATCCTGATAGCGCGGCGCCGTCATTTTCAGATTCGAGGGCAGGTTGGCCCAAAGCTGAAAACCGTGCATGCGGCCCAAATCGTCGCCCTTGGGCATTTCCTGGTGCAGGATCCCACGGCCCGCGGTCATCCATTGCACGTCGCCGGCGCCGAGCACGCCGTGATTGCCGAGGCTGTCGCCGTGCGCGACGGCGCCCGCGAGCACATAGGTGATCGTTTCGATGCCGCGATGGGGATGCCAGGGAAAGCCGGCGATGTAGTCGCTGGGCTCGTCGCTGCGGAAATCGTCCATCAGCAGGAACGGATCGAAATCGGACGTGTCGCCGAAGCCGAAAGCGCGCCGCAGCCTGACGCCGGCGCCCTCCAGGGTCGGGCGGGACCGGGTGACGCGTTTGACGGGTCGGATGGACACGAGAAAGGCCTTTCGGACATTGCGAAGCGCCCGATTTGGGGATCGCGTGAGCCCAATTCCAGCGCGATCCATTGCATTTTTGCAAATTCTAGTCGCGCGCTTCGCTTGTCTCGGCGCGCCCGCCCAGGATTTCCGTCGCCGCGGCGGCGCGCTTATCCTACAAACGCGTCAGTTCGATCGCGACCTGCGCGGCGAGAATGGCGTTGTTCTCGACCAGCGCCATATTGGCTTCGAGGCTGCGTCCGCCGGTCAATTCGACGATCCGAGCGAGCAGGAACGGGGTGACGTCCTTCTTGGCGATTCCTTGCGCCTTGGCTTCGGCCACCGCCTCGGCGACGCTCGCCTCGATTGTCGGCGCGTCGAGCGCCTTGTCCTCGGGGATCGGGTTGGCGATCAACAGGCCGCCGGGGCCGATTTCCCGCTGCAGGCGGACCATGCGCGCCAGATCGTGCAGGCCGTCGCAGCGGTGATCGAGCTTGACGCCGCTCGAGCGCGCGTAAAAGGCGGGGAATTCGTCGCAGCGAAAGCCGCAGATCGCCACGCCGTGGGATTCGAGATATTCGAGAGTCTTGTCGATATCGAGGATCGATTTCGGGCCGGCGCAGACGACGGCGACCTTGGTGCGCCCGAGCTCGACGAGATCGGCGGAAATGTCGAAGGTCTCTTCGGCGCCGCGATGCACGCCGCCGATTCCTCCGGTGGCGAAAATCTCGACGCCCGCGAGTTCGGCGATATACATCGTCGCCGCCACCGTGGTTCCGGCCGCGCCGTGGCGCGCGACCACCGCCGCCAGATCGCGCCTCGACGCCTTGACGACGCCTCCGCAGAGGCGGCTCAGCGACTCCAATTCGGCGCGGTCGAGCCCGACCTTGAAGCGGCCGTCGACGACGGCGATCGTCGCCGGCGTCGCCCCTTGCGAGCGCACCGCTTTCTCCAGCATCAAGGCCGTCTCGAAATTCTGGGGATAGGGCATTCCGTGGGTGATGATCGTCGATTCCAGGGCGACGATCGGCTGCTTGCCCGCGAGCGCTTTGGCGGCGTCCCCCGACAAATCCAACAACGCCTTCGCGGACATGCCGCTCGCCTTCGTTTCTCACCGCGCCCGAGCGCTGGAAAGTCCGTCTTGATTACCAGCATTCGCCTGCGGCGATCAAACCTGCCGGGTTCAAATGCGCCCGCAGGGGGGACGGGCGTTCGCCCGCCCCCGCGCTTCAGGCCCTTTACGCGCCGCGCCGTTGCGCTAACGTGGGCCGGAAGACGCCAGAGGCGGACCATGGACGAGCGAAAATCCGATCACCTCAAGCCGGTCCCGTCGAGTTTGCAGGCGGCGATCCGGCGCGCGCGCGTCGAGAGCGCAGAGCAGAGCCAAGCGGTCGCCGACCTCAGGGAGGCGGAAATCGCGCGGCTCGAATTGCTGCTCGAGGCTATTCGCCCGGTTCTCGATCAGGCGCCGGAGGGTGTCGCGCTGTTCGATCCCGGCATCGCCTATGGCGAGCGGCCGAGGCTGTTCCTCGACATGATCGGTTTCGTCGACCTGGGCCATGACCGGCGCACCTATCGCTTTTTCCAGGACACGCGCCATGGCCGCGTGCTGATCGCGGAAAGCGTCTTGATCGAGCGGATCGTCGCCGCGATGACCAATTACATCGCGCGCCGACTGGTCGAGCGCGAACAGGCGCTCGCCTCGGACTGGCGCAGCGGAGCGGCGTCCTCGAACGGCGCCAAGCCCAACGCCCACGCGTTGCAATCGGCGGGCGCGGCGCGCGCCGGGGCCGCGTCGAAGCCGCCCGCTGACGGCGCCGCGCGGCCCGCCGCCGCGACGGGCTTGCCGTTCCAGCGCCGCAGATGGCTGGTCGTGGCCGGCGATCTCTTCAGCTTCCTGCTGATGACGCTCGGCTCGATCGCGTTGATCGGCTTGGTTTGCCTCGGCGCCTACGCCGCGTGGAACGCCTGGGGGCGCGCGCTGTGGACGGTCTGGTTCGGACCGCCGCCGATCTAAATCGCCGGCGCCTCGCGCTCGCCGATCTCGGCGCGTCCCGGCAGCATGCCGCGCGCGCGAACGCCGACGCGCCAGAATTCGTCGGCGCGCTCCAGGCGGATCAAGTGATAAGAGGCGCGTTGGCCGAGGTCCGGCGACACGGCGACGGCGGATGGGACGCCGAGAATGGGGATGCGTCCGCCTTCGACGCGCGAGGCGGAGGACGGGAGATGACGAACCGCGCGCCTGTGCGTATGGCCGTGCAGCATCGCTTCAGCGCCGAAACGGCCGACGATCGTCTCCAGAGCGCGCGCGTCGGTCAGGCCGCGCAGCGGCGAATCGCCGCGCGAGAGCGGGGGATGGTGGATCAGGATGACGCGCGCCAGCCCGCGCGCGCCGGTCTCCTGAAGGAGATCGCCGAGCGCGACGATCTGCCGCGCGCCCAGTCGGCCGGTCGCCAGCAGCGGCGCCGTCGGCGCGCCCGAGTTGAGACCGATCAGCGCGACGTCGCCGCGCACGCGCAGGAAAGGAAACCGATCATGACCGTCGGTGCCCATGTCGCTCGATGTCCACGGCGCGAAAGTCTCGGCGAGAGGTTCCATCGCGTCGCGCACGTAGGCGTCGTGATTGCCCGGCGTGAAACTGACGTCGGCGGGCTCGCCCAAGGCGGCCATCCACCCCGCGGCCCGGCGGAATTCGGCCGCTAGCCCGATATTGGCGACGTCGCCGGTCATCGCGACATGGTCGGGCGACTGCGCGCGCAGGTCGGCCACGAGGCGCGCCAGCATCGCCATGTCGTTGAGGCGCTCGCGCGCGCGCTTCCAATTGAGGTAGCCCATGACGCGCTTGAGCCGCATCTCGCGAAAGGCCGGCCAAGGCGCCGGCCCGAGATGGACGTCGGAGAGATGCGCGATGGTGAAGCTCGTGGACAAGTCGATTCCCGGGTGGACCTTGCGCTCGCCTCGGACTGACGCTCGCGCTCGAGCGCGCTCGAGCCGGACGCGGCCAAGCCATCGGGAATGGCCGAGACGAAGAGACCCTTAGGGAGGCCAATCCGCCTAAGCAAGGCCAAAGCCGACTCTTCCCTTCGCGAACGCCCGACGGCGCGGCGCTTCTGCGATCGACGCCGCGCGCGCGACGCCCGCGCGTCTCGACGCGATTTTCGGCCTCGCGCCGATCTCGGCGCTCCGGCGAGCGCTTCGCGCGCTCTTCCGCGCGCGGGCGCCCCCATGCTAAAGCGCGCCTCGCCTTTTCTCGATTCCTTTGAGCCTCTCATGACCGAACTGTCGCTCGTGCTCGAACCGGAGACGCCCGCCGACGGCGAATCGATTCTGCGTCTCAACGAGCGTGTGTTCGGGCCGGGCCGTTTCGCGCGCACCGCCTATCGCATTCGCGAAAGGACGCCGGCCGATTTGTCGCTGAGTTTCGTCGCGCGCGTCGGCACGCTGCTGGTCGGCGCCAACGCGATGACGCCGATTCTGATCGGCTCGACGCCGGCGCTGCTGCTGGGGCCGCTGATCGTCGAGCCGGTGTTTCGCAGCCAGGGCATCGGCGAGGCGCTGGTGACGCGTTCGCTCGAAGCGGCCAAGGCCGCCGGGGCGAAATTGACGATTCTCGTCGGCGACGAGCCCTATTACGCGCGCCTGAGCTTCAAGCGCGCGCCTCCCGGGCGAATCGTCCTGCCCGGCCCGGTCGATCCGGAGCGCGTGCTCTATTGCGAATTGCAGCCGGGCGCCTTCGCAGGGGTGAGCGGCAAGGTGCGTGGCGCGTGAGGGGATAGAGCATACTGACTTTCGGTGGAGGTCTGGCTCTATCGAAAGGCGATGCGGGCTAGCCGACCGAGGCCGGCGCCATTTTTGGGCGACATGGTTTGTTTTCAAGCGCTTGCGTGACGATTTTCCGCCGCCTCGCCGCGCGGCGCGGGGCTCGCGCGCGAACGGAGGCCAGCCTATTAAGAGGTTGAGTAAGCTGCTACCGTAATCTGGATTGTTTTCAAGGACTTGCGTGACGCTTTTCCGCCGCCTTGCCGGGCGGGTTCCGCTGGCAAGCAGACGTCGGGCTATTAAGGGGTTAAGTAAGCTGCGACCGTAATTGCGAATCTTCCTGTTGCACAATGACGCTTGTGCGACCTGTGTATGCAGGCTCATTAGAAGAGCTACCGTCTGTTTGCCTTTGCCCCCGCGCGGGGGTCGCCATTCGGGCCGAATTTAACACCCTGAAAATGGTTTGCTGCGAGATAGTGGGTGAGGTCCGGCCATTGTCCTTGTGCGTTGGAGACAGCGTGCGTAAGCAACATAAAGAGCCAAAGCAAGTTGCCTGACTCAGAATTCCAATATTGATATTTCGCGTTTGGGTAAAAACGACGATTATCATCATTTACAACACTTACCGCGTCATAATCAAAGACAACGGAATTCATCCCAAGAACAAATACACCCTCCAAACCACCACTTTGAAGCAGAAAGCGCTGATTACCGGTTGGTGGAAGTGGACTAGTGTTGATCCCATTCTTCGCGTCGATATCCGTCAACCACTCAAGTATTGTTTTCGAATCTGACGGACCTTTATAGGCAACGACAACGCTAACAATACCCTGGCTTGGCGTCGACGAAAGCATATGCCTTGTCAAATGCCGTTGCAGTTTCTTTATCGCAATCGAAGTGTTTACCGCCTTCTCCAGCCCAGCTTTCGTGAGGCTTGATTTAACCTCTATCGTCGCAATTACTGATTCAGCGAGGAAGGCGTTAAGCCCGCCTCCCAAATCGATTGTGGGAAATTCGCTCTTGTACAGGACGATATCGATTTGGTTTCGCGGGTCTCCGGCGCGCGAATTCGAGTCAATGATTTCCCCAGTACCTACAGCCGCACGCGTGCCTATATGGCCGATAAGGAATTCGCGAATGAATGCTTCTCTTGGCGCACCTTTGTGGCCTGCCTATCCGGTTAATGCAGACACCCGCTACATGTAGGGTGTGTCCATGCGCCGGAATAAAGGTCGGCATAAGTCGGCGCCTCAACCCCGCCCGCGATGCCGAGCAGCGAGCGGAAGG
>JBEKAL010000078.1:0-13727 GCA_050015935.1 Roseiarcus sp.
GACCGTCTGACCGGTTGCGGCTTGCGGACTGACCGAGGCGACGGCGGCCCACAGGATCGGAAACAGGAAGATGATCGCAAGGCCGCCCGTCAGCACGTAGTAGGGGGTCCGGCCAAGGATGTCGCGGCTGGTCGCGCCCATCGCCTCAGCTCCTCTCCGGATCGCGGAGCAGCCCGAACTGGATGGCATTCAGAACAAGCAGGGCGAGCAGCACAATGACGGAGATGGCCGCAGCGGTGCCGAGGTTCTGCCGCTGGAATGCTTCTCGATAAATCAATTGGACCACAGTCACCGTGGTGTTGTCGGGACCGCCCTTGGTCAGGATATAGAACTGATCGAAGGCCAGCAGCGAGCCCGTCACGGATAGGATGAGCGCCAGCGCCAGCGACGGGCGGAGCAGCGGTAAAGTGATGTAGCGGAACGTCTGGCCGCGGCTGGCTCCGTCGAGCGCGCTCGCTTCGTAGACGTCGTTCGGAATGCCCTGGAGTCCGACGAGCAGGATGAGCATGTAGAGGCCGGCAAACTTCCACACGATGAGAAAAGTCGTCGAGAGCAGGGAGCTCGTCGAGCTTTGCAGGAACGAGATCGGCTGATGGATGACGCCGACCGCCTCGAGGATCGGACTGATGGGCCCTATCGAGGGCGAGTAGAAGCCCCAGAAGAGCAGCGAAGCCGACGCCAGGCCGACCGCGACGGGGAGGAGAAAGATCGTGCGCAAGGCGCCGACCCATCGGCCGGCCTCCTGCACGAGAAGGGCCATGCCAAGCCCGAAACCGATCAGAAGGATGGTGACGAGGACGGTGTATTCGAGCGTAAAGACGACCGCCGGCCCGAACAATTGGTTATTCCAAATGGCGACGAAATTCTTCGGAAAGTTCAGTCCCTTGTAGCCGGTGAGCAGCGGCCAGGAACTGAGCGACATTCGCGCCACCAAAACCAGCGGCGTCAGGAAGAACACGGCGACGAAGGCGATGGTGGGTATCGCGTAGGCCACGCCCAACAGCTGATGTCGTCGTCCCCAGCCTGCCCACGGCGAAGCGGCGCGCGTCGCGGGCGTCATAGAAGTCATGGCCAAGCCTCTATGCCTTGAATGCCGAGACAAACGCGGCGTGGCGGGCGCGCACTTGTCCCACCACGCCGAGCTTGCGCAATTCTTACGGATTCAGCGAGCTGTTCATAGCTTTGTTGTCAGCGTCAACCTTGCTGGCGTCGCCGAACACCGCGTCGCGGAGCAACACCAGCCATGGCCCCTGCGGGTCGTTAAACGTCGCGCCGAAGTTCTTGGCAAAGGGGGTCTGACCGTTCTTCGCGACTGAGTTGAACAACACAAGGCGCGGGTCCGTCGCGCTGTACTTGTTGTTGGCGAGGTCGGGCCGGGACAGCACGTTGCCGCCTTTGGCGACGACGTTGATCTGGGCGTCGTCGCTTTCCACCCAAGCCAAGAAGTTCCAGGCGGCGTCGGCGACCTTGCTATCGCGAGAGATGCCGATCGCATCGCCGCCGATGAACGTCGACGTCCCGCCCTTGACGCCGGCGATCGGAGCAACGCCGATATCCGCGTCGGCGAGGGCCGCGTTGGCCATGCCTTGTAGGCTTGCCGGCATCGGCATGATGCCAATCTTTCCCTTGGGGAAATAGCCGGTCCAGGTCGGTCCGGTCTCCGTCTTGGAGTCCGGCATCAAAGCAGTTCCGTCGTCGACCATGCCGCGGAAGATGGCGTAGATCGCTTTGTTCTCCGCGCTGTTGAGGTGCGACTCGGTGCCCTCGGGGTTCATGACCGTCTCGCCGTCGGCCCAGGCAATCGGAAACCAGGTGAACACTTCGCAGCCGCCGCAGTCGCCGCCGAAGAAGGTTCCGTGGATGTCGCCGCCCAGCTTCGCCACCGCGCGGGCGTCCGCCGCGAACTCATTTAGCGAATTTGGCGGTTTTGCAGGGTCGAGGCCCGCTTCCTTGAATAGCTTCTTATTGTACATCCAGACCGAAAGATCGACGACGAACGGCAGCCCGTATTTCTTGCCGTCCCAAGTCGAGACGGTGATGGCGCCTTGCGCGATGTTCGCGGCGAAGGGCAGGGTGGCAATGCGGGCGGTGAGATCCTGGAACAGCCCCGCGGAGGTCCAATTAGGCATAAACACGACATCGGCCGAGAACAGATCCGGTAGCGAGCTGGCGGCTGCCGCTGCGCCGACCTTCGTCTGATAGTCGTCGGTCGGAATGTAAGTGACGTCGACGTGGTTCTTGTGGGACGCGTTATAGGCTTGAACCAGTGCGTCCGCGCGCGCCTGCGTCGCGGCGCGCGACCACATCGTGACATGGGCGCCGTTGTCGACGCCAAAGGTCTGGTCGGCGGCGCCCGCCGCTACGGGGAGCGTGATGAGGGCGGCGACTGCCACTCCCATGGCGAACCCGATTGTTCTGTTCGAAAGTCGCATACATACCTCCATTTTTGCTCGTCCGGCGTGATATCGACATAGGCCTTTGCCACGGATGCGAAGTTGGGGTTGGCTTTCAGATCCGCGGTCAGGGCGGTCGGCATCCTCCTCTTTGCGGAAAAGCCTTCACCCACACGTTCTGCGCTAAAATCGGTTGGGCGCCGCATTGGGAAAAGCTTTTCCCATTCTCTCTAGTCCCTCCAAGGACGGTTGGCAAGGAGCCCGACAAAAAACGCATATCAACCGAATCCGCCGTCAGCGCCTGCGCCCTGCGCCCTGCAAATGCTCGGGACGCCTCATCGAGAACTCCTAAGGTCGACGTTGCCACGACTTCGTCCGGAGCGGCGGAAGTCGCACATACGCATCAGGCGTCGTTCAAGAACCTTCTCGAGGCGCAAAATTGCTGATTTCGACTCGGTCGCGAATGTCGCCTTTGGGTCGAAAGCGGAATTTCAAACCGAGGCGCGGCCGACCGCTCTCGCCTATGGCGTCGGCGCGCGAAACGCCGTAAGAGCCTCGGCGATTCATCCGACGGCGGCGGGCCATGATCTTGCCTCGTTGTCCGGCCATAGCTTCGCGCATGCGATCGGTCGCGGTCGACGTCGGCGGGGCGGGCGCCGTCGACCAAGAAAAAAGGCGTCTCAACCGAAACGATGACGAAGCGCATGATCGATAGAACCGGCGCGCGCGCCGCCCTCGGCACCGTCGTCGCCATCCTCGCGGCCCTGAGCGCGGCCGACTTCGCGCAGCCGCAGAGCGCGGACTGCGCGCGGCTGCGGCAAGCGATAGCCGACGCCTCGCGCTACGACTCGGGCGCGCAATATCAGGAGGCCGCCGATCGCCAGCGCGCGGAGCTCGATCGCACGACGGCCTACGCCCACTCGATCGGTTGCGACCGGAGGCAATTCCTGTTTTTCGGCGCGGCGCCGCCGGCCCAATGCGGCCAGATCAACGGGCAGATCGCGCGCATGCGCGCCAATCTCGACGAATTGCGGTCTCGCGCCGGCGGCGCGGGCGGGCGCGGCGAATTGATCGCGCGCTACAACGCGCAATGCGTCAACGCGGCGCCGGGGCAGCCGGTCAACATTTTCGACGCCTTGTTCGGCGGTCGATCCCGATCGAGCGATGTCGCGAGCGTCCCGCTCAACCCGGACGCGACGCAGGAAAATCCGGTCGAATCCAATCCCGGCGAAGCGCGCGCGGGATCGAAAGCCGTCTGCGTGCGATCCTGCGACGGCGGCTTCTTCCCGGTTTCGTATTCGGCGAGCGGCGGCCGTCTGCAAGCCCTCGAGGACATGTGCCACGCGCTCTGCCCGAACGCGGACGTGAGCCTCTACACCTATCCGGCGTTGGGCGACATCGAGCAGGCCGTCTCGATCAGCGGCGCGCGTTACATCGATAGCCCCACGGCGCTGAAATATCGGCAGACGTTCGATTCGACGTGCTCGTGCCGGCGGCGCGGCCAAAGCTGGGCCGACGCGCTGGCGAACGCCGAAATCAAGCTCGGACGCGAGTCGAAAGGCGATATTTTCGTCACGCCGGAAAAATCGGCCGAAATGTCCCGGCCCAAGGTCGACCCCAAGGCGAAGCCGACGAAACCGGCGCTCGAAACGCCCGATCCCCAGAACGCCGACGCCGGCGTGGACACCAATCTGAGCCAGCAGGCGGCGACGATCAGCCGTGAAGCGTCGGGAATCGCCGGCGGCGAAGCCCAGACCGGCGCGCGCTACAGCCAGGGCCAGGGCGAGACGATCGAAGTCGTCGGCCCCGACGGCGTCAAGCGGCGCGTGCGGATAATCGATCCAACGCTCTGACCCGCCCGATGAGCGGCAGCAGCGCCGCCAGTTCGGGCCCGGCTTCCCGACCGGTGAGCGCGAGCCGCAAGGGGTGAAAGAGATCCCGGCCCTTGCGACCGGAGAGGGCTTTCAGGTCGGCCGTCCAGACCCCCCAGGTCGCGCCGTTCCAAGGCTCCCGCGGCAGGCACGCCGCCGCCTGATCGAGAAACGTTCGGTCTTCGACCCGCGGCGCGATCGGATCGTGGATCACGGCCCACCACATCCGAGCCTCCTCGAAGCGGGTGAGATTGCCGCGCACGGCGGCCCAGAAGGGCTCGGCGAGCGGCCCGGCGACCCCCAGCGCCGCGAGACGCTGGCGCACGGCCTCGAACGACAACAGATGCAGCGTGCGCGCCGACAGCGCGCGAAGCTCGGCTTCGTCGAAGCGCGCCGCCCCGTGGGAAATATGCTTGAGATCGAAGGACGCGGCGAGTTCGGCGAGCGAAGCGACCGGACGCACCGACTCGGCCGAGCCGACGAGCGCCGCCAAAGCCGCCACAGCCAGGGATTCGACGCCGCTGTCGCGCAGCGAAGCGATCGAGAGGGCGGCCGAGCGCTTGGAGAGCCCTTCGCCGCTCGCGTCGGTGAGCAGATTGTGGTGGCCGAACACCGGCGCGCGGCCGGCCAGCGCCTCGAAGATCTGGATTTGCACCGCCGTGTTGGTGACGTGATCCTCGCCGCGAATGACGTGGCTCACGCCAAGATCGATGTCGTCGACGACGGACGACAAGGCGTAGAGATAAGTGCCGTCCTCGCGCTTGAGCACGGGATCGGACAGCGACGCGCAGTCGATATGGCTCGGCCCGCGCACGAGATCGTCCCATCGCACGAGCGTCGGCTCGAGTCGGAAGCGCCAGTGCGGGCGTCGCCCTTCCGCCTCCAGCGCGACGCGATCCTCGGCGCTCAGACGCAACGCGGCGCGATCGTAGATCGGCGGACGGCCGAGCGCTTGCTGGCGCTTGCGCCGGCGATCCAGCTCCTCGGCGGTTTCGTACGCGGGATAGAGCCGCCCCATCGCGCGCAACGCCTCAGCCGCCGCCTCGTAGAGCGCCAAGCGCTGGGATTGGCGGCACTTGAAATCGGGAACGACGCCGAGCCAGGCGAGATCGGTCTCGATCGCGTCGGCGTATTCGACGCGCGAGCGCTCGACATCGGTGTCGTCGAAGCGCAAAATGAAGCGGCCGCCCTGCCGCAGCGCGAAGAGCCAGTTGAGCAAGGCGGTGCGCGCGTTGCCGATGTGGATGCGCCCGGTCGGAGAGGGCGCGAAGCGGACGGTCGGAGAAGGGGACATGCGCCTTCATAGAAGCGTCGCGCGGGCGCGGCAATATGGCCTATTTTTCGATTCGCCTCGAGACGCACGGGGAGCGACATGACAATTTCCGCTTTGGCCGCCGGCGTCGCCGGCGCGGGTCTTGCGATGCAGACTTTCAGCGCCGGCCTCGCGGCCTTCCGCTGCCGGCGGGACGCGTCCCGCCTTCCCGCGCCCGCGGAAGCGCCGCCGGTGAGCGTCGTGCAGCCGCTCTGCGGCGTCGAAGCCTTTTCCAAGGAAACGCTCGCCTCGATATTCGCGCTCGATTATCCCGACTATGAAATTGTGTTCTGCCTGGCCGACCCGGCGGATCCGATCGCGCCGCTGGCGCGCCGCGCAATCGCCGCCAACCCAAAGGTTCCGGCGCGACTGCTGATCGGCGACGATCGCGTCAGCGGCAATCCCAAGCTCAACAATGTCGTCAAGGGCTGGAAGGCGGCGTCGCGCCCATGGGTGATCATCGCCGATTCCAACGTGCTGATGCCGCGCGACTACATCCAGCGCCTGATGGCGCGTTGGCGCGCCGACACCGGCATCGTCTGCGCCCCGCCGATCGGGTCGCGGCCCGAGACCTTCGCCGCCGAGGTCGAATGCGCGTTTCTCAACACCTATCAGGCGCGCTGGCAATACGCCGCCGAAACGCTCGGATACGGCTTCGCCCAGGGCAAGACCATGCTGTGGCGGCGCGACGTGCTCGAAGCGGGCGGCGGCGTCGAGGCGCTCGGCGCCGAAATCGCCGAGGACGCGGCGGCGACCAAACTCATCCATCGCGCCGGCCTGCGCGCCCATCTCGTGAGCCATCCCTTCCAGCAGCCCCTGGGCGCTCGGCGCTGGCGCGACGTCTGGGGGCGGCAAGTGCGCTGGGCGCGGCTGCGGCGCGCCACTTTCCCGCTCTATTTCACGCCGGAGCTGGTGACGACCAGCCTGTTCACCCTGATCGCAGCGGCGATCGCAGCGCCGGAATGGGGCCTCGAGGCGCCGCTCGCCGTCGTTCTCGCCGCCTTCGTCTGGTACGGCGCGGAAACGGCGCTGGCGCTCGTCGCGGGCTGGCCTCTCACGTGGTCGTCCGCGCCCGCCTGGATCGCGCGCGATCTCACGTTGCCGTGGCTGTGGGTCCAGGGCTGGAACCGCAATCGCTTCGTCTGGCGCGGCAACGTGATGTCGGTCGAGGACGACGCCCTCGCGACCGACGGGCCGGGCCCGTTCCCGCCGGCCTGACCGCCGCCCTCAAATGTCCGCGAGCGCGGGATAATCGGTGTAGCCCTTGGCGCCGCCGCCATAAAGCGTCGCGCGGTCGAGCGGCGCCAAAGCCGCCCCGAGGCGCAGGCGTTCGACGAGATCGGGATTGGAGACGAACGGCCTGCCGAAGGCGACGAGGTCGGCGCGCCCCGCGGCCAGGGTTTCGATCGCGAGTTCTCGGGTGTAGCCGTTGTTGGCGATATAGGCGCCGCCGAAACCGCGGCGTAGCGCGGCATAGTCGAAGGGCGCGAAATCGCGCTCGCCCTGCGTCGCGCCCTCGACGACGTGGATATAGGCGAGGCGCCGCTCGCTCAAACGCTGGACGAGATAGCCGAACAGAGCCGTCGGATTGGAATCGGCGATGTCGTTGGCCGGGCTGACCGGGGCGAGGCCTTTCTTCTTCAGGGAATGTTACCCGGGCAAAGTCAGCAGGCCGGCGGCGCCGGTTTCCAGACCGAACGCCAGCCGCGCGCCGCGCGCGTCCCAGCCGAGCGCGCTGATCGCGCCCTCGCCCGGCGCGCGCACCAGGATTTCGGCGGCGTCGCCGAGGCGACAAAGCAGCACGAGACCGTCGGCGTAGCCGATGGCGACAACGAGCGCGCGCGGATGGAACGCGACCTGCGTGACGCGCGAGGGCCGCACGCCGCATTCGCGCGGCGCCTTGCCCATCGGGCCGTCCTTGTCGCGGAACGGCCAGACGATGCAGGCGTCGGCGCCGGAGGTGGCGAGCCAATGGCCGTCGTGCGACCACGAAAACGAGCGCGTCTTGCCGGGATAACCGGTCATACGCATGTCGCGCGAATCGGCGAGGCGCCAGCCGTGCAGCGCATTCTCTTGCATCGAAGTGACGAGAAAGCGGCCGTCCGGCGAGGCGGTGGCGTCGAGATGGGAGCCCTTCCATTCCAGGAAGCTCGGCCCGGCGGCGGCGTTGGGAAACCACAACGACGCGCCATGGTAATGGGCGAGCGCGAGGCGATAACCCTTGGGCAGGAAGCAGAGCCCGCGCACGGTGGTCGGCGCCTCGAAGGACCGAATCGCGCCCGCTTCGTCGCGCGCGCGCGCCCGCCGGCCCGCGGCCCAAGCGATCGCGCCGCCGCGCATCGCCAGCGCGTCGATCCAGCGGCCCTTCTCGTCGGCGATCTCGTGCGACGAGCCCTTGGCGTCGATCGTCACGACACGGCCGTCGTCGCCGCCGGTGAGGAGCCTCTTGCCGTCGCTGCGAGCCAGGAGGATCGCGCCGTCCGGATGCGCGGCGAACCGCTTTTGCGCGCCCGCTTCGCCGATCAGGACGGCGCCGTCGGCGAGCGCCAGAGCCGGCTCGCCGTCGAGAAACGCCGCGCCCACGACATGCGCGCCCGCCGGCAAGGGCCGCACATGCTGGGTCAGCGAAGAAGTCGGTTCGGCCATCGCGGTTGCTCGGGCGCCGGCCAAGTCACGCGGCGCAGGCGAGGAAGCCCTGGCGGATTTCGTCCTCGTCGAGGTCGCGGCCGATGAACACGACCTTCGACTCGCGCTTTTCGCCTGCCCTCCACTCGCGCTGCGGTTCGCCGTCGAGCATCATGTGGACGCCCTGGAAGACGAAGCGATTCGGGTCGCCCTTGAAGGCGACGACGCCCTTGCAGCGCAGGATGTTCGGCCCGCGCGCCTGCGTCAGTTGATTGATCCACGGCATGAACTTGTCGGGATCGACGTCGCCCTCCAGCCTCGCCCCGATCGATTGCATGTCCTCGTCGTGATAGTGCTTCAAGCCTTGATGGCGGTGGCCGTGATGGTCGTGATCGCGATGGTCGTGATCGTCGACGGCGAGGAACTCCGGCTCGATTTCGAGGATGCGGTCGAGATCGAAGGCGCGCCGCTCCAGCACTTCGGCGATGGCGACGTCGCAGTTCTGCGCGCGATGAAGCCTGGCGTAGGGGTTGATGGCGCGGATGCGCGCCTCGACCTCGCGCAGCTCCGCGGGCGTGACCAGATCCGTCTTGTTGAGGACGATGACGTCGGCGAAGGCGATCTGGTTCTTGGCCTCGGGCGCGTCGCGTAAGCGCTGGGCGAGCCACTTGGCGTCGGCGATCGTCACCACCGCGTCGAGCCGCGCCGAAGCCCGCACGTCCTCGTCGACGAAGAACGTCTGCGCGACCGGCGCAGGATCGGCGAGGCCCGTGGTCTCGACGATGATCGCGTCGAAGCGCCCCTTGCGCTTCATGAGCCCCTCGATGATGCGGATGAGATCGCCGCGCACGGTGCAGCAGACGCAGCCGTTGTTCATCTCGAACACTTCCTCGTCGGCGCCGACGACGAGTTCGTTGTCGATGCCGATCTCGCCGAATTCATTGACGATGACGGCGTATTTGCGCCCGTGCGGCTCGCTCAAGATGCGATTGAGCAACGTCGTCTTGCCGGCGCCGAGATAGCCGGTGAGCACGGTGACGGGAATTTTTTCGGCGCTAGCGTCGGTCATGGCGGTCGAGCGCTCAGGCTCCGGACGGATGGGGATGGGGTGTGGCCAAGCATATAGGCACCGCGGCGCCGAATGGATAGGGGCGGGCGCTCGCCTCGCCGCCGCAAAGAGCCGACGGCGGCGCGTCGAGAGCCGTTTCCGATCGGCTCGGCTCGCCGTGCGGCTCGCCCGCGTCGGCCCGTGGATCTTGCCGCTGGTTCTTTCCCGCCCCTCCTATTATGTCCCCTCTCATTATGTCCCCGCCGCGGCGCACGGAAACGAGATGGAGCGACGATGGCGGCTCGGGCTACGGACTTAGCTCTCATCCTCGCGCGTCAACCCGGATTCGCAACTGCGACGACGGGGGCTTCGAGCGCCCATTTCCTCGGTTCGCTTCACGCCGCAAGAAGCGGTTTTCCGACGCTCGCCACCGGAACCTTCACGACGACTTTGCGGATGAGAGCTTCTTGGCCCACGCAGCACAAGGGGCGGTGCAATTCGCCTGGATAGAAGACGATAAACTGGCCTTCGCGCAGGTCGACGAAAAATTCGTGGCGGGGCGTCGGGAAGAAAGCGACGTCTTTTTCGTCGAGCGTGTCTTCGACCGGCGTCAGATCGCCTTGCCGATGCGCCATGCCGAAACGCTCGACCCCTTTGACGAGATATTGAATATCGATAAAGTCTCGATGCGCTTCCGTTCGCGTCGCCTCGACTTTCTTAGTCGAAACGTCTTGCACCAAAAAGAAAGCGCCCTCGACCCGTTTCAAATCGTAGCGTCCGGCCGCTATTCGCCCCAAATCATGCGTTCGCGCTTCCTCGAAAGCCAACGCGAGCGCCGGCGGCAAGTAACGCTTCTGCTCGACCCAATCCGCGACTTGTCCGATAAACATGACAATTTTCCCGAATGCCCGTTTAAGAGTGGGGAGATAAAAGCGCAAACCTCAGGCGGGCGCAAGCGGTTTGACTTCCTGTAAAGGCAGGCGCGCTCTTACGAGGGATCCGATGAATTGACTCTTTGAGGCGACATTCGCCGGATGAAGGCTGCGCCAGAGCCGAGACTGCCGCGTTCGGCGGTTCTTGGCGACATCGAATGGTCGGCGCGCCCGTTATTGGGCGCCCGAGCCTCTATGCGAGGCGCGGCGGGAATGGAAAAGGCGAATGCCGATCCCATCAAGGCGCAAGTCTGCGAAGTGATTTTTGAGCGAACGCGCGACGGCCGGCGTCACGACGTTCATCAGGCCGCCTGTGACTCCTTGTCGGACAAGGCGCGCAAGCAGGCGGCGTTTGAGAGCGGCGTCGGCGGCAGGTTGCGAAGCTCGCGT
Source organism: Roseiarcus sp. (assembly GCA_050015935.1). Classification (GTDB taxonomy): domain Bacteria; phylum Pseudomonadota; class Alphaproteobacteria; order Rhizobiales; family Beijerinckiaceae; genus Roseiarcus. The sequence goes on from JBEKAL010000078.1 coordinate 10,572, forward strand.
CCGGTTTGAATCTCATATGTTGGATGCGGATTTCATCCGCGATTGACGCAACGGAAGGCTTGTCCTCCCGTAACGTCCGGATGGTTTAACAATTCTTGTTTTAACTGTCGCCTTTGTGCCGATTGGCGTTGGAGGTTCTTTTAAGATTCGTGCGAGGGTGGATCGCAAACGGAGATCGATCTGCGATGGGTGCGTTAGCGCGTGCGTTCGAGTACTGGCCTGGCAAACTTTCCCGCCTCGTTCGCAGACAAGCCCCCCTCTTTACCGGCGCCGGGGTCCTGATCGGCTTGGTCGTGGCCGGAACCATAACGCTTGTCGTCTATTTGTACGACCGCGGGATCGAGCAAGCCTCGAGTAGCGCGGTAAATCTTTCCCACGTCATTTCGTACCATACGAATCGCTCACTGCAACCTGTCTCCTTGGCCGTGTCCGACGTCGTCGAACGTTTGCGAAACGCCGGTGTGAATTCGATCGCCGATTTGGAATCCGTGGGCGAAAGCAAAGACATCCAGGCGATGTTGCGCAATCGCGCCGCAGAAACCCCATCAATTGACAGTCTGTTTATTGTCGGCGTCAACGGAACGATCGGCGGCCGTTTTCCCTATGGCGTCAGCGACAGCGAGTGCATGGCCTATTTGCGCGACGCCGCTCCGGGCTCTGTCTATGTGTCGACGCCGTTTCAAAGCATGGGGACATGGCTGGTGAGTTTTTCGAAGCGCATTTCCGCGCGCGACGGCGCTTTTCTCGGCGCGGTCACCGGCCTCGTCAATTTGGCGACCTTCAACGATCTCTTCGACAAAGTGGTGTTCGGCGAGCATAGATCGCTCTTTATCCTTCGTACGGATGGGGCGCTTGTCGCTTGGTATCCGCAGGGTGAAATGGCGTTCGGCTCCAACGTTGGCGACGGCCGGTTGTTTAAGGACTTCATTTCAAAGCGCCGCGACGGAGTCCTGCGGCAGAAAAATGGTTTTGGCGGCATGGATCGCATGCTCGCCGTCGCTAATTCTCCTAATTTTCCCGTTGCGGCCGTTGTCGCCGTGTCGATGAACGACATCGTGGCCGATTGGGTTCGTCAGACCGAAGGCCTCGCGTTTGCGGCGGGCGTGATCGTGCTGTCGATTATCGCCGGCGTCATCGGGCTCGCGGATCGCATCGATCAACTTTCCGACGCTCGGCAACGTGAGGCCGTTCAGGCTCAGCTCGCGATCCAGTACAAGCGGTTCAATAACGCGATGGACAACATCGTGCAGGGAGTGGCGTTGTATGATCGGGACAATACGCTGATCGCTTGCAACAAGCGGTACGCGGAAATCTACGGACTTCCGGATAAATTGACGAAGCGTGGGGTCACGCGGGCGCAAATTCTCGACTATCTCGGCGATCAGGGATTCGGAAAGGTCTCAGGCCAGCCGCGCACGGAGGCTGACGGCAGTATTTTGATCATTGCCGAATTGTCGGACGGACGCGTCATCGCGCAGCGGAAGAAGGAGCTTGCCGATGGCGGATTGGTGTCGACCTATGAGGATATCACCGTGCGCTGTCGGGCCGAACAGAAGGTCCAGGAAATGGCGACGAGCGACGCCCTGACCGGATTGGCGAACCGTTTCGAGTTCAAGCAGCGCCTCGATCGGTGTCTCGACGAAGTCCGGCGCCGCACTGGCAAGTTCGCCGTGTTCTATCTCGACCTCGATCATTTCAAGGCCGTCAACGATAGTTTGGGGCACCCCGTTGGAGACAAATTGTTGCAGGAAGTCACCGCGCGAATCAAAGCGATCGTCCGTAACGGCGACACCGTGGCGCGGATCGGAGGCGACGAGTTCGCGATCATTCAACGCGTCGAGCGCATTCCGCATGATACAATTCGACTTGCGGAGCGTCTGATCGCTTCCGTAAGCGAGCCTCACAGTATCGACGGCAATAGTATCGTGGTCGGAACAAGCATCGGTATTTCCGTGACGCCTACCGACAGCGTCGATTCCGACGAGTTGATTCGCAACGCTGATATGGCTCTTTACCATTCCAAGGTGAATCGCGGCAGCTACAACTTCTTCACGTCGTCGATGGACGAACAGGTTCGCTCCCGTCGCGTGATGGAAAACGATTTGCGGATCGCGATCGCCGAAGGGCAGTTCGAACTGTATTTTCAGCCTGTCGTTTCGGTCGCCGATAGGCAGGTCAAATCGTTTGAAGCGCTTGTGCGTTGGAAGCACCCCGAACGCGGCATTGTGGCGCCCGGCGAGTTCATCTCGCTGGCTGAGGAGAACGGTCTGATCGTGCCGATCGGGGAATGGGTTTTGCGTCAGGCGTGTCGGGAAGTCGCAAAATGGCCGGAGCATATCAAGGTGGCGGTCAACGTGTCCGCCGTGCAATTCAAGTCTCCAGTTCTCCTCGAGTCGATTTTCGTAGCGATCGAGGCCGCAGGCATCGAAGGCTCTCGACTCATCGTGGAAGTCACCGAGAGCCTGATGCTCAAGGACGCTGAGCAAGCTGTTTCGGCGCTCCATTCCATCCGCGACATGGGTATTGCGGTCGCCATGGACGACTTTGGAACTGGATATTCAAGCTTGAGCTATTTGCGTCGCTTTCCGTTCGACAAAATCAAGATCGACAAGTCGTTCGTCAGCGAGCTTGGACAGTGCGACGAGAGCACGGCCATTGTGCGCGCCGCGACGAGCCTGGCCAAGGCGCTCGGCATGGAGACGGTCGCCGAAGGGGTCGAGACGGAGGATCAGTTGACTCGCGTTGGAACCGAGGGCTGCTCCGAGGCTCAGGGCTATCTGTTCAGCCGTCCGATGCCGGCGTGCGAAGTTCTTCGCTTCCTTGGCGTGGAGCCTCAGGAGGTCTCCGGCCTGTCGGTCGCGACCGCGGCGTCGCAGGAGACGCCGGAGGCGCGCAGACAGAAGGTCGAGGTCGCCCGCATTTCTCCGCGCAGTGCGCCGGCTGCGGCTCTTCGTTCGGTGAAGGCCGCCCCGGCGTTTCCAGTCGTCAAGCCGGCTGCGGTGGCGCGCTCGTGGTGAGGAACATCGGCTGCGGGATGGGTCGAGTAGCGGAGGGGAATTTCACCCCTCCGCCCTCACGAAACCGGACGTGAGACTCTCGCCTCATCCGGCTTCTACCTTCCAGCCGCCGGTCGGATACCGATCTGCCACAGATACA
>JBEKAL010000079.1:0-13537 GCA_050015935.1 Roseiarcus sp.
TACGTGCCGAGCGCGACGCTGGCGTTCGCCTCGATCGAGCGCATCATGCGCGACGTCAACTATGGTTGGCTGATCCGCTATCTGCACACCAACGGCGCCTCGATGTTCTTCCTGGCCGTCTACATCCACATCTTCCGCGGCCTCTATTACGGCTCCTACAAGGCGCCGCGCGAGGTGCTATGGGTTCTCGGCGTGATCATCTACCTGCTGATGATGGCGACGGCGTTCATGGGCTACGTGCTGCCGTGGGGCTCGATGAGCTTCGCCGGGGCGACAGTGATCACCAGTCTGTTCACCGCCATTCCGCTGGTCGGCGGCGGCGTCGCGCACTGGCTGTGGGGCGGTTACGCGGTCGGCGATCCCACGCTGAACCGCCTCTTTTCACTCCACTACCTCCTGCCGTTCATGATCGTCGGCGTCGTCGGCCTGCACGTGTGGGCGCTGCACGTCGCCGGGCAGAACAATCCGGACGGCGTCGAGGTCAAGGACGTCGAGCGCGACACGGTGGCGTTCACGCCTTACGCCACGATCAAGGATCTTTTCGCTCTCTCGGTGTTTCTGATTCTTTATGCATGGTTCGTGTTCTACATTCCGAACTACCTGCTAGACGCGGACAATTATGTGAAGGCCAACCCGCTGGCGACGCCCGCGCATATCGTGCCCGAGTGGTATCTGTTGCCGTTTTACGCGATCCTGCGCGCGATACCCAACAAGCTCGTCGGCGTCGTCGCCTTGTTCGCCGCGATTGCGCTGCTCGCCTTCCTCCCCTGGCTCGACACGTCGCCGGTCAGGTCGGCCAAATATCGACCGCTGTTCCGCTTTTTCTTCTGGGTGTTCGTGGTCTGCTGCGTCGGCCTGGGATATCTCGGCTCGCAGGAAGTCTCGGACGGAACGACCTTGGCGGCGCGGATTCTTTCGTTCGGCTATTTCGCCTTCCTCATCGTCGTTTTGCCGGTGCTGGGCCTGATCGAGAAGATCACGCCCGTGCCCGTCTCGATCGCCGACGCCGTGTTGGCGAAAAAGAGCGAGGCGAGCGGTCGGTCGGTCGTGAGTTGATTGGCGGCCGCTCCCAGGGAAATCCGGCCATGATCCGTTTGAAGACTTGCCTATTCGTCTCGGCCGCCCTTGCGCTGCTGGCCGTGAGCGGCGCGAGCGCGCTGGCCCAGGACGAGGCCGAGCAGCCGAAACCGACGCGCCAGAGCTGGAGCTTCTCCGGCCTGTTCGGCACGTTCGATCAGGCTCAGTTGCAACGCGGGTTCCAGGTTTACAGGGAAGTCTGCAGCAATTGCCACCGCCTGAGCATTCCCTTCCGCACGCTCGGCGATTCCGGCGGGCCCGGCTATAGCGCGGCTCAGGTCAAGACGCTGGCGGCGAGCTATCAGGTCGTCAACGACGAGCCGAACGACAAGGGCGAAATCTTCAAGCGGACGGGCTCGCCCTCGGATGATTTTCCGCCTCCGAATTCATTCCCTAACGACCAAGCCGCCGCAGCGTCTTTCGGCAAGGCGCCGCCCGATATGGCGTTGCTCGCCAAGGCGCGCAAATACGAGCGCGGGTTTCCCTGGTTTATTTTCGACGCGTTGCCTTTCGTCCAATATCAGGAAATCGGCGCCGACTATATCTATGCGATTCTGACCGGCTATACGAAATCCGACGATCCGCAGTGGAACCTTTATTATCCCGGTCACCGGATCGCGATGCCCCAGCCGATCGCCGACGGAGCGGTTGCGTATCAGGACGGAACGCCGTCGACCCTGAACAATTACGCAAAAGACGTGGCGGCCTTTCTGAGCTGGGCCGCGGAGCCGAACTTGGCCGAGCGCAAGAAGATCGGCCTGCGCGTCATGATCTTCCTGTTTGTTCTTTTGGCGCTGCTCTATTTCACCAAGAAGCGCATCTGGAGCGATCTGCATTGAGGCCGCGGCGGAGCGAGCGCATGCGTCCTTCCGGCGGCGTTCAATCGCCGTCGCCCGCTCGGCGGCGCCGGCTGAGGATGACTATCCGGCGCGAGGAGGCTTCATGGCTAAGGCGATTGTCGGCGTAATCGGCGGCTCGGGGGTCTATCATCTCGATGGGCTGAGCGAAATCAGAGAAGAGCGCGTCGCGACCCCCTGGGGCGAGCCGTCGGACGTTCTTCGTTTCGGCCGCATCGCCGACACGCAGGCGGTGTTCCTCTCGCGGCACGGCCACGGCCACCGCTTTTCGCCGTCTACGGTCAATTATCGCGCCAATATCGACGCGCTGAAGCGCTCCGGCGTCACCGACATCGTCGCGGTCTCCGCCTGCGGCTCCTTTCGCCAGGAACTCTATCCCGGGCTGTTCGTGTTGGTCGATCAATTCGAGGACCGAACCTTCGCGCGCCAGACGAGCTTTTTCGGCGCGGGCTGCGTCGCGCATGTCTCGATGGCCCACCCGGTCGCGCCGCTCTTGAGCCGGCGCATCGCCGCCGCCGCCGAAGCGGAGGGAATCGCGTGCCGCCTCGGGGGAACTTACGTCTGCATGGAAGGGCCGCAATTCTCGACGCTGGCCGAGTCGCTGGCCTATCAGGCGCGCGGCGCCGATGTGATCGGCATGACCGCGGCGACCGAGGCCAAGCTCGCGCGCGAGGCGGAAATCTCCTACGCGACGATCGCGATGGTCACGGACTATGATTGCTGGCACGAGGAACACGGCGTGGTGGACGTCGCCTCGGTCATGCAGGTGGCCAGAGACAACGCTCAGCGCGTCAACGCGCTGCTGGGGCGAATCCTCAGAGACTTTCCCGCCGAGCACGAACCGTGTCCCATCGGCTCGGACCGCGCTCTCGAGGGCGCGATCATGACCCATCCGGATGCGCGCGATCCCGATCTCGTGCGCAAACTCGACGCAGTCGCCGCGCGGGTTCTCGGCCCGCGCTCATGATCTCGAATTCCGATTGGCCGGCGTTTGCCCGGCGCCCGGCGCCGTCGACGTCGGCTTCGTGAGCCCGAGCGCAATGATTTTCGCTGCGGCGATGGCGATCGGCATGCTCGCCTCGCGCCTGACCGATTTGCGCTTGCGGGCGCCGCGGATCGTGACGCAAGATGCCCGAGCCTCTCGGAGGCCCGCGTGATCAAACCGTTGTTCGAGAAAATCCTGTTCGCGAGCCGATGGCTGCTGACGCCGTTTTATGTCGCGCTGGTTTTCGCGCTGCTGGCCTTGCTCGCCAAGGTCGGCGTGCGCGTCTACGACCTGGCGACGCAATTCGTCGGCTTGAGCGAAGAAAGCGTTCTGCTCGCTGCGCTCGGCATCGTCGATCTGACGCTCTCGGCCTCGCTGATCGTCATCGTCATCCTTTCCGGCTACATCAATTTCGTTTCGCGCATCGACATCGAAACGCATGCGGATTGGCCGCGCTGGATCGCCGCCGTCGATTTCGGCGAACTCAAGCTGAGGTTGATGGCGTCGATCGTCGCCATCGCCGCGGTCAAGCTGCTCGAAGCCTTCATGGACGTCGGTGATGAAACGGACCACGAGCTCGCCTGGCAGACCGGCATGCTCGTGACTTTCGTCGTCTCCGCCCTGCTGCTCGCGCTCGCCGACCGGATCGGCCGTCGCTCCGGCGACGCGCGCTGAATCGCCGCTCTATTTCTCCAACAGCACGCGCCGGCATTCGGGCGGCAATTGCGCGAGCGTGACCGGCGCCTTGGGCTTGGCGTTGGGATCGAGGCGCGGATGCAGCGCCTCGTCGGTGAACCACCATTCCAGCGACCTGTCGCATCCGTCGCCGGGCGGAACCGGGTCCTGCGGTTGGCACGCGGCATCGCCGGCCGGGCAGGCGATGCGAATATGGAAGTGATAATTGTGCCCCCAATAAGGGCGCACCTTGTTCATCCAGGGCTCGCCCGCGGCGGTTTCGCACAGGGCTTTCTTGATCGCGGCGTTGACGAAGATTCTTTCGACCTCGGGCTCCTCCGCGGCGGCCTTGATGACGCCCGCCTGCCGCGCCGTCCAATGGGCGGGATCGACCGAGAGCCCGTCCTCGCGCACCATGTCGAGCGCCGACATCTCCTCGCGCTCGTCGCGGCTCAGCGTGTGGTCCGGCATCGGCGTCAGCCACACGTCGGCGTCCAGGCCGATCTGATGGGAAGCGTGGCCGGTCAGCATCGGTCCGCCGCGCGGCTGCGAAATGTCGCCCACCAGAATGCCCGGCCAGACGCCTTCGGCCGCCGCCTTGCGCGAAAAGCGTTCGAGGAAGGCGATCATCGCCGGATGGCCCCAATTGCGATTGCGCGACAGGCGCATCACCTGCCAGGTTTCGCCGTCGATGGGCAGCGCCTTGGCGCCGGCGAGACAGCCGCGCGCATAAAAGCCGATCGATCGCGTCAGGACCTCGGTTGGCGTCATCGCGCGGCCGAACAGTTCCTTGGCCGGCAGCTTCGGATCGGCGGGATCGGCGAGCGGCGGCAAGGGCGCGGCATCGAGGACGCCCTTGTCCTGCGCGAACGCGCGATTCGCCACGCCGACCAGCGCGGCGGCAAGGCACGCCGAAACGAGAAAGGCCCGTCGCATCGTTCGCTCCCGCGACTCCTTATAATGAATAGGCGATCTCGAGGGGGCCGCGGCCCCTTGGCGATTCGCTGCGAGCATGTCGGCTCGGCGCGACGGCACCGTCAATCCCCTTCGCGCGCCTCGGCGCGTCGCGAGGCGACGACGAAGAGGCGCGGGAAAGGCAGGAGCACGCCGCCGCCCGGGCGCGGCGGGTAAGCGCCGGCGATCGCGGCGCGATAGCGCTCGAGGAAGGCCGCGCGCTCCTCGGCCGCGAGGGGGCTAAGAAACGGACGCAGCCCCGCGCCCTCGACCCAGGCGACGATCGCCTCGGGGCTCGCGAGAAAATGGACGTAAACGGTGCGCCAAACGTCGATCTCGTCGCACAACGGAGAAAGCGCCGCGTCATAGTCGGCGAAAGAGCCGATCGCCTCGCGCGCGCCCGCCGACTGCGTCAGCTTGTCGCGGAACCGTGGTTCGCCGGCGATCTCGCGCATGAGGACGTGCGTCGGCTCGTCTTCGTTGTCGGGCATCTGCACGGCCAGGCAGCCTAGCGGCGCAAGCTGTCGGGCGAGGCCCGCCATGACCGCGATGTGATGGGGAACCCAATGCAGAACGGCGTTGGCGAAAACAAGATCGGCCGGCCCGCCGCGCCAATCTGCAAGGTCGCCCTGTGTAAATTTCAGATGCGGCAGACGCGCCCGCGCCGACGCGAGCATGTCCGGCGAAGCGTCCAGGCCCACGATCTCGCCTTCGGGGTAGCGCTCGGCGAGCAGTTGCGTGGAATTGCCGGGCCCGCAACCCAGATCGACGATCTGTCGGCGCGCGCCGGTCGGGACGCGTGCGAGAAGGTCCGCCGCGGGGCGGCTCCGCTCGGCTTCGAACCGCCGGTACGCATTGGCGTTCCAATCGCCCATGACGCCGCCTATAATGCGCCATAATCAGAGAGATTTTCAATTCGCGTCGTTGCGACAAAATCGCAACACATTTGCGACCGCCGTCGACGGATCCGCGCGAACACGAAAATCTCATACCTAACAAAACGTTAATGGCTAAGCGTGCAATCGGCCGGAATCCGGGCGGCGGAATGTGGCGGAATTATTCCAAATTCCTGACATAACGGTATCACCAGCAGGCGATGGTGAAAATTCTCTTTGAGGCGAAGTTCGTCCGCTTATCAATCGTTTGCCCCGAGCGGCCGGCGAGAGGTCGAATGGCCTCGCCGCGCGCTCCGGGGGAGTGTCGGATCGTCGCGCCAAAGTGGCTTGCCCTGCCGGCGCGACCGTGCAATATTTCGTTCAGGCAAGCATAAATCGGTGCGGGGCGCGAGATTGCACAGATTACGTTGTGTTTGCCGCACTCAAGATAAGTATGCTGCTGGTGGACGTTAAATTGGGTAAGTTCCATAATTAATTGTGTGATTTTTACGTCTGTCAAAGGACGTGGATCATCCAACAGTTTTCTTGCGAGTTCTGTTCGCTTCAGGAAAATGCTTGTGTTTTGACCACAGTGCGGGCTGTGGGAGGGAGAGGCCATGTCATTTCAACGACCTGCGGGATACGCAGGAGATTTGTCCGTTGAGGACGCGTACTCCATTCTGACCGAAGAGCAAAAATCCGTCCTTGTCGACGTGCGCACCCAGCCGGAATGGGCCTTTGTCGGCGTTCCCGATCTCGGCCGGTTGGGCAAGACGCCTATTTTCCAGGAATGGCAGGTCTATCCGTCGATGCAAGTCGCCGCCGATTTCAAGCCTCGTCTCGTCGACGCGCTGATTGCGCGCGGCGCCGATCAATCGACGCCCGTGGTTTTTCTTTGCCGGTCCGGCGTGCGCTCGCGCGCGGCGGCGATCGCGCTGACGGGCGCCGGATGGGCGCGCTGCTACAATATCGCGGAAGGCTTTGAAGGGGGGCTGGACGAGACGCGCAAACGAGGCGCGCTCGGCGGCTGGCGGGCGCGAGGCCTGCCTTGGACTCAGTCCTGATCGGGTCCCAAGGAACCGATTTTCGCCCCTTTCTTCAACGTCTTCCTTTTTCCGTGACGAGATCAAAATGAATCAGAACGCCAATTTGGCTACGGCTTCGGCCGACTTGCGAGTTGTTTCCGCCATGCGCGATCTCGAGGACAGCTGGCGACGCAGTTGCAAGCGCCTGCGAGCGGAATTGGGCGAAGACGTCTTCAGCAGCTGGTTCGGTCGCCTCGCGATCGATTCGATCGAGGGCGGCCGCGCGCATTTTTTCGTGCCGACGCGCTTTTTGAAAAGCTGGATTGAATCGCATTATCACGAGCGCATCCTCGCCGCGTTGGCGGCCGAGATCGGCGGCGTCGAGTCGATCAGCATCTGCGTGCGCTCCTCGACCAGCGCGCCGGGACCGCAAAGCGAGCCGTCGGCGACTCAGTACGGCAATGCGAAGGCGATCGACGGGACGCGACCGGGAGCGATCCGCGCCCCGACACTAGGGACCGCCGCGCCGCGCGGCGGACAGAAAAACGAGAACGGGGGACACGGCGAGACCCTGGCCGGATCGCCGCTCGATCGTCGCCTTTCGTTCGCTTCCTTTATCGTGGGGCGGTCCAATCAATTGGCCTTCTCGGCCGCTCAGCGCGTCGTGGAGGGGCGTTGCGGCCAACCGCCCGCCTTCAGTCCGCTTTATGTCCACTCGGCGGTCGGGCTGGGAAAAACGCATCTTCTGCAAGCCATCGCCCACGCGGCGACCGCGCAGGGACGCAGCGTCATTTATCTGACGGCGGAAAAATTCATGTACGGCTTCGTCGCGGCGTTGCAGTCGCAGACCGCGATCGCATTCAAGGAGGCGTTGCGTTCGATCGATCTCTTGATCTTCGACGACGCCCAGTTCCTTCAGGGCAAGGCGATCCAGAACGAATTCGGCCATGCGCTCAACGCTCTGCTGGACTCCGGGCGCCAGGTCGTGGTCGCGGCGGATAGCCCGCCCGGGGATCTCGAATCGCTCGAGGAGCGGGTTCGTTCGCGCTTGGCCGGAGGGCTTTGCGTCGAGATGACTGCGCTGGACGAAGCGCTGCGCGTGAAGATCCTCGAAGCCCGGATCGCCGCCGCGCGCGCGCAAAACCCGCATTTCGAGGTCTCGCCGGCCGTGCTCGCTTTTGTCGCGCGCTCGATCACGTCGAATGGCCGCGATCTCGAAGGCGCGGTCAATCGCCTGCTCGCTCACTCGATCGTCGGCGCGCCGCCGCTCACCGTCGAAGCGGCGGAAATCGCGATCCGCGACCTCATCCGCGCCAGGGAGCCCAAGCGGGTGAAGATCGAGGACATTCAAAAACTGGTCGCGACCCATTACAGCGTGACGCGCGCCGACATTCTTTCCTCGCGACGCACCGCCAGCGTGGTCAAGCCGAGGCAGGTCGCGATGTATCTATCCAAGGCGCTCACCTTGCGCTCGCTTCCCGAGATCGGCCGCCGCTTCGGCGGACGCGACCACACGACGGTGCTGCACGCCGTGCGCAAAATCGAGGGCCTCAGCGCCTCCGATTCCGGGCTGCGCGAAGAACTGGAATTGCTGAAACGCATGTTGCAGGAATAGGCCGGCAGGGGCGATGACGCTGATCTTTCGGATCGTCGGCGGCGAGGAATGGCGCGCGGCCGCGGCGGCGGGCGTCTTCGCCGGGTCCGTGGTCGACCGGGCCGGCGCCCGAGGGCCGGCGTTGCGCCGGGAGCCTTCGCGCGGCGGGGCGTCGCTTTCTGTTCTCCATGGACCGCTGGCGCTCGACGCGGTCGTCTGGACGCGTCCCCTGCCGCTGGGCAAAGCGGGCCGTCTCCTGTTCGGAAGTCTCGCGGCATGATGCGCGCCCTCGGCGCGCTGGCGCGGCCCGTTCTGATGCGTCTCGCGCCCGAGACCGCGCATCGCGCCACGATCGCGGCGCTGAAACTCGCGCCCCCCCTGCGGCCTCGACCGCCCGATCCGCGCCTGGCGGTGAGCGCCTTCGGGCTGGAGTTTTCCAATCCCCTGGGCATGGCCGCGGGGTTCGACAAGAACGCCGAAGTCGTGGGCGCGCTGCTTGCGTTGGGGTTCGGGCATGTCGAGGTGGGGACGCTGACGCCGCGCCCGCAACCGGGCAATCCGCGTCCGCGGCTGTTCCGCCTGCCGGCCGACCGCGCGCTGGTCAATCGGCTCGGCTTCAACAATCGGGGCTACGAGGCGGCGCGCGCGCGCCTGGCGGCCGGGAGAATCGAGGGCGTCGTCGGCGTCAATGTCGGCCCCAACCGGGACGCGTCCGATCGGCTCGCCGATTTCGCGCTCGGGGTGAAGACCTTCGCTCCCTTCGCGAGCTATGTCGCCATCAACATTTCCTCGCCGAACACGCCGCGTTTACGCGATCTGCAACGACGCGACGCGCTCGACGAACTCGTGGCGCGCGTCGTCGGCGCGCGCGACGAGACCGCGCCGCGCCGTCCGGTGCTGATCAAGATCGCGCCCGATCTCGATCTGCGCGCGCTCGACGACGTGGTCGCGGTTTGCGCGGCGCGCGGCGTCGACGGCCTGATCGTCGCCAACACGACGACCGCGCGGCCGCCCTCGCTGCGCGACGCCGACGCGCGCGAGGCCGGCGGTCTGTCGGGTCGGCCGTTGTTCGCGCCGTCGACGCGGATCCTCGCGCGGACGTTTCTGCGCTGCGGGGGAGCGTTTCAACTGATCGGCTGCGGCGGCGTCGAGGACGCGCAATCGGCGCTGGCCAAGATCGAGGCGGGCGCGAGCCTGGTGCAGCTCTACACCGCGCTGATCTATCGCGGCCCCGGCCTGATCGATGAAATTCTCGATGGGCTGTCGCGCGCGCTCGCGGCTCGCGGCGCCGGCGGCCTCGCCGATCTCGTCGGCGTCGGCGCCCGCGAATGGGCGGTCTCGACAGGCTGAGCGTTCAACGCGCGCGGCGCCAATCGAGCAGTCGCAGGACGATCCAGACGGGCAGCACGACCAGCGCGCCGGTCGCCAGGATGCTGCCGACCTGGCGCAAGTCGGTGAAGCCGAATTCGACCAAGCGATGCGCCATGCGCACGAAGCTTTCGACGATGTCGGCGGGCTCGAAGCCGAACATGACCAGGATCATGCCGACGATGAAGGAAACGACGATCAGGCGCAGCGCCACCGACGCCGGAGAGCCGCCGAGAAAATTCGTCAGCATGGGACTGCTCATGCGAAGGGCCCTCTGTTCCAAGCGAAGCGGCTGCTTCTCGCCGAGGTTCATGACGACTTTGCGGCGAAGCGGGCGCGAATTCAAGCTCGGCTCGGCCGCGGCGTCGTTCAGGAAAAGCTAATGGCGCGCGCCCCTTCGCTCGCGAGGGGGAAGGGCCGCGCGCCCTTCCAATCTCGCGGCGGCGGCCGGGCGGGGCCGGGCCGCCGCGCTTGCGATCGGGTCGTTCACCCGCCCTTGGGAAAGTTCACCACCGTCGCCGGCTTGCCGCCCTTCGGCGTTTCCGCCTCCGGCTCGGCGCCGACGGCCTTGCCGTTGAAGGTCAGCGCGCCGTGCGACGCGCCGATCTTGACGGTCTCGCCGTCGTGGATTTCGCCGGCGAGCAGCATCTGCGCGAGCGGGTCCTGAACCGACTTCTGGATCGCGCGCTTGAGCGGGCGCGCGCCATAGGCCGGATCGTAGCCCTTGTCGGCGAGCCATTGCCGGCCCTTGGCGTCGAGCGCGAGCGTGATCTTGCGGTCCTCGAGCAGCTTGGCGAGCCGCTTGAACTGGATGTCGACGATCGCGCCCATGTCCTCGCGCCTGAGCCGGTGGAACAGGATGATTTCGTCGATGCGGTTGAGGAACTCGGGCCGGAAGTGCGCGCGCACCATCGCCATGACTTCCTTCTCGACCGCCTTGGTGTCCTCGCCCTCGGGCTGATTGACGAGATATTCGGAGCCGAGGTTCGAGGTCATCACGATCAGCACGTTGCGGAAGTCCACCGTGCGGCCCTGGCCGTCGGTCAGCCGCCCGTCGTCGAGCACTTGCAGCAGCACGTTGAACACGTCCGGGTGCGCCTTCTCGATTTCGTCGAACAGCACCACCTGGTAGGGGCGCCGGCGCACCGCCTCGGTCAGCGCGCCGCCTTCCTCGTAGCCGACATAGCCGGGAGGGGCGCCGATGAGACGGGAGACGGAGTGCTTCTCCATGTATTCGGACATGTCGATGCGCACCATCGCGGCGTCGTCGTCGAACAGGAACGCGGCCAGCGCCTTGGTCAGCTCGGTCTTGCCGACGCCGGTCGGCCCGAGGAACATGAACGAGCCGATCGGGCGGTTGGGGTCCTGCAGGCCGGCGCGCGCGCGGCGCACCGCGGTCGAAACCGCGCTCACCGCCTCGGCCTGGCCGACGACGCGTTTGGCGATCTCCTCTTCCATCTTCAAGAGCTTGTCGCGTTCGCCCTCCAGCATTTTGTCAACGGGCACGCCGGTCCAGCGCGAGACGACCTGCGCGACGTGGTCCGGGGTCACCGCCTCGTCGACGAGGGCGCCGGCGCTTTGAGCCTCCGTCGCGGCGAGTTTTTTCGTGAGCTCGGGGATGAGCCCATAGGCGATTTCGCCCGCGCGCTGATATTCGCCCTTGCGTTGCGCCTGGGCGAGATCGTTGCGCGCGCCGTCGAGTTGCTCCTTGAGCTTTTGCGCCGCGCCGAGCTTGTCCTTTTCGGCGCGCCAGCGCGCCGTCAGCGCGTTGGATTTCTCCTGCAATTCGCCCAGTTCGCTCGACAGCTTGGTCAAGCGATCCCTGGAGGCGGCGTCGGTCTCCTTTTTCAGCGCCTCCTGCTCGATCTTGAGCTGGATGATGCGCCGATCGAGTTCGTCGAGCTCTTCGGGCTTGGAATCGACCTGCATGCGTTGACGCGAGGCCGCCTCGTCGATCAAGTCGATCGCCTTATCCGGCAGGAAGCGGTCGGCGATGTAGCGGTTCGACAGCGTCGCGGCGGCGACGATCGCGGCGTCGGTGATATGGACGCCGTGGTGGACCTCGTATTTCTCCTTGAGGCCGCGAAGGATCGAAATCGTGTCCTCGACGGTCGGCTGCGAGACGAACACCGGCTGGAAGCGCCGCGCCAGCGCCGCGTCCTTTTCGACGTGCTTGCGATATTCGTCGAGCGTGGTGGCGCCGATGCAGTGGAGGTCGCCGCGCGCCAGCGCCGGCTTCAACAGGTTCGAGGCGTCCATCGCGCCGTCGGCTTTTCCCGCGCCGACCAGCGTATGCATTTCGTCGATGAACAGGATGACGCCGCCCTCGGCCGCCGTCACCTCGTTGAGCACGGCCTTCAGCCGCTCCTCGAATTCGCCGCGGTATTTCGAGCCGGCGATGAGGGCGCCCATGTCGAGCGACAGCAGCTTCTTGTCTTTGAGCGATTCCGGCACGTCGCCGTTGACGATGCGTAAAGCGAGGCCTTCGACGATCGCGGTCTTGCCGACGCCGGGCTCGCCGATCAGCACCGGATTGTTCTTGGTGCGGCGCGACAGCACCTGCATGGTGCGGCGGATTTCCTCGTCGCGGCCGACGACCGGATCGAGCTTGCCGGCGCGCGCGGCGTCGGTGAGATTGCGGGTGTATTTCTTCAGCGCGTCGTAGGCGTTCTCGGCGCTCGCCGAGTCGGCCTTGCGGCCCTTGCGCAGGTCCTCGATCGCCGCGTTCAGCGTTTGCGCGGAAACGCCGGCGTTGGCGAGAATCTTGCCCGCGTCGCTGCCCTTCTCCATCGCCAGGGCGAGCAGCAGCCGCTCGACGGTGACGAAGGAATCGCCCGCCTTCTCGGCGATTCTCTCCGCATTGTCGAAAACGCGCGCCGTGGTCGGCGCGAGATAAAGCTGGCCGGCGCCCGACCCTTGCACCTTGGGCAGTTTGGCGAGCGCCAATTCGACCTGCGCCAGCGCGTCGCGCGAGCGTCCGCCCGCCTTGTCGATGAGCCCGGCGGCGAGCCCCTCCTCGTCGTCGAGCAGAACTTTCAGGACGTGCTCGGGCGTGAATTGCTGGTGGCCTTCGCGCAACGCCAGCGACTGCGCGCTCTGAATGAAACCGCGCGCGCGCTCGGTGTATTTTTCCAAATTCATTTCCGCCTCCCCTCTGGCCCCGTCGGCGCCCCGAAGCGACGCTGAAACGGTCCGGACGATGCCGAATCGACCGCTTTCGCGGCCTCGCGGCCTATGTAGGGAGAAGCTGGCGCGAACGGAAGGGCGCCGGCGAACCGGCGATCATGCGGCGCGCGCGCGTCGCTTCGCTTTGGCGACGCGGCGCAGGGCGTCGTTGATGCGCCCCTGCCAGCCCTCTCCCGTCGCTTTGAAGGCGGCGAGCACGTCTCGGTCGAGGCGTATGCTGACAAGCTGCTTGGTCGGCGCCTTTTGTTTGCCGCGCCCGCGCTTAACGCTTTGCGCCAGTCCGGGGAACGCCGCCGCGAACGGCTTCGCCTCAGCCATCTCCTGCGCGGTGATCTCAGGGGAATCCGATGCGTCGTCCAGGTCGGCCTGGGTGAAGCCGCGATCGAGGCCGGCGTCGGCTTTCATCTTACGGGGCATGAAGCAAGCTCCTTTCTTTCTTGTTCGCGGGGCGCATCGGAATCACCGAGACGGCCTCCGCGCCGAGCGGCGCGAAAATAACCACAACCGCCATTGCGTCCCGAAGCCCGCCGATAGCGGTGAAACGGGGCGGACACGCCCGGACGATGACGGCGTTGCCGAAGAAATCTTCGTCCAAATCCGCAAAGTCCAGGCCGTGCTTGAAAATGTTGGCGAGACGCTTCGCGTTGTCCCAGGTGATGACCATATGTTATCGTATCTATAAATAAACGGGTCGTCAAACTTATTTGTCTATACAAATCGCGTTTCCTGCGCTGCCCAAGCACGATTGCAGGCGCGGCCGCTGGCCGCGCTCTTCCCGCGGCGCGGACGTTTCCGCAACAAGGCGCTTGCGCGCCGGACCAGGGCTCCGAACTCGGATTAACAGAGGTCGGGAGCCGTCGACACAGCTCGCCATCGACCTCTTGGAGAGCCTCTTTTTCCGACCATCAGAGCCTGTCAAGGACGGCCCTCCGGGCCGCCGC
>JBEKAL010000080.1:0-13516 GCA_050015935.1 Roseiarcus sp.
CTTCGGCAACATCAACGCGCTCCGCGGCGTGAACCTGACCGTGCGCCAGGGCGAGGTGACCTGCATCCTCGGCGACAACGGCGCCGGCAAGTCGACCCTGATCTCGATCGTCGCCGGGCTCTTCCCGCATGATGCGGGCGAGTATTTGGTGGACGGTCAGCCCCGGTTTTTCTCCTCGCCGCGCGAAGCGCTCGACCTCGGCATCGCGGCGGTCTACCAGACGCTTGCGTTGGTTCCCCTTCTCCCGGTGTGGCGCAACTTCTTCCTCGGCTCGGAGATCGTGAAAGGACGAGGTCTTTTCCGTCGGCTCAATACCACGCAAATGTGGGCCAAGACGCAGGACGAGCTGCAACGGATGGGCATCGATCTCGAGAACCTTGAGCAGCCGGCGGGCACGCTCTCGGGCGGCCAGCGCCAAGTCCTGGCGATCGCCCGCGCCATCCACTTCGGCGCCCGGGTGCTGATCCTCGATGAACCCACTGCGGCGCTCGGCGTGGCGCAGTCAGGTCTGGTGTTGCGATATGTCGTTCAAGCGGCGCGGAACCAAGGGATCGGGGTGATTTTCATCAGCCACAACCCAAACCACGCATTTCTCGTTGGCGACCATTTCATGGTGCTGTCGCGCGGCGAAGTGGAGGTCGATACGCGTCGCTCGGAGCTTACGCTCGAAACGCTGATGTTCCATATGGCTGGCGGCAGGGGGCTCAGCACCCTCGAACACGAAATCCACGGCGGCGCCGCCGCCTAGTCGTCGCGAAGCCGGCGATCACGATCGCCCGAGCTATCGCGACCGCGACGGTCCCGCCTCGCGACGTGAGCGGGATCGGCGAGACTTGCGCGGCGGTTTGTCGGCGCGCCGGAGCGCAAGATTCCAAGCATCCCGCCAAGCGCAATAGCGACTCGCGCGCCGGCGGGGTGGCAAGCTCGCGTCGACGCCCGCTTCACGCGCGTCGCCGCCGCGCGCGGCTCCTCCGTCGCCGCGCCAAGCCGCGCGTTCTCCGCCGACGACCAACGGCGGCGAGGTTCAATCGATGGAACGACCTCCCTGCGGTTCGTCGCCGCGCGGGCAATGCGATCTGTCAAAATCGGTGTGGACTAATTGATCCATTTATGCTAGCTTTCGGAACGTTCATATCGACCATGCGTGTGGGCAGCGCCCGATTGATTCGGCGCCGACGATCTGGGGAGACGACCGACATGACCATTCCGCTTTCAGAAATGTCGCCATTACTGCGAACCGTGCGCACGACGCCGACCGACGTCTGGAACGACTCCTGCGCGGCGAAGGAGCTCGAATATGCGCTCGCCAACGGCGCGGTCGGCGCGACGACCAATCCGGCCATCGTTCTTGCGGTGCTTCGGAAGGAATTCGACGCCTGGAAGCCGAAGCTCCGGCAGTTGATCGCCGACAACCCGACCGCCAACGAAGAGGCGATCGCCTGGAAGCTCATCGAGGAGATGGGCCTGCGCGGCGCCGAAATGCTGTTGCCGGTGTTCGAGCGGGAGAGGGGGCTCAAGGGGCGGCTGTCCATGCAGACCAATCCGGTCAATTACATGGACGCCGCGAAGTTGGTGGAACACGCAGTCCATTTTAGCGGGCTCGCGCGGAACATTCAGGTCAAGATTCCGGTGACCGCCGCCGGCGTCGCCGCGATCGAGGAGGCGACCCGTCGCGGCGTCAACGTCAACGCCACCGTCAACTTCACGCTGCCGCAGGCCATCGCCGTCGCCGAGGCGGTGGAGCGCGGCCTCGACCGCCGCGCAAAGGAAGGACACGACGTCTCCGCGATGCGGCCGGTCTGCACCATCATGATCGGCCGCACCGACGACTTCCTGAAAATGGTGGCCAAGCGCGACGGAATCGTCATAACGCCCGGCCATCTCGATTGGGGAGGCATCGCCGTGATCAAGAAGGCCTACGGCCTCTTCAAAGCGCGCGGCTACCGCGCCCGCCTGCTAGCGGCCGCCTACCGCCATCACATGCATTGGTCCGAGCTCATCGGCGGCGACCTCATCCTCACCATCCCCCATGAATGGCAAGTGCTCTTCAACAACTCCGACATCGAGGTGAAGCCGCGCATAGACGATCCCGTCGACCCCGACGTCGTCGCCGAGCTTTACCGGAAGTTCCCCGATTTCCGCCGCGCCTACGACGAGAATGGGATGTCGGTCGCCGAATTCGACCGCTACGGCGCGACGATCAGGACATTGAGGTCGTTCATCGAAGCCTACCGGGACCTGACCGCCGTGGTCCGCGACGCGATGCTGCCGCCGCCGTAAGCGAACCGCGCCCGCTTCCGCGCGCTTGGGCAGCGGAAAGGCCGCTTGGCGCGGCGGCGGGCCGCTCGGCGCGGCTTCGCCGACCGAGGCGCGTCAGCCGACCCTCAGCGCCGCGCGCATGGCGCAGGCCAATCGCGTCGCCTCCCGCGCGTCTTCAAGGCTGAGCGGCGAGGGAGCGCCGCGGCGAACCGCCTCCACGAAGGCGTGCGCTTCGCGAAGGAACGCCTCGCCGAATCGTTCGAAGAAGTCGACTTGGCCGGCGACCGATCGGCGACCGCCGGATTCGAGCGCCACCGGAAGCCGCGGTATCGTCCCGCCAACCTCGAGCGTCCCCTTGGCGCCGACGATGGTCATCGACGCCTCGTAGCCGCGTTGCGACGTTCGCGACACATAGAAGGCGGCGATCTGGCCGCCCTTGAAAGTGACGACGGCTGCGCCCGTGTCGACGTCGCCGCATTCGCCGAGCGCCGGGTGCATGATGCGGCTTCCCGCGGCCGCGACAGAGGACGCCTCGGCCCCGTCGAGCATCCAGCGGACGAGGTCGATGTCGTGGATGCTGCAGTCGAGAAAAATGCCGCCCGAGGTCGGCGCGAAGCGAACGAAGAAGCCGTCGGGATCGACCGGATCTTCCGAGACGCAGCGAATGGCGAAAACGTTCCCCAGTTCGCCGGCGTCGACGCGGCGTTTGGCTTCCGCGTAGGCCGGATCGAAGCGGCGCATGAAGCCGACCATCACCACCTGCCCGGGACGGTTCACGGTGGCGGCGACGGCCCGGTCACAATCGGTCGGCTCGAGCGCCAGGGGTTTCTCGCAGAACACATGTTTGCCCGCGTCGAGCGAGGCGATCACCTGATCGGCGTGAAGCGAAGTCGGGGTCACCAGCCAGACCGCGTCTAGACCGGGATGCGCCAATAATTCCGTCAATCCAGGGTAGGTCGCCACGCCGTTCAGCGCCGTCTTCGCCCAATCGCGTTCCTCGCCGACTGGGCTCGCCGCGGCGACCAGCCGCGCGCCGGCGACCCGGAACGCAAGGTTTTCGGCGTGGCGACGGCCAAGCCGTCCGAGGCCGACGATCCCGACGCGAACCGGTTCAGGCGACACGAGGCCCTCCTCTCCGAGATTTGGCCGATTCGACATGGCCCCGGACCGAGTCTCAGGAATGAAACCGGCGCCATGGCGCCCATTTAGAACAACAAGTCCATACCAGAAAACTCACGTCAAGCCTCTTCACCCCGGCCGCCGAAAATGCGACATCGTCTCGACCGCCGCGCAAGCGAAAGAAGGGCGAGCGCCTCGACCGCCGATTTCTTTTCCCCCGAGCCGGCAACGGCGGCGCGCCGGAGAACCACGCCAACGCGAACGTCGGGCAGCCTTCGGAACACCCGTCGAACAGGAAGGCGTTTCGTGGCCGAAACTCCAGCGCGCGGCGTGCCCTCCCTCTCGAATCTTGGACGACGCCGGCTTGACGAAGCGCGTTGCGCCGGTCGTCGCACGGATTCCGCCGTCGCCTTCGAGCGGGCGCGCGGCCCTCCCGACGACCGGCCGTCGGCGGCGGAATCCGCGGGCGCGACCCATCGGGAAAATTGGCTGCGGATGCATCTTGAATTCCAAAGGGAATGGTGTATGGAATATTAGTTCCATTTTTCGCCCAAGGGATCGGGCGCATCGACACGCGGGGAGAAAGCCCATGAACCTCCAGTTGTTAAAGCACGGCGCTGCCGCCGCCACCGAGCGCCTGACGTATTTGGTTGATAACGAATGGCGTCCGTCGAAAACCGCCAAGTACATGCCGGTGATGGACCCCTCGATGGGCAAGCAAATCGCCGAGGCGCCCTGCTGCACCCAGGACGAGGTCGACGGCGCCGTCGCCGCCGCGGCGCGGGCGTTTCCCGGTTGGCGCGACACGCCGATCGCCACCCGCGTCCAGCTGATGTTCCGGTTCAAGCAATTGCTCGACGCCCATCTCGACGAGCTGACCGAGCTGGTCGCCACCGAGAACGGCAAAGTGCTCTCCGAGGCGCGCGGCGACGTGCTGAAGGCGATCGAAGTGGTCGAGTGCGCCTGCTCGACGCCCTATCTCATGCAGGGCGACACCTGCATGAACGTGTCGGACGGCTACGACACCGTCTCCTACCGCGAGCCGCTCGGCGTGTTCGCCGCGATCGCGCCTTTCAATTTCCCGGCGATGATCCCGATGGGCTGGATGATCCCCTTCGCGATCACCACCGGCAACACGGTGGTGCTGAAGGCGGCCTCGATGGTGCCGCAGACCGCCATGCGCATGTTGGAGCTGTTGATCGAGGCCGGTTTGCCGAAGGGCGTGGTCAACCTGGTGACCTGCTCGCGAGTCGAAGCGGACAGCCTGCTGGTCAACCCCGCCGTCAAGGGCGTTTGCTTCGTCGGTTCGACCTCGGTCGGCAAGCACATCTACCAGACCGCCGCCGGCGCCGGCAAACGCGTCCAGGCGCTCACCGAAGCGAAGAACCACGCGCTCATTCTCGAAGATTGCGTGCTGGAGCGCTCGGTTCGCGGCGTCGTCAATTCGACCTACGGCTGCGCCGGCCAGCGCTGCATGGCGCTGCCGGTGGTTTGCGTGCAGGAGTCGATCGCCGACGAGTTCATCGCGCTGCTCACGAAGTTCGCCCAAGAGCTGAAAATCGGCCCGGCCTATCTGCCCGACAGCCAACTGGGTCCGGTGACGTCGGCGGCGCAGAAGGAATCGATCGAGAAAGCCATCGCGCGCGGCGTCGAAGAGGGCGCGACGCTGGCGCTCGACGGTCGCGGCGTCAAAGTGCCCGGCTACGAGGGCGGCTTCTTCCTCGGTCCGACGATCCTCGATCACGTCAAGCCCGGCATGTATGTGGGCGAAGAGGAAATCTTCGGGCCGGTGACGTCGGTCAAGCGCGTCAAGGACTTCGAGGAGGGCTTGGCGATCATGAACGCCAACCGCTTCGCCAACGGCTCGTGCATCTACACCACCTCGGGCCGTTACGCGCGCGAGTTCGCCCGCCGCACCGACAGCGGCATGGTGGGCGTCAATGTCGGCATTCCGGTGCCGTTCTCGATCTTCCCGTTCTCCGGCCACAAGCAGTCGTTCTTCGGCGACCTGCACACGCTCGGCAAGGACGGCGTCGCCTTCTTCACCGAGACCAAGTCGGTGACCTCGGTTTGGTTCTCCGAGGCGGACGCCAAGAAGACCGTCAGCACCTGGGACGGCACGCTGACCCGCCGCTGAGCGGCTAAGGCCGGGCTCAAGCCCGGACGCCCAGCCTCCTCCCGCCGGGCGTCCGGACCCAGTTTTAAGATGCGCTGCGATTGCTTGCAGAAGCAAGCGCGAATGAGACCAGCGCGGCCGGACCTCCCTGCGGCTCCCTGTGATCTCGTAGAATTGGGCGCCCGCTCGTCTCGCCTTCTCCGCAAGAAGAGAAGAGGATCGACGGCGCAGACGGTCGGCCACCGGACGCCGCCTGGCGGCGCGGTCGTCGGCCGCGCTTGGTCCACGGGCGCGGACGCGCTCGCCGAGGGTGTCTACAGGCGCGCCGCGAGGGCGCGGTTCAACCTCGATGCGCAGTGTTGCAGCGCCCGTCGTCGCGCAAGAAGCGGCCGCGCCCTCTTCGCCACGCTGGGCGGGGGACGCCCCGCCCGCGGCGGATCGCCGACTCACCTGGTCTTGGCGGCGGCGTCTGGAGCGCCAACGCCGGTGAACAGCCATTCGTGTTGCGGTTCGTTGTGGAACTTCCAGATGCGCTTCGGGCCCGCCATGACGTTGAGGTAGTAACTGTCATAGCCGTGCAGGGTGGCGACCGGGTGGTAGCCCCTCGGCACCATCACGACGTCGCCGTCCTCGATGAGCACCGTCTCGTCGAGCGAGCGGTCGTCGGTGTAGACGCGCTGGAAGCCGTAGCCCTGCGGCGGGTTGAACCGGTGGTAATAGGTCTCCTCGAGGCGACTCTCGGTGGGCAGGTTGTCCCAGTCGTGCTTGTGCGGCGGATAGGACGAAGTGTTGCCGCCCGGCGTGATCACCTCGACGACGAGCAAGGCGTTGGCCGAGCCGTCGTCCTCCGGCATGATGTTGGTGACGTAGCGGGTGTTGGACCCCTTGCCACGCGCGATCTGCGGATGCGTTCTCGGCGGGATCAGCTTGGCCGGGTGGCCGGCGCCGCCCGGCGCCGAGCAGACGCCGAGTTCGAGCGCCGTGACGGCGGTGACGGCGTAGCGCCCACCGGCCGGCACATAGGCGGCCCAGGGGGCGCCGTCGAATGGGCTCATGCGTCCGCCGATCTCACCGTAATCCTTGCCGTCGATCGTCAGCCTCGCCTTGCCCGAGACGAGCGCCAGACAGACTTCGCGCGTCCCCGTCTCGGCGGCGACGCGTTCGCCGGCGTCCAGACGGTGGAGCGCGAAGCCCACATAGGTCCAGCCGGCGCTCTCCGGCGTCACCTCGGTGACGAGGCCGTGGGTCCCCCTCGGTCTCACGCGCAGATGCGACATTGCCTTGTCTCTCCTTGTGCGTCCTGCGGAGCTTCGCGTCCTTCGGATCGTCGAGGCCTCGGCGCGCCGTCAGTTGAACACCCGCTGCTGACGGCGGTCGATCTCGTATTTTTCGCGGGCCTTGACCACCTCGGCGCGCGGCGACACCTCGGGCACCGCGACGTCCCACCAATGCCCGCCCGCCTCGGTGGCGATCAGCGGATGGGTCTCGATGACGACGACGGTGGTGCGGTCGTTGGCCTTGGCCGCCTCAAGCGCGGCCTCGAGATCGCCGATCGACGACGCCTTGACGGCGATGGCGCCCAGGCTCTCCGCATGTTTGCGGAAGTCGATGTCCGGTTGCGCCGCCATGGCGCAATCTTGCCAGAGATTGTTGAAATTGGCCCCGCCGGTGGCCATCTGCAGGCGGTTGATGCAGCCGAAGCCATGGTTGTCGAGCACGACGACGATGAGCTTCTGGCCTAGGCTGACCGAGGTGGCGAGCTCCGAGTTCATCATCAGGTAGGCGCCGTCGCCGACCATGACGACGACCTCTTTGTCGGGACGGGCCAGCTTGACGCCGACGCCGCCGGCGATCTCATAGCCCATGCAGGAGAAGCCGTACTCCAGGTGGTAACTGCCGGGCGTCGTCGGCGTCCACAGCTTGTGCAGCTCGCCCGGCAGGCCGCCGGAGGCGTTGACGAGCACGGAGTTCTCCCCGCCGAGGACGCGCGCCACGGCGCCGATGACCTGGGCGTCCGAGGGTTTGTCGGTATTAGTCGGCGCGAGCGCTCGGCCGGCCGCCTCGAGCCAGATCGCCTTCTCCCGGCGAGCCCGCTCGACCATCTCAGGATCCGCCTTCCAGCCTTCGAGCCCCTCCGAGAGCTGTTCGAGGCCAACCTTAGCGTCGCAGACAAGAGGAAGCGCGTTGTGTTTGGCGGTGTCGTAGGACGTGACGTTGAGGGCGACGATCTTGAAGTCGCCGGTCTTGAACAGCGCCCAGGAGCCGGTGGTGAAGTCTTGGAGACGGGTGCCGATGGCGAGCGCCAAGTCGGCGTCGGCGGCCAGCGCGTTGGCCGCCGACGTGCCGGTGACGCCGACGGCGCCGAGCGCGAGCGGGAGGGTTTCGTCGATCGACGACTTGCCGGCCTGCGTGACCGCCACCGGAATCCGGTGCGCCTCGGCGAACGCCGTCAGCTCGGCGGAGGCCTGCGAATAGAGCACGCCGCCGCCCGCGATGATGATCGGCCGCTTGGCGGCCTTGAGGGCGGCGATCGCCGTGGCGAGCTCGTTCTCGTCGGGACGTATGCGGCGCGGCGCCCAGACCTTTTCCGCGAACAGGCTTTCCGGCCAATCGAACGCCTCGGTCTGAACATCCTGGCACATGGCGAGCGTCGCCGGGCCGCATTCGGCCGGATCGGTGAGCACGTGCATGGCGCGCTGCAGAGCGGGGATCAGTTGCTCCGCGCGGTTGATGCGGTCGAAATAGCGCGACACCGGGCGGAAGCAGTCGTTGGCCGACACGGCACCGTCGTGGAAATCCTCGACCTGCTGCAGCACCGGGTCGGGCAGGCGGTCGGCGAAGACGTCGCCGGGCAGAAGCAGGACCGGCAGCCGGTCGACGTGAGCGACGGCGGCGGCCGTGACCATGTTGAGCGCGCCGGGGCCGATGGAGGTGGTGCAGGCCATGAATCGGCGGCGGAAGCTCGCCTTGGCGAAGGCGATGGCCGATAGGGCCATGGCCTGCTCGTTGTGCGCGCGGTAAGTGGGAAGCCTGTCGCGCGCCTGATAGAGCGCCTCGCCGATGCCCGCCACGTTGCCGTGGCCGAAGATCGCCCAGCATCCGGCGACGATCGGTAGCTTCTCGCCGTCGATCACCGTCATCTGGTTCGCCAGGAACCGCACCAACGCCTGCGCCACCGTAAGCCGCACCATCTTGCCGACCATGTCCCATCCCTCCCGAAACGCGCCGGTCCCGGCCGTCAAGCCTTCCCTGCTGCGGCCTTGGCGAGCCGCGCCGACGAACGCCGGCGCGCCTGCCGCGCAGGCCTCCTAACGCTGATCGACCGACAGCCAGAGATCGACCAGCGCGCCGAACTTCCCGGCCATGTCGTAGATGGCCGCCTCGTCGCCAATTTCGCCTTTGAGCCAGCGCTCGGCCGCCTCAGCGAAGATGGTCCGCCCGACGGCGAAGCCCCGGACCCTCTTGGCCGCGCGAGCGGCGGCGAAGCTCTCTTTCAATGTTTCGATGGGGGCCTCCAGGCCAAGCAGCACGACGCCGCGGCACAGCGGGTCGCGCGCGGCGATCGATTGGTCGATCGCCTCCCACGCCTTGACCGACGCCTGCGGCTCGAGCTTCCACCAGTCCGGTTTGAGGCCGGCGTCGTAGAGTTCGGCGAGAGCGCGGGCGACCGTGTCGTCGTTGAGCGGTCCGGCCTTCGAAGCGATGATCTCGATGAGGATCTCGCGTCCGATCTTGCGGGCCGCGTCGAAGGCGGCGCCAAGCTTGGCCGTCTGCGCGGCCTTGAGCTTGGCGGGGTCGTCCGGATGGTAGAAGCACAGCACCTTGACGCAGTGATCCACCGGCCATTCGATCAGGCGGCTGCCAAGGTCTTGGCTGAACTCGAACTGAAGCGGGCACGAACCCGGCAGTTCGACGGGCCTGGCCACCCACAGATTCTGTCCGGCGCCGGCGGCGAACAGCGCGTCGCGGCCATACTTGTCGTCCAGCAGCATCCCGAAGCCGGCGCGACCGTTGGCGACGCGTCGGGCGGCGTGGACCGCCAACACCTTGAAAGCGGGAATGCGCGCCGCCGCCTCGTCGCCCGCCAGTTCCTCCAGCTGAGCGCGATGATCGATGGCGAACGCCATCAACCGCGGGATCTGGCGCCGGCGGGTGGTCGCCCAATGAATGTGGGTCAGCGCGGCGTCTTTTCGCAGGGCGCGTTCGAGACTGCCGTGATCGAGGAAATACCGCAGTTCCGTCCAGGTCGGGTATTCCGGCGAGCACAGCAGCCGCGACACCGCGAACGCCCCGCACGCATTGGCCCATAGGGCGCAGGTAGCGAGATCTTCTCCGCGCAGCCAGCCGCGCAGGAACCCCGACATGAAGGCGTCGCCGGCGCCGAGCACGTTGTAGACCTGGACCGCAAAGCCCTTGCCGACCACTCCAGCTTCGAGATTGTCTGGGATCGGCCCCTCGTAGACGACGCAGCCTCGGGCGCCGCGCTTCAACACGGCGGTCGCGCCGGAGATCGCGCGGATGGCCTTCAGCGACTCGAGCACGCCGTCAGCCCCGCCGGCGATCCGGATTTCTTCTTCCGTGCCGACGATCAGGTCGCAGTCGGCGAGCACCGGCTTCAGGCGCGCCGACACCGCCTCGGACTTCACATAACGCTCGAAGCCTGCTTCGTGACCGGCGAGTCCCCATAGGTTCGGTCGATAATCGACGTCGAACACGACCTTGCCGCCGTGCTTCTTCGCCAGCGCGATCGCCTTCGCCTGGGCGTCGGCGGCGTTCGGCCTGGAAAAATGGGTTCCGGTCACGACGATGGCGCGGCTGCGGGCGACCAACGCTTCGTCGACGTCGCCTTCCTCCA
Source organism: Roseiarcus sp. (assembly GCA_050015935.1). GTDB lineage: Bacteria > Pseudomonadota > Alphaproteobacteria > Rhizobiales > Beijerinckiaceae > Roseiarcus. The sequence continues at coordinate 10,350 of JBEKAL010000080.1, forward strand.
ACGCCATGTCCGCGCAATCGGCGCGGTAGAAAATGGTCGGAGAAACGCCTTCGGCCTGCACGGCGAGCAGCACCAGACGAGTCAGCCGCTGCTTGTCGACGCGAATCCCGTCGACGGCGACGCCCTCGCGGGCGAGTTGTTCGCGAATGAAGCCGCCCATCTGTTCGGCGCCGACGCGCGTGATCAGCGCCGATTTGAGCCCGAGCCGCGCCGTGCCGATGGCGATGTTGGCGGGGCAGCCGCCCACCGACTTGGCGAAGCTTCCGATATCCTCGAGCCGGCTGGCGATCTGCTGGCCGTAGAGATCGACGGAAGCGCGACCGATGCTGATCAGATCGAGGGTCTTTGGAACCGTGGCGCCGTCAGTCATTTTCAGCTTCGCCAATTGCGCCGACAAGTCGCGCCCGCCGCCGCCCGGCGGCGGCTCCGGGCAAACCGGCCCGCGCCCGACAGCCTCGATCTTAGCCCAATCGTCGCAAACCCCGCCGCTTGCTCGACGCCCCCCGGTCGACGGCGCCGTCCGGCCGCCGACGGACGTCGCCCGCCCGTTCGCTCCGCGTCGCGCCCATCGTCCAGGACAATCCGAAACGCTGGACCGCTTGACCGCAACGTCATGTGAGGATAGAACCTATATTCCATTTTTGCCGATCGTCAACTAGTTCGTTTTGGCGTTCGCGTTTGGGCGCGCGCCGCCGAGCGGACGCCGGCGGAACCGCCTCGTTGGTTGCCGCCGCGGCGCGACCTGCATATATTCATGGGGTTAACTATGGGATTGGGTAATCGGGGCAAATTCCCGGGCAGACTACGAAAGTAGCACGGAGCGGCTTTGCTTCAGTGGCGCAAACGATTGATATCGTTCATTGCTGCAGTCGCGAGAAGGAAATGCTGCAACTGCTTGCCCGGGAATTTGCCCCAGTTACTGGGATTGCGGGGTTTCGATAGCGGAAGTCAAATTCTTTCACTAGAATTCGAACTCGACATTCGCGTCTCGCCACGGCGCGGTCGCGGATCGCCGGTCGAATAACGCGGGTATCGGAGAGTTGCTGAAGTCTTTAGGCTCTGACAAAAGCTCTGACGTCTGGCGGGGGCGAGACGTGGACGTCGAAGCCGGGCCGGGGGCGCGTCATCGGCGGGGAATGATCGGAGCGCGACGGCCCGGAGCAAAGCGTTAATGCGTAAGCGCCGGATTTCGGCGCGAGACGAGGTGACAAGAGGATGAGAGCGCCAAGCTTGGTTCCCCAGTCCGACGCGGACCTTTGGTTCGCTCAAGTGAGAAGATGACCTATGTCGCACGCATTGCTCGACAGCCCTCCTCACGAGTTCAGCAAGCTTCGCGACCTCATCGTCGAGAAGCGCAACACGATGCCCAAGAGGCTGGCGCAAGTCGCAGCATATACTATTGAGTTTCCCGATGATATTGCTTTTGGAACGATCGGCCGCATTTCCGAGCAGGCCGCCGTGCAGCCTTCGACTCTCGTGCGCTTCGCCAAGGCGCTCGGCTACAGCGGTTTCAGCGAATTGCAAGCCGTCTTCCAGCAGCGGCTGCGCGATCGACCGAACAATTATGAGGCGAGGCTGCAGGCGTTCGACGCGCACGCGTCCGGCCTGCCGCCGAGCATGGCGTTGATCGACGGATTCAGCCAGGCGGCGATCCGTTCGGTCGAAAGGTTCAGAGAGCGAATCAAATTGGAGACCTTGGACGAGGCGGCGCGGATTCTCTCGCGCGCCGAGACCATCTACCTGATCGGTCTTCGGCGATCGTACCCGGTCACCGCCTACATGAGCTACGCCCTTGGAACGCTTGGGATACGAACGGCGCTAATCGGCTCGCCCAATGGGATCGACCGCGAGGTTCTGTCGTTCGCCGGCCCGCGCGACGCCGCGATTTCGGTCAGCTTCACCCCCTATGCGTCGGCGACGGTCGAATACACGCGGCAGGTCGCCGGACAGAACACGCCGCTCATCGCCATCACCGACAGCCCCTTCAGTCCGCTCGTCTTCAACACCAGCATCTGGTTCGAGATCGTCGAAAGCGACTTCGAAGGATTCAGGACTTTGGCCGCCACCCTGACCCTGGCGGCCGCGCTGGTCGTCGCCGTCGCGGAACAGCGGCGCGCGAGCGAAAAAGAGAATTTACATTCCGACCAAAATTGAATATGGAATGATCTAGCCGAACTTTCGTCCGACCGGAACGGGGGATCGGGGCGACGCGCGGTCCCGGCGGATCGGACGCGCTCGGCGGCGGAGCGGGGCCCCATGGCCGGCGCCGTGCCGCTTCCGCTTGATCAGGGCGCGGACATACGGCCGTCACGGCGGCTCAATCGGGGGGAGAGAGAATGATCCGTATCGGCGCTAACCCGATTTGCTGGTCCAACGACGACATGGTCGAGATCGGCGGCGACATCCCGCTGGAGCAATGCCTGAGCGAGGCCCGCGAAATCGGTCTCGAAGGCATGGAGAAGGGCAACAAGTTCCCGACCACCGCGCCGGAGCTGAAGGCCAAATTGGCGGAGTTCGGGCTGAAGTTCATCTCCGGCTGGTATTCGACCTTCCTACTCCAACGCGACGCCGACGCCGAGTTCGCTGCCGCTCAGGCCGATCTCAAGCTGCGCAAGGACGCCGGAGCGGAGGTTCTCATCGTCTGCGAATGCACGCGCACCGTCCACGGCGCCAAGTCGACGCCGCTCTCAAAGCGGCCGGCGTTGACCGACGCCGAGTGGGCCGTCTTCCTGCCGCGCATGACCCGCTTCGCCGAGCTCGTCAAGGATTTCGGGCTCCAGCTCGTCTACCACCATCACATGGGCACGGTCGTTCAGACGGCCGGGGAAGTCGATCGCTTCATGGCGGGCGCAGGCGCGGCGGTGAAGCTGCTGCTCGACACGGGTCACATCACCTGGGCGGGCGGCGACGCGGTTCGCGTCGCCAAGACCTACGCCGACAGGATTGGCCACATCCACGCCAAGGACGTTCGTCCAGCGGTGGCCGCCAGGGCGATCGCCGAAGACTGGTCGTTCCTCGATTCGGTTCTCGAAGGCGTCTACACGGTGCCGGGCGACGGCTCAATCGACTTCGTCGGCGTCTTCAAGGCGTTGCCCAATTATTCGGGTTGGGTGGTCATCGAGGCGGAGCAGGATCCCAAAAAGGCCAATCCCAAGAAATACGTCACG
>JBEKAL010000081.1:0-13482 GCA_050015935.1 Roseiarcus sp.
ATCATTTCCGAGCGCTGCGCTCATCTCGCCAACGACCGACAAACCCTAAAGGGCAGAGCCGGCTTCCACTGGTGGCCGCCCATCGCCAATGCGAGCTGATCGCCCGGAAACCGTATCACTCAAGGATATGCCGCTCGATCTCCCAAACGGGATGCTTGGTGAGATCCTTGTCGATTTCCCCAACGATGCGCGCTTTCACATCGGGGTGAAGCGCATGCCGCAAGTCTGCGAGCGCGCGCGGCGGCGCCACGACGACCAATGCCGGCGCGCCGCGTTCGCGCACCAGACGCTCCAGCGCGGCGGACACTCTTTGAGCAAAGCGATGCTCCTCGATTTCATGCCAATCCGTCGTCTCCACGGCGCTGCGGCCGATCGCATGGGCGCCCGAGAACGCGCGACCGGGACGATCGGTCCCTTGCTCGTGCGTCGGCGGGTTCTCTTCGGCGAAAACGCGCTCGGTCACCAAATTGGGAAACATCTCATCGCCGGCGTTGCGCAGGAAAAGCGCCTTGCGGCCGTCGCCGACGAAAACGAAAGCGTGATGCGGAATAGCGAGCTTGTTCATGCCGGGCTCCTGACAAACGACGCGCGCCGGCGCGGCGGCGCCGCGCGAACCCGCTTCAGCACGGAAAGACGCGGGATCTCTCTCCATTCTTTCTATCATGGAGAGAAAGGTCCCGTTAGCGGGAACTCTTGTTCAAATCGCGGAGCGCGCGTAACCTTCCCGCGGCTTGCGGCCCGCGTCCGCCTCTTGCCGAGCCCCGCGTCCGAGACCGACGCATGGGAGAAGAAGATGCCGATCGAGGCTACCGAATTCGGCGCGATCAGGATCGACGGCAAGACCTACAACCACGACGTGATCATTCGTCTTTCCGGCAAAGTCGAAAAGCGGCGAAAGCGGCTTTCGAAGGAAGAATACGGCACCTCGCACATCCTCTCAAAAGAGGAAGCCAAGTTCGTCTTCGAGAACGGCGCCGAGCTGTTGATCGTGGGAGCGGGCCAACAAGGAAACGTGCGCTTGTCTCCCGAGGCCAGCGAATATTTCGACAAGAAACATTGTCGCGTCCTGGTGCGGCCGACGCCCGAGGCCGTTCGCGCCTTCAACCAGGCGCGGGAGAAAAAAATCGCTCTCATGCACGTGACCTGCTGACGCGCCGTCGCCGCCCGCGCTCGAGCACGCTGTCTTTCGATTGAACCAGACCTCCGCCGTCATCGCGAGCGAAGCGTGGCGATCCAGAGATCGTGAGGCCTGCTTATTTGCCCGCGGAGCGCCCTCGCGGATGTTGTGAGCGCCGCGAACCCTATTGGCAATCGCCTCGATCGCTGGATCGCCAAGCTTCGCTCGCGATGACGGCCGCGATGGATCGACCATCGCCGCCTCCGCTAGGCGAGGTGGTGCTTGCCGATCACGCGAACCGTGCTCGCCTGCGCGCCTTTCTCGCCCGCTTCCTCGAAGAAGCGGACCTCCGAGCCGACGTTCAAGTGGTCGAAGGCCCCATCGAGAACGGCGTCGCGGTGAAAGTAGATTTCACGACCGTCGGCCGTTCCGATGAATCCGCAATCCTCCTCGGCGAGGAATTTCGTCACACGGCCATGCTCCTCCGCCACGTGTTCCTTCACCTGACCGCGCATGTCGCGCTCGACGTCTTCGACCTGCCGCGCCGCGGCGCCGAAAGCCTCCCGGATCGCGACCAGAGCGTGCTGGCGCTCGCGCGCGTTGTCATGGGTCCTGGTGACGATGACGTCGTGATGCTCGGGCATCGCGATTCGAATGTCGATCTTGAAGAGACCGCCCTCGCGGTGTCGGGTCTGCGGCCCATCGATCGCGACGTGACAGCTCGTTATCCGATGGCTGAACTTTTCCAGGCGTTTCACTTGCTTCGCGATCTCGGAACGAATCTCCTCGGAAGGTTCGCAGTGCAGAAAGGCGATCTCGAGTGGCACTTGCATAGGGCGGGCCCTTCCTTCTGGAACGGATTCATCGCGCTGCTGATCGGCCCGCATCGGCGGGCCCGTCCCGAACGCCGGCGCGCGGGAGGCGCAACCGGGACGAATTTCTCAGCACAGCGCCGCACAATATGGAATGTCGCTGATGCAACGTTGATGGAAATCAATAGGTCGGGCGCAGGCGCCCTGCCGCCCAAGATTCGAGCCAATCGCAGCGACGCCGGCGTCAACGCCGATGCCGCCCGATGGCGCAACCCCGGGGAAAGCGCGCGTGTCGGCGATAGCGCGCGGACGGCGCGGGCTCTCGGCCGTGTTCGTTCGCGGCCGCGCCACCCTTTCTATTCCGGCGAATCGTTGGGCTGGTCCGCCGGGTCCGCCCCTTTCCCGCCGTTCTCGCCCGGCCGCACCACCCGATCGCTCAGCGCGCGCTTGGGTGCCGGCGACCACGGGCGGTCTTCGAGGGCCGAGCGGTCCGTGGCGACTTGAAAGCGCGCGCCATCCCAAACGAGGCCGACGGCGCCGGTGAGCGCGAGCCGGCGTTCGTCGAAGACTTGAGCCTGGCACTCGGCCGGCGCGGTCAGCGCGCTGAGGATGACGGAAGCGCGCGCGCAATCCTCCTCGAAGGCTGAGCGATCGGTCACCACGCTTAGCGACTGGCCCTCGGGCAGCGCGGCGACGCAGCCGACCCGGTCGCAGGGCGCGTCGGGATCGCGCGCCGTCTCGGGATCGCGATCGTCGCCGTCGGCGCTCAGCCATTGCTCCGCGTCGAAGGCGTTGAAGCGCTTGCCGACGACCTGGAGCCGGCCGTCGGCGTCGCGCACCGCGGCCAGATCGCCCGAGGGCGCGAGAATCGCGTCGTAGCTCGGACCGCTGACAGCCCCGATGACGCCGAGCGCAAAGAAGGGGATCGCCATCGCGCGAAACAGCCAGCTCCGCCAGAGAATCGCGCTCAACACCGCCAGGCTCAGGAACGGCAGCGCATAGGGCGCGAAGGCGCGCAGGTGCAGCGTCGAGCCGGGGGCGCTCGCGATGAAGCGCGCGACCCAGAGAATGAACTTGATGCCGGCGCCGACATAGAGCCAGACCGGCGCGTCGAGGCCGAGGGGATAGAGCGCCGTCCCCAGAAGCGCGCCGGGCACGGCGAAGAATTCGATGATCGTCAACGTCAGCGGATTTCCGATCAGCACGTAGGGGCTGAGGTCGTGAAAATGATAGGACATGAAGGAAGCGGTGGCGCTGGTCGCGCACAACGTCGCCAACATCAGCCCGAGCGGCTTGTCGACGAAATGGCTTAACAGCGGGCCGCGCCGGGGCGGGCGCACGCGCTTAGGGACGAACGGATCGGCGCCTTTGTTGGCGCGCGCGAACCGCGCCTCCATCACCGCGATGAGCGCGCCGACCGCGGCGAAGGAGAGCTGGAAACTGACGCCTAAGATTGCCTCCGGCTCCAGCGCGACGATCGCCAGCACCGCGAGCGCGAGATTGCGCATCGTCAGCGCGCGCCGGTCGAGAATGACGGCGCCGAGCACGATCAGCGTCATGATCAGCGCGCGCTCGGTGCCGACGCGCGAACCCGTGGCGACGTCGTAGAGAGCCGAGCCGAGCATCGCGACCCCGGCGGCCCATTTCTTGATCGGGTAGCGCAGCGCCAGCGTCGGCGACAGCGCCAGAAGCCGTCGCGCCACGACGAAGAAAATGCCCGCGACCAGCGTCATCTGCAGGCCGGAGATGGTGATGATGTGGAAGATGCCGGCCTCGCGAATGAGGTCCTTGGCGTCGCTCGACAGGAAATCGCGCTTGCCCGTGACCATCGCCGCGGCGACGGCGCCCTCGTCGCCGCCGATGATCGCATTGACGCGCAAGGCCAGGCGGTTGCGCGCCTGATCGATCGAAGCGAAAAAACGCTGGCGCCACGAGGCCTCGCGCGGCGGCGGCAAAACCGCGATCGCGCCGAGCGTCGAGCCGACCGCGCCGACGCCGGAAAAATAGGCGTCGCGCGAGAAATCGTAGCCGCCGGGCAGCACCGCGCGCGAAGGCGGCAGCAGGCGCGCCTGAAGCGCGACATAGTCGCCGGCGATGACGCCGGGGGCCTTGCGCGTCGTCACGCGCACGCGGCGCGGCGCGAGATTCTTGGGCATGTCGCCGGCGTCGACCACGCCGAGGACGAGGCGCGCGCCGACCGGGCGCAGGTCCACCTCTTCGACGAAGCCCTGCAATTTGACGATGCGGACATGGTCGAGCGCCGGCGTCTCGACGCGCGCGGTGCGCAGGCCCATCGAGAGAAAGCCTGCCGAGAGAGCGGCCAGGCCGACCCAGACGCCGAGCGCGAGGGGGCGCGCGCGAGAAATCCAGGCGAACGCGGCGAAAAGCGCCGTGAGCAGCGCCGGCAGCCATAAGACGGGCTCGCGATTGGCCGCCAAATTCAGCGCCACGCCGGCCATCGCGGCGACGGGAATCCACAGGAAGAAGCGCCGCTCGTCGACTTCTTTCGCCAGCGCTCCGGCCATGAGCGCGCGCCAATCCGGCGCCAACGCCGCCGCGCGCTTGGCGCCGGCGACGGCGACAACGCCGGAACGCGCTGGGGTCGTCATGAATGGGAAGTCTAGACCCATTTACGCGCTGAGCGGAAGCGGGCGTATCAGCGGGCGGATCGCAGGGCGCGGCGTCGATGCGGCTGGGCGAACTGCGCTACGCCCGGCAGTCCGCGCCGGTTGATCGCGAATTGCGAGCCGCGCAAATTATCGGGACAGCCTCAACCCTTGTGTCCCAACGCGCGCATCACACAGGGAAGCATGCGCGCGGCGATTTTATCGTGGCCTGCCGGGGTCGGGTGAACGCCGGCAGGTGAATCCTCTCTGTCTTCCGGGGGAAGGCCTTGGTAGCCCCACCCGCACCATGAAGCTCCCGCGCCTCGCGCGGCTGAAGCTCCAGCATCGTCATGCATACCAAACGCTACACCCCCCATTCCGCTGTAGATGACGGCGATTCCACGCGCGCGGAGCCGACTTACCAAGGTTGTGACGTTGCCAACGTGGTCAGCTACAATGTGGCGTTCGTCTTTGTTGTCGTTGCCACAACACATCAAGATCACGACACGCGTCCCGCTCGGAACCGCGGAATCCATGCGCGAGAGCATCCCATCGGACGTGTCTCCATTGACGCCCTCGTTCGCGACGCTGACATTGATTCCGCGTTGATGTAATAAACCCTCGAGCTTGGCGGGCCAGGCGTCTGTTATCGGAAGCAAGTAACCCCTCGTGGCGCTGTCTCCCAGGGCGACAACCTGCGCTTTGGCTTCGGTGACTCCGAAAAGCAACAAAGCGACGATCAATCCCAGCCAACGCATGGCGAACCCTCCTTTTTTTGCGCGAAGACAACCTCGCGCGTCTCGTACGTTACGGCCCGAATTACCCCTTGATGACGGTTTCGACGACCCTCAGACCGCCACTTTGGAATGATTCTAGCAAACTGTCACACTGGAATTCTTCTGACAAGGCGCTTCTCTCAAGACAACGACTTCGTCGTCCTCAAAACGGCCTGTCATTTGGAAACACCGCTTTGCCCGAGCGCCGCGATCTTATCGCGAACGAAAGGCGCCCAGCTCGCGTTCGCCTTGGGAAGCGCGCCAGCGCGATCGAGATTTTCCAGAATGCCGAGGGCCTCCCGCAACAGCGGAAGCGCCTCGTCCGCCGATCGACCTTTGCTGGCTCCATACAACGCGGCGGCCAATCTGAGCTGCGATTGCACATCGGACGGGTAGCGGGACGCGGTCTCTCGACAGAACGCGATCGCCTTGCGGTAATTGTCGAGCGCGTCGGCGTCGTCGCCTTTGGCGCGTTGGGCGCCGCCAAGGCCTCCGTAGCGCGCGCAGAGGTCGTGCCGCCAGAGAAGATTTCCCGGGTCGATGTCGATCAGCCGCTTCGCGATTTGCAGCGACTCTTGCGCCGCGGTCAGCGCCGCATCCTTATCTCGCTGCGCGGCATATACGGACTGCAGTTTCTGATAACTTACTTCCACGCGTCGCTTCCAATCTGTATTGCCCGAGTCCTGCGACAGCAATTCGCTGCTGATCGCCAGGGCTTCCTTGTGCGCCGAGAGCGCCTCCGCAATGGCTCCCATGGCGAGACGTAAATCCCCGATACGCATCAGAATATTCTCCAGCCGAGCGCGAAAGTCGGTATTGGTTGGATTTTCCGTCACCAACGCCTGCAAGATCTCGCGGCTTTCTTCAAAGCTCGAAAGCGCGGCCTCATAGTCAAGTCCCGCGCGGTTTGTCGGCTGGGCGGAATCGAGCTTGGTCCCTTGGTTCCAGGCGGTCGGAACGCCGCCGCTGATGTTGCCGGCGCGCTCGAGACCATCCGCCAGCAAGACTCGCCATGCCGGATTGGACGGGTCCGCAGCGGAAAGAGTGCGAGCGATGCTCACGCTGGCGGTCGCGGCTTCGAGAGCTCTGGCCGACTCGCCCCGCATGACCTCGAGATTGCTCACCTCGGCTAGCGTGCGCGCCTTGATTTCCTGTCCCGTCGTCTTGCTCGACGCAGTCAAGGCCATCTTGTCGGCGATCGCAATCGCTTCGTCATACGACGCGCGCGCCGCGTCCAGCATTCCTTTCCCTCGCTGCACATTCCCCAGGGCGTCGAGGCTGTACGCCAGAAGTTGCCGAGACGCGTCATCGGACGCCGCCGCCTCGATGCGCCTTGCGCCCTCGACGCTGGCTTCGGCAGAATCCAGCGCGGTGGCGAGGTCGCCGAGGGCGGTGTAATTGATGGCGAATTGTCTCAGCATGAGGACGCGGCTTTTTCTCAGATCGACGTCGTCGGGAGCGTTCGCAGTCAGGCGATCGACGACGCCCTTCGCCGTTTCCAGGATCCGCCTGACCGAAGCGGTCGGCATACCCTCGACGTTGCGCAGTCCTTGGGCGATGTCGATGACGAGGCCGTCGGCCGCTTGTTTCGCGATCTGGTAACTCTCCTCCGCTCTCGTCGCTTCTCTCTTGGCGAGCACGCCGAGCGCAATGCTCGCGACCGCGACGAGCGCCAGGAGTATCGCAGCGCCGCCGACGACGCGCGTCAGGTTGCGCGAAAAGCGCGCTTGCGCGGTGGCGTGGTCCGCCTCGGCCTTCGCACGCTCCGCCTCCGCCTCCGCCCGCGCCAGTTCATTGGCGCGCGCTTTCTCGCGCTCCGCCGCCGCCGCCGCCTCGCGCTCGCTGCAACTCTCCAGGTATAGGCGCTCCCGCGCCTCCAGTTGCGCCGCCAGATCGGGCCGCGCGTCGAGCGCCCGCGCCTCGGCGAGCCTCTGCCCCTGATGCGCGAGCCAAGCCTCGGCCTTGCCGTTGGCGTCCCAATCCCGCGCGGCGCGCTTGACCCCTTCCAGCGTCGCCAGCAGCCCGAAATCCTCTTCGAGCCATCCCTGCAGCAAACCCCATTGCCGCAGCAGCGCCTCGTGCGCCGGCTCGATGGTGATGACGCGGCTTTCCGCGCCCGTCGCCACATCCTTCGTCGCCACGGTGTCGGTCGCCAGCAACCGCTCCTCGACGAGCAGATCGATCAGCGGCGCCGCTTCCTCGGGGATGTCGGCGCGGCGCGCAATATTGCGGCGTGGGGTCCTGGAGTCGGGATCGATGCCGGCGAGCCAGGGGATGAGCCCGCGCCGCAGCAGCAGTTCGCGCGCCTTGCGTTCTTTGGGAATGCGCGCGTCGGCGTCGGCGCGCGCAAAGGCGCGCTCGACCGCGGCGTCGATGGCACCCTTGAGGCCGCCGAAATCCTCGTAGTTCTTCAGCCGCAGCGCGCCGGAGCGGCGATAGTCGAGAAACAATTGCTCCAGCGTGACGGCGAGCAAGGGCAACGAGTCGCTACCCCCGCCCTTGTCGATGTCTTCGAGCAGCCGCTGTGTCAGTTGGGGGTCGATCGCCAACGCCTGGCCGGCGTCGGCGTAGCGCCGCGCAGGCCCTTCGATCACGTCCTTGTAGGCGCCGCGCGGCATCGGCAGCAGCGGCAGCGTGCTTTGGCTCAAGCCTTCGAGCGGTTTGGCGCGCTCCAGCGCGTCATAGGAATCCGAGCGGATGGCGAAGATTGCGATGACCGCCGGCGCGTCCTCGCGCGTGAGATCGCGGACGAGTTCCAACAGCGCGGCGCCCTCTTCGGCGCCCTCGGGGCGAAACAATTCCTCCGCCTGATCGATCGCCAGCGCCACGGCCGGCGGCTTGGCGCCGTCTTGCGCGGCGGACGCGCCCTTCAAGCTCGCGCTCACGAGTTCGACCAGCAAAGCGCGCACGCCCGCAGAACCCGCCTGGATCGCCGTGCGGATTTCGGCGCGCGCGCGGCTCGGCAAGACCGCTTCCATCGCGTGGAGCAGCCCGTTTTCGCCGGTCAGCGCCGCCCGCTCGGGACGGATGACCGGTAGCACGACAAAATTGCGCTCGTCGCGCGCGACGCGAGGCAGCAACCCCGCGCGCAGGAACGACGACTTGCCCGCGCCCGAGGCGCCCAGGATCACCAGCAGGCGCGGCGGCGCGGCGGATTTCAGGCCGCGCAGCCGGTCGGTCGCCTCGACGATCGGCGCCTCGCGGCCGAAGAAGATGCCGGCGTCGACGCCCTCCAGCGGCTTCAGGCCGCGATAGGGCGCGCGCTCGCGCTCGGATTCGGGCGGCCAGGCGAAGAACTTCGGGTCGAGCCCGGCCTTGTCCAGGCCGCGCTTCAGACGCCTCAGACCCTCCCTGGAAAAGACGACGTGCTTTTCCTCGTGCGAGCTCGGGCGGCCGGGCGCGCATCAATTGCCCGTCCTGCCCGCCAGTGAGATCGACGACCTGCCACGTGCCCTTCAACTCGGGCGGCAGCTCGGCGATCGACTTGCCCGGATCGACAGCGACGGCGAACAGCTTCTTATTCAGCGCGCGCGCGAGGTTGTATTCCCTGAGACACCGGCCGGAGGCGAGCCAATTGGCGGAGATAAGAAAGATGACGGCTTCGCAGCGCGTCGCCGCCTCGTGCAGCGCCCGCTCCCAGCGCTCGCCCGCCGCGATGCCGCGCTCGGAATCGAGATCGAGAAAGACGTCGTCCCAGCCTTCCGACGCCAGCCAATCGCGCAGCGCGACAGCTCCGAAATCGTCGGCGCTCGAATGGCTGAGAAAGATGCTCGACATCGAGGGAACCGCCGCTCGTGTGGCTTTACTACGCAAGGCTAGTGCACTTTGTGCGGCGACGCCATAGCGCGCCGTCGCAGTGCGCCAGTTCGTCGAAGCTGCGCCCCACGCAATCAAGACGCCGACAGTGGCGCGGCTCGCGCGTGGGCCAAGAATGGGACGAAGTGTTCGCCGAAAATAGCGCTGCCAAGAACGTCTGTTTTTCGCCGCCGAATCCGGCGATCGGATTCGCCAATTTACGCGCGATGCGAACGCCGTCGCCGCCCCAAGGCGGCAGCCTCCAGCTGCGTCGGCGACCGGGCGCGCCGGCGCCGGCGCGCCGAATTTATTGCAGCGCCAATTTTGGGGTTGACAGAAACGGCTCAGAGGGCCAAGAGGCCAATGTCGGCGTGAAATTCGTTTCGGCCGGGGTTCGTTAACTCAACTGTAGAGACATGGGCAGTACCATCTCGGGCGGCGCGATCGCGGACAGGTTCGCCGATTCGTCGCCCCTAGACATCGTCGCCGTCCACGGGCCGGAACCCCGTGCGCGAGGCGTCTGGGCCTGAGGCCCGCGGCCCCTCGTCTTCCGGCTTTGGACGAAACCAAAGATCGGAGGCGAGCCATGAACCAGCTCTCCCTTGTCCGGATCGATCGCCATGTGATCGATCTCGCCGCGCGCCGCCAGGCGACGTCGAACGTGCGTCGTCTTGCCGCGGCGCGCGCGAATTTGCGCGCCGCGCCCGCCGACCCGCTCGTCTGCCGTTGGCGGCGCGAGCCGGCGACCGGGCCGTTGCTCTGCGTCTGGACCGTTTCCCGAGGCGCGCGCGAGCCGGCCTCGCCCGTACACTTGCGTCTCGCCAGCTAAAGGACTCCCAACATGAAAGACGGCCCGAGCAGGCCCGCTGAAATCGCTTCTGGCGTTTCGACGGGCGCCCCCAACAGAACACGATCCGCAATCTCAAAACGCCGCGTTGGAGCATAGGAGCGAAGGAGCCGGGCTGACGGCTTCGCCTCCTGCGCCGGTCCGGCAAGGAGGCATGCCATGACCATCCACGTTAACGCCGACAATGCCCGCGGCGCCGTCCTCGACGACGCGCACATCGGCCACATCCGCGGCGCCTTCGGCACCATCCTTCAAGGCGACATCGCCCCGCGCACGACCTGGAAGCATCGGCTGACGACGCTTCTCGCCATCATCGGACCCGGCCTCATCGTCATGGTCGGCGACAACGACGCCGGCGCTTTCGCGACCTACGGCCAGGCTGGCCAGAACTACGGCACGACGCTGTTGTGGACGCTGGCGCTGCTGATCCCGGTTCTCTATGTCAATCAGGAGATGGTGCTGCGCCTGGGCGCGGTGACCGGCGTCGGCCATGCGCGCCTGATTTTCGAGCGCTTCGGCAAGTTCTGGGGCGCGTTCAGCGTCATCGACCTGTTCCTGCTCAACGCCCTGACGATCGTCACCGAGTTCATCGGCATCGCGCTCGCGCTCGACTACCTCGGCCTCGACAAGACCACGGGCGTCCTCGTCTCCGCGGCGCTGGTCATGATCGCCGTCAGCACCGGCGACTTCCGGCGTTTCGAACGCTTCGCGATGGTCCTCGTCGGCGCGAGTCTTATGCTCGTGCCGATCTATTTTCTGGTCCATCCGCCCCTCGCCCAGGTCGCGCGCGACTTCGTCGTCCCGCAATTGCCCGAGGGCGGCAAGCTCAGCGACGTGATGCTGCTCGTCATCGGCATCGTCGGCACCACGGTGGCGCCGTGGCAGCTGTTCTTTCAGCAGAGCTACGTCATCGACAAGCGCATCACGCCGCGTTTCATTCGCTATGAGCGCCTCGACCTGTGGATCGGCATCGGCTTCGTCATCGTCGGCGGCGTCGCCATCATCGCCTTCACCGCAGCGGCTTTCGGCGGCCAGAGCGAGTTCGGCAATTTCACCGACGCGGGCGGCATCGCCGCCGGCCTCGACAAATATGTCGGCAAGGCCGCCGGCGTGATGTTCGCCATCGCCCTGATCGACGCCGCCCTGATCGGCGCTTCGGCGGTGTCGCTGTCGACGGCTTACGCGCTCGGCGACGTGTTTTCGGCCCGCCATTCGCTGCATCGCAAGGTCACGGACGCCAAGGCCTTCTACGCCGTCTATTTTCTGCTGATCGCGATCGCCGCGGCGATCGTCCTGACCCCAGGCTCGCCTCTTGGGCTGCTGACCGTGGCCGTGCAGGTGCTTGCCGGCGTGCTGCTGCCGAGCGCGACGGTGTTCCTGCTGTTGCTGTGCAATGACAAGCCGATTCTCGGTCCCTGGGTGAACACGCGCTGGCTGAACTATTTCACCAGCGCGGTGATCGCCGTGCTGGTGATCCTGTCGGTCGTCCTCACCGTCTCGGTGTTGTTCCCCGACGCCACCAACGAGCAGGTGATCCTCGGCATCCTCGGCGGGGGCGGCGTCGTCGCCTTGGTCGTCGCGCTGGCGATCATGGCCTTGAGTCAAAACGGCGGCAACGGAGCGCCGGCCGAGGAACTCGCCGTCGCGCCGATTTCGCGCAACGCTTGGCGTATGCCGCCGCTGAACCAACTGCCGCCGGCCAAGCTCTCGCTCGCCGCCCAGACCTGGATGGGCGTGCTGCGCCTCTATCTCGTCGTCGCCGGGGGCATGGTTCTGTTCCGGATCGTCATGCTGGCGATCGGACAAAGCTGACCTCCGATCGCTGATGGACAAGCGCCGCCGCAGTTTTCCGCGCGCCGGCGCTTGTTCCGTCAATTCGCATTTTCGTCGTTGGGAGCGGCCGACGCGACGACGCCGATCTGGCAAGCCGGGCTCGATCTCGTTGCGGCGGTCGACGCCTTCTCGCGCAAGGTGATCGGCTGGGCGCTCGACGATCGTCTGGAGGCGCGGCTGGCGGCCCAGGCGCTGGACATGGCGCTTCTGCCGCCCAACCCTCCCGCCGATAGCCTGATCCACCATTCCGACCGGGGCGCACAACATGCGTGCGGCGACTACACCGAACGTCTGGAGGCCCACGAAATCGCCATCAGCATGAGCCGCGTCGCCAACCCCTATGACAACGCCAAGGCCGAAAGCTTCATGAAGACCCTCAAGGCCGAAGAATTGAACGGCAAGGCCTACGCCACCCTCGACCAAGCCCGCCGCGAAATCGGCGCCTTCATCGAGACCGTCTACAACGCCCAGCGCCCGCACTCGGCGCTCGGCTACCAACCATCGGTTGAGTTCGAAGCCGAACTCAACCAAATCCGCAACCGCCAACCGAAAGCTGAAACCGCCTTGTCACTGAATTAGCCGTGTCTTAGCCAAGGGGTGCAGTCCATAACCCCGTAACCCAATAGGAATGGTGTTGCCTCCGTTATCTTGTACTTGTCCCATTTGGCAGATAATTTACGCGACTTCAGAATTAGGCTGCCAGCAGCTTTTCAATGGAGTGCTGAAGTTGATATTGCGTATACGGCTTCTGTAGGGAGTGTGCGCCTTCAACAAACAAAGCTGTCATTTTGTCGGTAATGGAATTGCCTGTCGTGTAAAGCACACGCAATTTCGGCCGAAGCTTGATGGCTTGCCGTGCAAGTTCAAACCCGCCATCGGCCGCTGTTCTGAGACTGATATCGGCGATCAGCACGTCGACGTGTTGAGGAGAACGTAAGAGTAAAAGCGCGTCGTCTACGTCGCCGGCCGAAAGTGTTTGGTGCCAAAACTCTTGAATAGTCAACTCGGCTAATTCGCGGATAAAAAAATCATCTTCGACGATCAGGATCACAGCCATCATAACGCTTCCAGCCGTGGCGGCCAACGCCGCGGGGTGCGGCTTTCGACGGCCGACTGCGCCCGGGCGCGAGCGCCGAGACTTGGTCTTCTAGACCAAAGGCATTGACAGCGCGAGCGATAGATTCGGGAACTGCTCAGTTCCATGCCTTCGCCCGCGCCAGGCTCGCGCCGGCGTTCCCATAACCCGACGAAGGCGAGGGTCTTGGGGCGGGAGCATCCCGCCCGCCCTGAGGATGTCGCCTCATACCTCGCCGCGCGCGCGGGAACGCCTGGCGTCGCCGCGCCGGTCCGGCGACCTGCCTCTGCTTGTGGCGCATGCAACCGTGTCATTCGGACAGCTTCAGTGAGTGTCTTACCCCCACCCGCGGTCATCTGCTTACGCTGCTTGAATGACGAACGTGCGCCATAAGCAGGCGGTGGCGCAGAGACCGCACCGGGCTCATACCCCTCGCGCGCTCATATCCCTACGAGCCTTCACGCAATGGCAAGATTAGGTGCACGGTAGTGCCCTGGCCGTCGCTCTTCCGCTCGACCTGGCCGCCGAGCTGTTGGGCGAAGCCGTCGACCAGCCGGCCGCCGAGCCCGGAATCGGCCCGTCGAGGAAGGAGCCCTTGGCCGTCGTCGGCGACTGTCAGGC
>JBEKAL010000082.1:0-13383 GCA_050015935.1 Roseiarcus sp.
AGATCGTTCATGGCGGGTGTGGCCTCGCTGAAATCGAGCGAATCGGCTTAGACAACCAAATTCTACACGAAATCAGATATTTAAGCCACTCCCGCCAACCCGCAACGCATAATCCGGGTTAGGAGGAATCGACGGCTCAGGGAACCGCCGATTCCGGCCGACGGCGGGCTGGTTTGAATTGCGGCTTTCGACCCCAATGCGACATTCGGAGTCCAGCGCCCCAAGGTGCAAGTTAACCTGTGGCGGACCATACCGATCCTCCAGTCGCATAACGCACAACGTGATACTTTTTTTAATTGCCGCCGTTCGAGGCTATACGTCGTCACTATGTTTGCCAAGAACGGGCGCAGCTAATTGGATTAGTTATGCCGGACGCAATCGAACAAACCCCGAGGCGGGACGTTGATCATCGGGCATCCGTCCGGTTCGGCCTGTCCGAGCTAAAGAAAACAAAGAGGACCCTGGTCGGCACGCTTACGCTATCCGAGAGCGATGAAGAAAAATGGACGGCGCAATGTTCCGGCGACACGGAGGAGGTTCTCGATAAAATACGGACGGCGCTGGACATGTTCCGGGAAGAACGGCAGCGCGCGGGTGAGATTGACGCGGAAGGCCGTTCGTTGGTTCCGCCCGATTGGCGGAGACTCTCGGATACGCTCGCCCGGCAAGGATTCGCTGTCGAAGAGCTTCCCAAGGGCGACCATCAGGTTGAAATACAGTTGGATTTGGACAATGGCATGCTCGTGGGACGCCACGACGCCCTTCATCGCTTCGCAAGCCCTGACAATCCGCTCGGGCGGCAGGTGTTCGAGGCGATCGCGGGTGGGTTTCGCAAGGCCTGCGATAATTTGGCGGACACGGTCGACGCGCGACTCGCGGAGCACGATATTTCCGGTGCGATTGAGGTGATAAAAAGGGAAGCGGACAAAGGTGTTTTTTCGCTTCCGCCGACGAACAACCTCCTGACCGCTCTTTTTCGAGTGGATGTTTCATCGGCAGAGGTGGAATCTGATCGGCGGCTCCTTCGAGATTGCCGTTTGCGCACAGCACAACGCCTTGATCGCTTCGATCTCGCAGGATCGGAAGCGAATGCAATTCTCAAAGAGCGGGACGCGACGCTTACCCGCGAGGAAAGAGCGGCGCTGGAGATGGTCATCGCGATCAGCGCGATCAATCGCGGCAATCGGGAGACGGGCCTTTCGATCTTGCGAAGGCTCCTGAACGAGCCGGACCAGCTTCCCGCCGAAGAACGTGGCTGGGCGTGGCGAAACATCTCTCTCACCGTATCTATCGATGACCCTGAGGCGCAACGCGCATCAAGATTATCGGCCGACGCGTTTCTTGAATCAGGCAACAAACAGGAGGCCGGAAAAAGCCTGATGCGGCTCGCTAACATCCTCATGCGGGAGGATGCCGGCGCGGCAGTCGCGACGCTCGATGAGATGATGACGCTACTGGACCGGGAAGGCCTGGTTGACCGCTATGTTCGCTCGGCGGCCTTGCATGCGCGCGCCAACCGTCTGGCAATGCTGGGTAAGCATTCCGAGGCATTCCGGGACGCGTCGGAGGCCGTTGCGTTGCGGCGCGGTTTGCTTGGAGCGGAGACCGGCTTCGTCAGTTCGCTCTATCTAGCGGCGGTCGCGGCCGGGCGTCTCGGCGACGTGGCGGCTGCTCAAGCCTTCGAGCGAGAAGCGCGAACGATTACGGATGAACAGCAAATCCCGCATTTTCAACTGGCAGAGCGCGTGTCTGCTCTCGCGACATCGTTCGATTCGAAGGCGGCCGAGGACCTTGTTCGCGATGCCGAGGCGGCGAACAACCTCGACGTTCTGGCGGCGGTGCGCGTGTGTCAAGTCACGATGGACTCGGCGTTGACCGACACCGCTCGGCTGGAACTGCTCGAAGAAACTCTTCGGCGGCTCACCACGGCGGAAGGCGGCCGATCAATGGTTCAGCCACTCAAGCATGCGCTCGCCCGGCAGCTGGTTCGCATGGGAGAGCTCCAACGCGCCGAGGCATGGTACCGCGAGATGTTGTCGGCGAACCCTCGCGACATCAGCGCACGGAACGAGCTGCTTGATTGCCTTTGGCGGCTGGAAAAATGGGGCGACGCCGCCATCCTGTTGAAGAAGCAAATCGGCCTTACGGGCGAAATGCCCGGCCTTCTCTTTGCCTACGGAAAATCGCTCCTCGAGGCTGGCGACGCGAGGGGCGCGACGTCGGCCCTGACAAAATCCCTCCAGCTGGGCGGCAATGATAACCTGCGGAAAAGTGCGACCGAGCTGCGCGAACGGGCGTTGCAGCAGGTTGACGATCATGCCCCATCCACGGCCACGCGGCCGGATACCGGTCCGGTAACACGGGATGAGTTTGAGACCGCCCTCGCTGCTTTCGCGCGCTTCGTCGCCGCCGACAGGCGTATGGGCTTCTGGCGGGCCGGGAACGGGAACCACAAGTGGATTCCGAGACCAGAGGGACGCGCTCAGGACTTGCTGCACAGCTATTTGAAAGCCCGCTTCGATGAGCGGGTGGACATTTTTCAGGAACTCGCCACGGGCGCAGGCCGCGTTGACCTTTTCGTCAGGCTGAACGGCGGTCTGTCGATCGTCGTCGAGCTGAAGATGTGCGGTTTCGGCTATTCCAGTTCGTATGCGGCCGAAGGCGAGGAACAAGTTAAACATTACATGGACAATCGGCGTACCCACTTGGGCTATCTCGTCGTGTTTGACGCAAGGATCGACAAGTTTGGCGCGCCGTTCGACCTGGCGCGAACGAGCGGCCACACCATCATTACGCGGACCGTAGATGTTCGGCCTCGCGTGAAGCGCGGCTGAACGTGGTCGAACGAGCGGCAGACCCCCACCCATTGCCGCAATTCGATCGGACCCGCTCCCTTCGCGCCGCGCACAAGAATTGCGCCTCTTCGCCGCGATTGGCGCTTGACGCGGGCCGCGCTTGGGCCAGTCTCTCCCGAGTTGACGCGTTCGCCTGGAGAAATCCCGATGAAACCCTTGCCATTGATCGCCTTCGCCGTGCTCATCCTCGCGGCTTGCAATTCCTCGGCGCTCGACCCGCAGGCCGCCGCGCCGGCGCCCGCTTCGATCGACGTGACGCCGCCCAATTTCCAAATGCCGCAAGGCGAGGGCTGCGCCGGCGACATCGCGCGCTATCGCGCGATCCAGGACAACGACCTCGCGATGGGCCATGTCGCGCAATCCGTCTACAATCAGATCAAAAAGGAGATCGCCGTGGCCGAGCAGCAGTGCTCGGAGGGCCACGAGGCCCAGGCGCGCGCGACGATTCTCGCCTCGCGCCAGCGCCACGGCTATCCCAGCGATCTCTGAGCGAAGGCGTACCGGAGAAAATCGACGACGAAGCGGGGCGAGCGCTGTTCGTCGATGTCCTCGCGGCCGCGCACGACATGCATCGTGGCCAGTTCGGCCTCGGGGTCATCGGCGAGGAACGCGTCGATGCGCGCCTTGATCGCCTCGGCCGGCGCGGAAAGGCGCATGATTTTCATGCAGGCGATTCGCGGCGGAGCATAGACGAGGGTCCATGCCGGACCAAAGGCGACTTCGTCGGCCGCAATGCCGGTTTCCTCGAGGAGTTCGCGCGTCGCGCTTCGCTGGAGATCGACGCGGCCGGCGACGACGTCCTTCGGGTCGGGCGTGCCGGAGGGAAAATAGATCGCGCCGGCGTTGGCGGTGTGCGCGGCCATTTCGCCGAGCAGGAAGGCGCCGTCCTCGGCGACGAGCGCGGCCATCGAGAAGCCGTTGCAGACTCGCGCGTCGGGAAAGCCGAAGTCCCGCCAGGCGAGGAAGGCGGCGTAATCGGTCTCAAAATAGGCCCCGCGCAAGATTCGGGCGCCGTCGGCGCGCGTCTCGAGGGCGTGGCGCGCGAGCAGCAGCACGCGGCCGTTGTAGAGGCGCGGCTGCGCGGACTTGCGCGCCCGCCAATGGGCTTCGATTCTCGCGGCCTCGGCCTGTGCGAAAGGCCAGGGCCGCGCCGCGAGCCGCAGGTCGAGTTCGGCGACTTCGACAAGGCGCGACGCGTTCACAGATCGATCGTCCCTTCGGCGATCAGCACGGCCGAACCGCCGATCGATGCGGACTTCAGCGCGCCGCCCTCCACTTGCAGACCGAGCGCGATCATGCTCGGGCGGCCCATCTCCAAGCCTTGCTCGATGACGATCGTATGCTCGCCGTCGACGGGATTGTCGAATTCCATGACGACGCCGGCGAAGGCCGAGGCGGCGGACCCGGTCGCCGGGTCTTCCCGGACGCCCCAGCCGGCGGCGAACATGCGCGCGCGATAGGACGCGTCCGTTCGGCTCGTCTCGCGCGTATAGAGAAAGACGCCCGGACCGCCGTCGGCGCCCCAGCGCGTGCGATCCGGGTCCGCCCTGCGAAGCGCCGCGGCGCTGGCGATCGGGGCGAACAGGAAGTCGACGCCGGCGCCGTAGACGCACGGCCGATGCGCGCCGAAGCCGATGTCGGCGGGCGCGAGGCCGAGCCGGTCGGCGATCACGGCGGGGGAGGGCGCCGCCCCCGCCGACCGCGGCAGGCGC
Source organism: Roseiarcus sp. (assembly GCA_050015935.1). Taxonomy (GTDB): domain Bacteria; phylum Pseudomonadota; class Alphaproteobacteria; order Rhizobiales; family Beijerinckiaceae; genus Roseiarcus. Next base: position 4,568 of record JBEKAL010000082.1, read on the forward strand.
GGCAGGTCGAAATAGGCCGCCAGCGCCTGACCCGGGCGATGGCGCGCGACGCAGACGACGTCGCCGACCTTTTCTTCCAGGACCAGGCGCAGGTCCTGCGCGGCGAGCAGTTGCGGCGCGCGCAGATGCGCGAGCAGCGCCGCCGCGCCGACCGTCGGATGCCCGGCGAAGGGCACTTCGCGCGCCGGGGTGAAGATGCGCAGCGCCGCCGTGTTGACGGGATCGCGCGGGGCGCGCACGAACACCGTTTCGGAAAGATTGAACTCGCGCGCGATTTGCTGCATGCGCGCGTCGTCGAGTCCCTCGGCGTCGAGCACCACCGCCAGCGGGTTGCCGGCGAGCGGCGCATCGGTGAAGACGTCGAGCGTGTGGTAGTTTCGGCGCATGGGGGCTCCTTTGACGCTCGTTTCTAGAGCGCTTTCCCAAGGATTGAAATCGTCATCGCGACCCCGAGCGCAGCGAGCGGCGAGCAATCCACCATTGTCCAAACCGCACGCGATGGGCGTGAGCCGAGCGTCGACGCGGGCGCGGAAGGCGGCCATGGGCTCGCGAGGTTTGCATCCGGCCGCGCCCTGCGCGATTATTCGTCTCGCGAGAAAGCCAGGAGAGTTGGCGGTGACGGCTGGGGAGGGAGATATGACCAAGCTGACCTTCAATGCATGGGTCTTGGGCGCTTGGCTTGCGTTCGTCGGCGCGGCGAGCGCGCAGCAGGCCGCGGCGCCTGCGGGCAATGCCGCGGACGTCGTTCCGGACAAGATGCCGTTCAGCACGCCTTACGGCGCGCCGATTTCCCTTTCGCGCGCGCAGGCGGCGATCAGCGCGGCGATGGCCGAGGCCGACAAGCGAGGTTGGGCGGAGAATGTCGCGGTGGTGGATTCGGGTGCCAACCTCGTGGCTTTCGCGCGCATGGACGGCGCGCAGCTGGCCAGCGTTGCGATCGCCGAGCACAAGGCGCGCGCCGCGGCGATTTTTCGCCGGCCGACCAAGTACTTCGAGGACGGCGTTCAGAAATCGGACAACAAGGCTCTGCTGAGCATCGACGGCGCGATCGCCTCGCGCGGCGGAATTCCGCTGATCGAGGACGGCAAGCTGATCGGCGCGATCGGCTGTTCCGGCGGAACCGGCTCGCAGGACGAGGTGGCGTGCTCGGTCGGCGCGGCGACGATCAGCAAATAGCGAGGCGTCAGCCGCCTGACGTCGCTGCGCCGGCCGGCGCGCCTTTAAGGCGGCCGAGGCGCCGATGAACACGGCGTCGATCAGCGCGACGGCGAACATCGCGTCGGCGGCCTCGCCGACGAACTTGTCGATGCCGGCGGCGACGCTTCTCGCTGGTTAACCAACCCTCGTCGCGACTATTGCGGCGTCAGCAACGCGTGAACGAAGGCATAGATGACCAACGGGACCGCGATCACGACAAAGACGCGCAGCACGATCAGCAGGGCGAGGACCCCGCGGCTCAATTGACGGCGCGGGAACGGACGCTTGGTCGCGGCGACGAACTGATCGGGTTCAAGCGCGCTGACCAGCGCGGGATCGTAGGGCATGGAGGTTCTCCTATTTGCCCAACAGGTTGGGGAAGACCGTGATCACGCCGTAGAGCGCGCCGACCACGGCGATGGCGACGACGATCGTTCCTCCGGCGAGATTGGCCCATCGGCCGTTCGCCAGATCCCCCATGATCTCGGCATCGTTGGCCAGCAGCAGCAGCAACAGCAGCGCCGGCGCCATCAGCAACGTGGCGATGACGTTGACCGTCAGGGTCAAGGCGAGCAGGGGCGCGCCCGGGATCAGCACGATTCCCGCGGCCAACAGGGTCGAGGTGATCGCCACCCCGTAGAAAAGGCGACCGTGAGCGAAGTCGAGGTTCAGACTGTGCCGCGCCGGCGCCTTTTCGGCCGCCGACACGGTCTCGGCGAGCGAGTAGGACGAACTGGTGGAGATCGTCATCGCCGCGACCAGCCCCGCCTCGAGGATGCCGAGCGCGAAAAGCGTGGCGCCGGTCGAGCCGATCAGCGGAGCGAGCGCCGTGGCGAAATCGGCGCCGTTGGCGAACTGCGACACGTCGACCTTGGCGGCGAAAAGCGGCGCGGTCGCCACCAGCGTCGCGATCGCGGCCAATGCGGCCAAGATCGCGCCGATCGCGGTGTCCGTCCGGCCCTGCGGCACGTCCGCCCGGGTCAAGCCCTTGTCCACGACCGCGCTCTGCTGAAAGAAAATCATCCACGGGGTCACCGTCGCGCCGACGTTGGCGAGGATCAGCGTCAGGAACGCCGTGGTGAAGCCGCCCGGCAACGGCCCCCAAGTGGCGAGCGCATGGGCCAACGCCGCGCCGTCCGGGTGCGAAAGCAAGGCCGCGGGAACGAACAGCAGGTTGAACACGGCCAGCCCCATCAGCACGCGCTCCCAGGTCGCGTATTGGCGAAAGGCCAACGAGCCGATGACGAGCGCCACGCCGATCGCAACCGAAAGCCGGGGCGGCAGTCCGAAATAGAGGCCGCCGGCCTGGATGGCGATGAACTCCGTGACCAGCGTCAGCAGGTTGCCGAACACGAGGTCGCCCATGGCGAAATAGCCCCAGAACGGGCCGAAACGCTGGAAGATGAGTTCGGCATGGCCGCGATGCGTCGCCGCGCCGAGCCGCACCGTCATTTCCTGCACCACGAACGCCATGAGGAAGGTGAGCAGGATGAACGGCACGAAGAAGCCGATCCCGTAGGTCGCGCCGGTGGTGGCGTAGGAGACCATGCTGGGGCCGTCGTTCTCGCCCAGCATGACCAGCACGCCCGGACCGGCCAGCAGCCACAGCAGCCGCAACGAGCTCTTGGCGGCGCGAGCTTTAAGGACCTTCAGACGATCGCGCCCCCGCAGGACATCCTCGTAGGTGATGCGGTCGCCGCCGCCTCCGGGGAACGCGGACAGACCGAGATTCAGCGTAAACTGGCTCATGACGCCTCCGAAGTCCGTAGCCGCCCCTCTCGCGGCTATCATATCGCCAACTTCGGCGTAATGTAGCCATGGCTACAATCATGTCAATAGGCGATTTTACGACGCAAACGGTTCACTCGGAGCGCTTGGGTTCATATGCGTCGCCCGGGATCCGCGACGACGCGCGAAGCGCTGCGCGAGCTTCTCGTCGCCGAGTCGGCGCTCTCGACGAGGCACGGAGGGGCGGGCCTGAAGACGACAGCGGGCGGCGGCTTTGCGCCCGGCGCGCCCTGCGGCCACAGCGCGGGATCGATCCTCACAACGCAAGTCGCGGGGTCCGGCGCGGCGAGGGCGACGGCGGCGCAAAATCTTCCCGCGGTGCACCGGGTTGAGCGACAATTCCGCCCGCGCCCTTGCGCAATGCGGGCGGCATGACGATGATGCGCCGTCGTAAAGGGTGCACGAGGCGGCGCGTGGCGGATATTTTCGTCAGCTACACCAGCAGCGATCGCGACTGGGCGCAGTGGATCGGCGTCGAACTGGAGAAGCTCGGCCATACGCCGCATATCCACGATTGGGAGATCAAGGGCGGCGACGACATCTACGCCTGGATGGAGCGGCGCCACGACGCGGCGGATCATGCGCTCTGCGTCGTGTCTGACGAGTATCTGAAGGCGCCCTATTCGACGCTGGAGCGCAACGCCGCGCTGTGGCAGGCGGCCGAGAAGCGACCGGGCTTCGTGCTGCTCGTCGCGGTGAAGCCATGCAAGCTGCCGACGCTATCCGATCACATTCGCCGCTGCGAACTCTACGGCGTCCCCGAGGACGCGGCGCGGCTGCGCTTTCGCCAGTTCATGGAGACGCCCGCCAAGCCGGAGACGGTTTCGTTTCCCGGCAAGGTCTTCGCCGCCTCCAACATCCCCATCCGGGTGCCCGAGCACTTCTTCGGCCGCGACGACGCGCTCGCGGCGATCGACGCGGCGCTGAAGCGCTACGAGGGCCGGGTCGCGATCACGGCGTTGCACGGCTTACGCGGCGTCGGCAAGACGACGCTCGCCGCCGCCCATGCCGAACGCCACCGCGGCGACTATCGCGCGACCTGGTGGATACGCGCGCAGACGGAACCAACGATGCGCGCCGATCTCGCCGCGCTCGGCGTCCGTCTTGGCTGGGTCGCCGCCGACGAGAAGGAGGAGCCGGCGCTGGCGGCGGTGCGCGAGCGGCTGCGCCACGAGGGCGAGGGGCTGCTGCTGATCTACGACAACGCGATCGACGCGGCGAGCCTGAAGCCCTATCTGCCGCCTGGCGGCGCGGCGCGAGTGCTGGTCACGTCCAACGCCCGCGCCTGGCGCGGCATCGCCGCCCCGGTCGAAATCCGCCTGTGGCCGAAAGAAATCGGCGCCGATTACCTCGTCGCCCGCACGGGCCGCGAAAAGGAGCGCGCCGACGCCGAGGCGCTTTCCCAAGCGCTCGGCGGCTTGCCGCTCGCGCACGAACAGGCGGCGGCCTATTGCGAGCGGCTCGACGCGTCGCTCGCCGAATATCGCAAGCGCTTCGAGGCCGCTCCGGCGCGCCTGCTCGACGCCGCCAAGGACGCGCCGTCCGAATATCACGACGGCCTGACGGTGGCGAAAACCTTCGCCCTCGCCATCGACGAAGCCGCCAAACTGCATCCTGCCGCCGAGCCGCTGATCGTCCACGCCGCGCTGCTGGCGCCGGAGCCGATCCCGCTGTTCCTGTTCAGCGAAGGGCGGGACAAGTTCGGCGAACCGCTGGTCTCGATGCTGGCGGACGATGGGCTCGAGGAGGCTCTGGCGGCGTTGCGCGCGTTCGCGCTGGTGGATCGCGAGACGATCGCCGACGAGCGCGAGCCGGCGATCACGACGGAGACGATCCGGCTGCATCGGCTGGTGCGCGAGGTGGCGGCGGGGCGGTGTGGGGGGGAGGCGAGGGAAGAGGCGTGGAGGGGGTGGGTTGAGGTGATGGCGGCGGTCTATCCCGGCGCTCGCTACAACAATCCGAACACATGGCTGCGCGCGCGTCGGCTGGATGCGCTCGCGTTCGACCTGATCGGGCGCAACGCGCCGCGGCCGAGCGGCGCGGAAGAGCAAGCGAGCGAACTGCTAAATCGACTTGGGTTGTATCGGCACCACGCGCTCGCGGCCTATGCGCAGGCGCTGCCGCTTTTCGAGCGCGCGCTGGCGATCGGCGACAAGGCGCTCGGCCCCGAACATACCGTTACCGCGACGAGCCTCAACAACCTCGCCGGCGTGCTTCAGGCCCAGGGCGACCTCCCGGGCGCGCGGCCGTTGTTCGAGCGCGCGCTGGCCATCCATGAAAAGGCGCTCGGCCCCGAGCATCCCGATACCGCGACGATCCTCAACAACCTCGCCCGCCTGCTTCAAGACCAGGGCGACCTCGCGGGCGCCCGGCCGCTTTTCGAGCGCGCGCTGGCCATCCATGAAAAGGCGCTCGGCCCCGAGCATCCCGATACCGCGACGGACCTCAACAACCTCGCCGCCCTGCTCCTGGTCCAAGGCGACCTCGCGGGCGCGCGGCCGCTGTTCGAGCGAGCGCTGGCGATCCGCGAGAAGGCGCTCGGCCCCGAGGCTCCCCATACCGCGACGAGCCTCAACAATCTCGCCATGGTGTTGCAAGCACAGGGCGATTGGATGGCGGCGCGCCCCCTATTGGAACGTGCGCTGGCCATCGACGAAAAAACGCTTGGCGGCGATCACCCCGGCGTCGCGACCGACATAAGTAATTTGGCCCGAGTGCTGCGCGACGCCGGTCAACTGAAAGAAGCCGAGCCGCTCTTTCTTCGGGCAATCGGGATCGGCGACAAAGCGCTCGGTCGCGACCATTCGCTCACGCAGAGATATGCAAGTCATTACGCCCGGCTGCTCTGCGACGCCAGGCGTTCGGCCGAAGCCCTGCCCCTCGCCGAAGCCTCGCTCGCCGCGCATGAACGGGAATCCGGCGCCGCTCACCCCTGGACCCAGGACTCCGCCCGCGTGACGGCCGACGCGCTCGACGCGCTCGGGCGCGCCGACGAAGCGGCGGCGGTGCGGGCGCGGTATGGGGTTGCGGGCGGGGCGCTTTGACATCGGGGCGTTTGGTGAGACAATGAGCTACCATGTAAAGTGGCCTTGTGGGTTCTCTCCCTGCGGGTTTGCTAGGAACGTCAGGAATGCCAAGCACCGACGACACGTTGCTGCTGTCGATCTTGAAAGAGCTTCGCGCCGAGATGCGCGAACATAAGGCCATGTTGCTGCAATTGGTCGACGCCTCGCGGCGGCACGACCGACGCTTTGATGACTTGGAGCATCGTTTCGGCGATCTGCGCGGCGAATTGGAGCTGATGTTAAAGGGCGAGCTGATGGGTCGGCTGAGCCATTTCGAGACTCAAATCGACGAGAAGTTGGAGCGGCTCTCGGACAGACTACGCGCTGTCGAAACCTAGGGTTAATTCCGCCCGCAACGCCTCCACATCTGTCACCGGCAGCCCACACCTCTGGCTGCGACAGACCATCGCGGCCGGCGCGGCGCCGAGCGGCGGCTTTGCGCCCGGCGCGCCTCGCGGCCACAGCGCGCGATCGATCCTCACAACGCAAGTCGCGGGGTCCGGCGCAGCGAGGGCGGCGCGCGCGAGCGCTACGGCGCCGGGGTCGTCGAGCGGCCCCTGGACGACGACCACGGCGCCGCGCTCCAGCAAATCGGCCGCCGCGAGCAGCAGCGGGTTCTGTGCGAGCGCCTGCCGCGGTCCCGAAGCGGCGCGGAAGAGGCGCTCGGCCGCCTCGCGCCAGCGCGCCTCGTCGGTGATGAGATGGAGCCTGGCGAAGACTTCCGCCATCAGCGAGACGCCGGAGGGCGTCACGCCGTCATGGGCCGGGCGCGGGCGCACGATCAGGCCGCCCTGCGCATCGCGCGCGGTCAGATAGAAGCCGCCGTCCTCGTCGCCGAACCGATTCTGCGCGGCTTCGGCCCATTGCGTCGCCGCCTCGAGATCGTGCGGCTCACCCGTCGCCTCGAACAGGCTCAGCGCCGCGCGCGCCATGGCGGCGTAATCGTCGAGCATGCCGGCGGCGCTCGCGCGGCCCGCGCGCCAGGCGTGGACGAGCCCTCCTTCGCCCTCGCGCAAGGTCTCCGTGACGAAAGCGAACGCGGCGCGCGCCGCGTCGAGACATTCTGGCGCATCGAAAACGGCCGAACTCCGAGCGAGCGCCGCGATCGCCAGCCCGTTCCAGTCCGCGAGGATCTTGTCGTCGCGCGCCGGCCTCACGCGTTTCTCGCGCTCGGCGAAAAGGCGCGCTCTCAATGCGCCGAGCCGCGCCTCGGCTGCCGCGTCGCCCGGTGGCGTCACGCGCCGCAGCACGTTGCGGCCCTCCCAATTGCCGCCCGCTCGCACGTCGTAGGCGGCCTTGAACGCCGCCGCGCCTTCGCCCAAGACCGAATCGATCTCGGCCGCGCTCCAGACGTAGAACCGCCCTTCTTCGCCCTCCGAATCGGCGTCCTGCGAGGCGGCGAAGGCGTCATCGCTGCGCATTTCGCGCATCAGCCACTCGAAGGTTTCGTGCGCCCGCGCGGCGTAGACCGGCATCGGCGTCTCGGCGTGGGCGAGGGCCAGCAATTCGAGAATCTGCGCGTTGTCGTAGAGCATCTTCTCGAAATGCGGCACACGCCATTGCGCGTCGGTCGAATAGCGGGCGAAGCCGCCGCCGAGATGATCGTAGACGCCGCCGGCGCACAAAGCGTCGATGAGGCCGCGCACCGCCGCGCGGCAGCTTCCGTCCGCGCGTCGAAAGAACTCGCTCCAGAGAAAGCGGAAGATCGGCGCGTTGGGAAATTTCGGCGCGTCGCCGACGCCGCCGTTTATCGGATCGATCAGACGCAGCAGCGCCTCGCCGACGCGGGTAAGATCTTCCGGAGCGAGGTCCGGCCCCGGCCGAGGCGCCGCGATCTCGGTCAAATGGGCGACCAGGGAGGCGCCTTGCGCCAGCATCGCTTCGCGTTTGTTCCGCCAGGCGTCGTCGACCGCCTGCAAGACCTGACGAAACGACGGCCGGCCCCATCGCGGCGCCGGCGGCCAATAGGTCCCGCCATAGATCGGCGCGCCGCCGGGCGTCAGGAAAATCGTCAGCGGCCAGCCGCCTTGCTCGCCCATCGCGTGCAACGCGCTCATGTAGATCTGGTCGATGTCGGGCCGCTCCTCGCGATCGACCTTCACGTTGACGAACAAGCGATTCATCAACGCGGCGGTCTCGGAATCCTCGAAGGATTCGTGCGCCATCACATGGCACCAGTGGCACGCGGCATAGCCGACGGAGAGGAGGATCGGACAGTCGCGCCGCTTCGCCTCGGCGAGCGCCTCGGCGCCCCACGGGCGCCAATGCACGGGATTGCCGGCGTGCTGGATGAGATAGGGCGACGCTTCGCCGCCAAGTCGGTTGCCATCGGACGGCATGGCTTTTTCCCTTGCTCGGCCGGCCTTCTGCGCTCGGCCTCAGGCCTGGCGATCGACGGCCGCCGCGAGGCGGGCGAAGCCGCGATCGAGGTCTTCCTTCAAGTCCTCGATGTCTTCGAGCCCGACCGAGAAGCGCAGGGTCGGTCCGCCCGGCGCCCAGCGCGTCGCGGTGCGGTAATGCGTGCAGTCGAAGGGGATGACGAGGCTTTCGTAGCCGCCCCAGGAATAGCCCATGCCGAACAATTCGAGCCCATCGAGCATCGCCGCGACCGCCGGCTCGGGCGCCGGTTGCAACACGACGCTGAACAGCCCGGAGGAGCCGGAAAAGTCGCGCTTCCAGATCGCGTGGCCGGGATCGTCGGGCAGGGCGGGGTGGATGACGCGCAGCACTTCGGGGCGCGCTTTCAGCCAATGCGCGAGCGCGAGC
>JBEKAL010000083.1:0-13377 GCA_050015935.1 Roseiarcus sp.
AAGCCGGAGAAGACTCGCGAACTTGTGGACGCGCTCAAGGCGGCGCTGCCCTTCGAAGTGGAATTAACGCCGGAGTTGGTCGCGCGCCTACGGACCCAACGACCTCCCGTCGTTGTCAAGCCGCAGCAAATTGTCTCGCAAATCACCTACGCCGGCGATGAAGGAGGCATCGTGTGCCATATCCTTCCCGAGGAAACCGAAATCGCCATGATCGTCTCGATGACGCATGTGCGAATGCATCGAAAGAATCCGCTCGCCACCGCCGTATTCGACTACCAAAAGCATCGGGTGAAGAAGCTGAAGGAGCAGAACGGCGCGTGAGCCAAACGTTCGGGATCATCCCGATACTCGGCGCGAGGACTACCGCGCGAGCGGTTTAGCGCAATAGCTGAATCGCGACACAAATGCCAGAAATCAAAGCGCTATCCGGTGTATGCGGGATTACTCGGGGACGCGAAAAAAATGGCCGCACAGTGAGGCGGCTACGTGATCGTCCAGTTTATCGCGTGACACAGAGGCTCCTCGGCAGAATGTGGTACACTTGAGCAGTCACGAAAAAGAGCTTTTTACGGGACAGTGCGCTTTGTGAACACTCGAATTTCAGCCGCGAAACACGGCAAGCGGAAGGCTGCTCCGAACGTCGTAAATGGGACGGCGCCCCCGCGGCGGCTTTTGAATGCCAAGCGTCGGCCGCGCGAATGCGTCGCCGTCAAGGAAGTGGGGAATCTCGTCGAGCGCGCGCGCTCGCGCGGGCGATACGGGCGCCGCGACGCGACGATGATCGTCGTTGCGCACCGGCATGGGCCGCGGGCAGGCGGGGTCTATGCCGGCGGAGGCGGCGGGCTCACTTCGGCGCCCACTCCCTCGCCATCCGCTGCGCCTCGGCGATCTGAGCGGGCGTCATCTCGGCGGCCAACTCGTCGCGGTTCTCGGTCGCCCGCAACCGAATTCCGGAATCTGCCGCGCGCGAGGCTAGGCTGAACCACATATGCGCCTGGACATCGTCTTGCGGGACGCCTTGGCCTTCGCGGAACATGAAGCCGAGGCTGAGCTGCGCGCCGGCATGGCCTTGGTCGGCGGCCTTGCGGGTCCATAGGGCGGCCTGCGCGAAGTCCTGGGGCGCGCCTTGACCTTCGCGGTACATGAGGCCGAGGCTGAACTCTGCGGTTGCGTTCCCCTGATCGGCGGCCTTGCGCCGCCACGCGAGGGCTTGCGCGTAGTCTTGCGGCGCGCCGCGTCCGTTCGCGTACATCCATCCGAGGTCGGTCTGCGCGCCGGCGTCGCCCTGTTCGGCCAAGGGACGCAACAGCCGCATCGCCGTCGCGTAGTCGCCGCGCTGATACGCGGCTCGGCCGTCCTCGAGCGGCCCCGCCGTCGCGACGCCGAAAAGGGCGAGCGCGAGAACGCCGCCGGCAAAGAGAGTCTTGATCCGCTGTTTCACGGCGCGCGCGCTGCGAGGACAACCAACGCGGCGCCAATAGACCCCGCCGCCCTTGCCTCGTCAAATGCGCGCGCCCATGCGAATTCCCTTTCCCTCGCCCGGATGATATGGAGCGTCCGCGTCGGCGCCCGTCTCCGGCGCCGCGAAGCGGGCGGCGCATTTCTGGCGGGCGTCGGCCGATCAGGATGGTGGAATTGCAAATCTGGCGACGGGCTCTCGCGCGCATCGGCTCCGATCTCGGCTCGCCGTCGACGGCCCTGCTCAAGCGTCTGCTCACCGACCAGGGCGCCCGGCACTGGAAGGGCTATGCGCTTTCCTTCGCGCTGCTGGGCGTCGTCGCGCTGACCACCGCGCTTTCGGCCTGGATCATCGGCAACGTCGTCAACAACGTCTTCGTCGAGAAGAACGTCGCGGCCGTGTGGGGGATCACCCTGGCGATCGTCGTCATCTACACCGTCAAGGGCCTGGCGACCTACGGCCAGCAGGTCACGCTGTCGCGGATCGCCAACGCCATCGTCGCCGACATGCAGAAGCGCATCTTCGACCAGATGCTGCGCATGAAGATCGCCTATTACGCGAGCAGCCATTCGAGCGAATTCATCGCCCGGCAGTCGTTCATCGGCCAGTCGGCGAGCGCCGCGCTCAACCTCATCATCAACACGCTGGGACGCGACTTGCTGACCCTCGTCGGCCTCGTCGTCGTCATGGTCCTGCGCGATCCCGTGCTGGCGCTGATCGCGCTCGTCTTCGTGCCCGCCGCCGCGCTCGCCGTGCGCAAGATCAGCGCCAGCGTGCGCAAGATCATGGTCAAGGAATATCAGGGCACCATGGCGATCATGGAATCGCTGCAGGAGACGGCGCAGGGCATTCGCGTCGTCAAAGCGTTCACGCTCGAAGGCTTCATGCGCGAGCGTCAGGCGCGCGCGATCGAGGGCTACCAGCGCGCGGCCAACCGGCTGGCGGCGGTCAGCGCGCGCACCAGCCCGCTGATGGAGACCCTCGCCGGCTTCGCCATCGCCGCCGTCGTGCTCTACGGCGGCCTTCGGGTGATCTACAGCGGGGAGACCCCGGGCGCCCTTTTCTCGTTCATCACTTCGGTGATCATGAGCTACGAGCCGATGAAGCGGCTCGCCCGCTTCCACGTCGACCTCAATTCGGCGCTGTTCGGCGTCGGCTTGCTGTACGGTTTTCTCGACCAGCCCGACGAGGAGCGGGAGGCGCCCGACGAGCCCGAACTCACGATCTCGGCCGGGCGCATCGAGTTTCGCGACGTCAGCTTCCGCTATCGGCCCGACGAGCCGGCGCTGCGCGAAATCAGCTTCGTCGCCGAGCCCGGCAAGACGACCGCCCTGGTGGGGCGGTCGGGCGGCGGCAAGACGACCATCATGAATTTGATCTTGCGCTTCTACGACCTCGGCGAGGGCGAAATCCTGGTCGACGGGCAGAACGTCGCCCATGTCAAACGTTCGTCGCTGCGCCGCCAGATCGCCTACGTCAGCCAGGAGAATTTCCTCTTCAAGGGATCGGTGCGCGACAACATCGCGATGGGGCGGCCGGGCGCGAGCGAAGAGGAGATCGTCGCGGCGGCCAAGGCGGCCTACGCGCACGACTTCATCGTCGGTTTCGAGCGCGGCTACGATGCGCCCTGCGGCGAACACGGCCTGCAGCTCTCGGGCGGCCAGAGGCAGCGCATCGCCGTCGCGCGCGCTTTTCTGAAAAATGCGCCGATCATCCTGCTCGACGAGGCGACTTCGGCGCTCGATTCGGAATCCGAGCAGGCGATCCAAAAGGCGCTTCGCACCCTGTGCGAAGGGCGCACGACCCTCGTGATCGCGCACCGCCTGTCCACGGTGGTCAACGCCGACGAAATCTGCGTCATCGATCGCGGCCGGGTGGTCGAACGCGGCCGGCACGCCGAGCTGATGGCGAAGGGCGATGCGTACTACCACATCGCCAAATCGCAGTTTCCGCGCGACGCGGCGTGACGCCGGCCTATAAGAATCTGGCCAACTTTCGCGGACACGCGTCGCCGTCGCGCTGACGGCCCTGCTCGACGCGGCAGACGCGCTGAAATCGCGTTTTGGCGTCGTCGTCATGCCCTCGCCGGCGTCGACGCGGCGCGGCGAAGCGCTCGCGGTTTTGCCGCAGATCAAGGACCGGGCCGAGTATCTCGTCAAGATCGGCGCCGAATTTGGTTTTTTGGGATAGAGGGAGCTTGCGTGAAGGCGGGTTTCTATGTCGCCCCCCAGGGCGAAGCGGGGGGCGTCGCCGCCCCCGCTGCCGGCGGAGCGATCGGCGCCGGCCATGGCGCTTGGGAAAATGCGCTCGGGCGCCTATATCGTTGGGCGCAGATAGGATTTGACCGCCGCGTCGCGGCTCATGGATTTCTCGCGCCGACGGTGTGGACCCCTTATGCCGCCGGCCCGTGCGTCGTCCATGACGGAGGCGCTGAAGGAGCCGGCTCGTGCATGAGATGGCGCTGACCGAGAGCATCGTCGAAATCGCCGTCGAAGAGGCGCGACGGCAGGGCGCGCGAAAGGTGACGCGGGTGTTCCTCGATATCGGCGCGCTGAGCTGCGTCGAGCCCGAGGCGCTCGATTTCTGCTTTTCGGCGGTCGCCAAAGGCACCGCCGCCGAGGGCGCGAAGCTGGAAATCGAGCGCGTCGCCGGCGCCGGCTGGTGCCTCGATTGCGAAAAGAGCGTGGCGCTCGCCGAGCGCTTCGGCGCCTGCCCGGAATGCGGCGGCGCCCGCGTGCGGATGACCGCCGGAGACGAATTGAAGATTCGCGAGATGGAGATTGATTGATGTGCAGCGTATGCGGATGCGGCGAAGCGACGATCGCCCTCGACAAGGACAAGGCCGCGCACGCGCATGGCGCGCACGACCACTCGCACGACCACGACCATCCGCACGATCACGATCATGACCATCCCCACGATCACGACCATCCTCATGATCACGACCATCCGCACGATCGCGATCATCGCCATCATCACGACGACGGCGCGGTCGACTACGGCAGGGGCATTGCGGGTGCGCACGTTCCCGGCATGAGCCAGGAGCGCATCGTGCGCATCGAGCGCGACATTCTGTCGAAAAACGACGCCTACGCCGACGACAATCGCCGCTTTTTCGCCGATCGCGGCGTTTTCGCGCTCAACTTCGTCTCCAGCCCCGGCTCGGGCAAGACCAGCCTGTTGGTCAAGACGATCGAAGCGCTCAAGGATCGCATGGCGGTGACGGTGATCGAGGGCGATCAGCAGACCTCCAACGACGCCGAGCGCATCCGCGCCACAGGCGCTCCCGCCATCCAGATCAACACCGGCAAGGGCTGCCACCTCGATGCGCATATGGTCGGCCACGCCGTCGAAACGCTGGCCCCGCCGCCGGGCTCGGCGCTGTTCATCGAGAACGTCGGCAACCTCGTCTGCCCCGCGGCGTTCGACCTCGGCGAAGCGCACAAGGTCCTCGTGTTGTCGGTCACCGAGGGCGAGGACAAGGCGCTCAAATATCCCGACATGTTCGCGGCGGCCGATCTGCTGCTGCTCAACAAGTCCGACCTGCTGCCGCATCTCGATTTCGACGTCGGCGCGTGTCTGGCCAACGCGCTTCGCGTCAACCCGCGGCTGCAGACGCTGATCGTCTCGGCCAAGACGGGCGAAGGCATGGCCGCCTTCACCGCCTGGATCGAAGCCTCCGCCGCGCGCCGCGCGGTCGATGCGGCGAAGGGATAGGCGATGTCGGCGCTCCTCTCTCTCGACGCGCGTTACGACAGGCGCTTGCGCCTGCGCGTTCGCGGCGCCGTACAGGGGGTGGGCTTCCGTCCATTCGCTCACGGCCTCGCTTCCCGCCTCGCGCTCAGCGGCTTCGTGCTGAACGACGCCGAGGGCGTGCTGATCGAGGTGGAGGGCGCCGGCGCCGGGCAGTTTCTCCACTCTTTGCGCCTTGCGCCGCCGCCGCTCGCGCGCATCGATTCCATCGACGTCGCAGAGCTGCCGCTCGCCGGCGGCGACGGCTTCGCGATTCACGCGACGGCGGCCGGGCCAGCGCTCACGCGCATCGGCGCCGATGTCGCGATCTGCGAGGATTGCCTACGCGAGCTGTTCGACCCGGCGAGCCGTTTCCACCATTATCCGCTCGTCAACTGCACGAATTGCGGGCCGCGCTACACGCTGACGCGCGCGTTGCCCTACGATCGCGCGCAAACCTCGATGGCGCCTTTCGCCATGTGCAGGGATTGCGCGAGCGACTACGCCGACCCTACGAACCGCCGTTTTCACGCCGAGCCGATCGCCTGCCCGCGCTGCGGCCCGAAGCTCAATGTCGAAATCGCTTCGATCGCCGCCTGCGTCCGTGACGGCGGCGTCGTCGCGCTCAAGGGGCTCGGCGGCTTCCACCTCGTTTGCGACGCGCGCGACGAGGCGACGGTGGCGAAGCTGCGCCGCCGCAAGGCGCGCGAGGCCAAGCCCTTCGCCGTGATGGTCGCCAATGCGGCGAGCGCGGCGCTGCTGGCCGAACTCGGCGAAGCCGAATGCGCGGCTCTGGAGTCGCGCGCGCGGCCGATCGTCGTCGCCAGGAGCCGCGGCGTCCTCGCCCCCAGCGTCGCGCCGAACTTGAGCGACGTCGCTGTCATGCTCGCCTATACGCCGCTGCATTGGCTCGTGCTGCACGCCCTGGCGGGCGCGCCGGATTTCGCGAGCTGGCGCCACGCCGCCAACGATATCGCGCTGGTCGCCACCAGCGCCAATGTCGGCGGCGAACCGCTGGTCGCCGATGACGCGGACGCGCGCCGGCGCCTCCGCGGAATCGCCGACCTCATCGTCACCCACGAGCGCGCCATCGTGGCGCGCGCCGACGATTCGGTGATGCGCGTCCTCGACGGCGCGCCTGCCTTCTTGCGACGCGCGCGCGGCTTCACGCCCGCGCCGATCGACCTCGGCGCCGACGGCCCGAGCGTCATCGCCGCCGGCGCCGATCTCAAGAACACGGTGACGCTGACGCGCGGGCGCGAGGCGTTCGTGTCGCAACATGTCGGCGATCTCGACGACCGCGAAACGATCCGCTTCCGCAACGAGACGATCGCGCATCTGCGCTCGATCCTGGCGATCACGCCCGAATTCGCCGCCTGCGACCTGCATCCCGATTTCCACTCGACGCGCTGGGCCGAGGAGTCGGGGCTGCCTTGTGCGCGCGTGCAGCATCACGTCGCGCATGTCGCGGCGGTCGCGGCCGAGCACGGCCTGAGCGGCGCCGTCATCGGCGTCGCGCTCGACGGGCAGGGCCTTGGCGCGGACGGCGCGCCGTGGGGCGGCGAATTGATCCTGCTCGAGGGCGCCCATTGGGAGCGCGTCGGCTGTCTCGAACCGCTCGCGCTGCCGGGCGGCGACCGCGCCGCGCGCGAGCCCTGGCGGATGGGGGTCGCCATGCTCGATCGGCTCGGCCGGCTCGACGCGGTGGAGCGCCTGTTTCCCGACACGCCCTATGCGGCGCGGCTCGCGCAGAGCTTTGCCCGCGGCGCGCGTTTTCCCATGACCACCAGTCTCGGCCGGCTGTTCGACGCTGGAGCGGCGCTGGCGGGCGTTTGCCTCGTGCAGCGCTACGAAGGCCAGGCGGCGATGGAGTTCGAAGCGCTGATCGAGACGCCGCGCGCGTGCGAAAAGCTTTGGCGCATCGAAGCGGGGCGGCTCGACATGGCGCCGCTGATGGCGGCGATCGTCGACGAGCGGTTGCGCGGCCGCGAGGCGGCGGAGCTGTTTCACGGCGCGCTCGGCGCCGCCCTCGACGAGTGGATCGCCGCGGCCGCTGCGGCGCGTGGGCCGGCGCAAATCGCGCTCGGCGGCGGCTGTCTGATGAACAAGGTTCTCGCGGACGGTCTTTGCTCGGCGTTGCGCGGGCGCGGCCTCAAGACCTATTTGCCTCGCGCGGTTCCCGCCAACGACGGCGGCGTTTCGCTCGGTCAGGCGGCCTTCGCCCTGGCGCGGATTCGCGCCGGCGGGAACTTTGAGGAGGATTGAGCCATGTGTCTCGCCATCCCCGTGCAAGTCAGCGAAATCCTGCCCGACGAAATGGCCAAGGTCAGCCTCGACGGCGTCGTCAGGATCGTTTCGACGGCGCTGGTCGAAGACCTGCAAGTGGGCGACTACGTCGTGCTGCACGTCGGCTACGCGCTGGCCAAGATCGACCCGGACGAGGCGGAACGAACGCTCAAACTGCTCGCTTCCGCGGGAGTGGTCGCATGAGTTGCGCTCATTCTCCCCGCGTCGTGGCAAGGCTTGTCCCGGCCATCCATGCGGTGCGGTTCATGCCGAGCTTGCGAGTTGACCGGCGGCGGGAAGGCGTGGATGGCCGGGACAAGCCCGGCCAGGACGAGGCGGACGGAGCGCCGCAATGAAATATGTCGACGAATATCGCGACGGCAAGCTCGCTAAAGGGATCGCGGCGACGATCGCGCGCGAGGCGTCGCCTCGACGCCTCTATCACTTCATGGAGTTCTGCGGGGGTCACACCCACGCGATTTCGCGCTACGGGCTCGAGGACCTGCTGCCCGAGAACGTGCGCATGATTCATGGACCGGGCTGTCCGGTCTGCGTTTTGCCGATGGCGCGCGTCGACATGGCTATTCGCTGCGCGCGCGATCCCCGCGTAACGCTATGCGCCTACGGCGACCTGATGCGCGTGCCCGGATCGAGCGGGGCGAGCCTCATCAAGGCCAAGGCGGAGGGCGCCGACATCCGCATGGTCTATTCGACGCTCGACGCGATCCGCATCGCCGAGCGGGAGCCGTGCCGCGAAGTCGTCTTCTTCGCCGTCGGCTTCGAGACCACGACGCCGCCGACCGCGCTCGCCATTCGCGCCGCCGAAAAGAAGCGGCTGGCGAATTTCTCGGTTCTTTGCAATCACGTGATGACGCCGCCGGCGATGCGCGCGATCCTCGAAAGCGCCGACGGAAGCGAAGCGGACGCGGTGCGGGTCGAAGGATTCGTCGGCCCCGCGCACGTCAGCACGGTCATCGGCACGCGGCCCTATCGCGTCTTCGCCGAACGTTTCGGCAAGCCGGTCGTCATCGCCGGTTTCGAGCCGCTCGACGTCGCGCAGGCGATTCTGATGCTGGTGCGGCAGATCAACGAGGGACGCAGCGAAGTCGAAAACCAGTATATCCGCGCCGTGACCGAGACCGGCAATCTCCGGGCGCAGGCCGAGATGGCTCGGATTTTCGAAACGCGCGAGACGTTCGAATGGCGGGGCCTCGGCTGGCTGCCCGACAGCGCGTTGCGCCTGAGGCCCGCCTACGCCCGCTACGACGCGGAAAAGCGCTTCGGCCTCGTCGCCGTCCCTGCGCGCGACAACCCGGCCTGCGAATGCGGCGCGATCCTGCGCGGCGCGAAGAAGCCGAGGGATTGCAAGTTGTTCGGCTCGGCCTGCACGCCCGATACGCCGATGGGCTCGTGCATGGTCTCGCCCGAGGGCGCCTGTTCGGCGCACTGGACTTACGGCCGCTTTCGCGAGGCGGCGAAAGCCGCGCCGCAACGGTGGAAGGTCGCGTGAGCGTGCAACAGCCGATCCGCCGCAAGCTCGATGTGAAAAACGGCCGCGTCGATCTTTCCCACGGCGCCGGCGGGCGCGCGATGGGGCAGTTGATCGAAGACGTCTTCCACGCCGCCTTCGACAACGATTGGCTGCGCGCGGGCAACGACCAGTCGGCCTTCGACCCGCCCGCCGGGCGCCTGGTGATGACCACCGACGCCTATGTCGTCACGCCGATCTTCTTTCCCGGCGGCGACATCGGTTCGCTCGCCGTCAACGGCACGATCAACGACATCGCGATGGCGGGCGCGCGTCCGCTGTATCTCTCGGCGAGCTTCATCATCGAGGAGGGCTTCGCGCTCGCCGACCTGAAGCGCGTCGCGATGAGCATGGGCGAGGCCTCGCGCGCCGCGGGCGCGCCGATCATCACCGGCGACACCAAGGTCGTCGAGCGCGGCAAGGCCGACGGGGTGTTCATCTCGACGACCGGCGTCGGCCTCGCGCCGGCGGGCCTCAGCCTCTCCAGCGACGCGGCGCGGCCGGGCGATCTCGTCGCGCTGTCGGGCACGATCGGCGACCATGGCGTCGCAGTGATGTCGAAGCGCGAGAACCTCGAATTCGAGACGCAAATCCTCTCCGATTCGGCCGCGCTGCACGGCCTCGTCGCCGCGATCATGGCGGCGGGCGGCGCCGGCGTGCGCGTCATGCGCGATCCGACGCGCGGCGGGCTCGCCGCCGCGCTCAACGAACTCGCGCATCAGTCCGGCGTCGGCTTCGAGATCGAGGAAGAGGCGATTCCGGTGCGCGGGGAAGTCGCCGCGGCTTGCGAATTTCTCGGGCTCGATCCGCTCAACGTCGCCAACGAGGGCAAGCTCGTCGCCGTGCTCGCGCCCGAAGTCGCGGACGCGGTCCTCGCGGCGATGAAGGCCCATCCGCTCGGCCGCGAGGCGGCCCTGATCGGCCGCGCGGTCGCCGACCCCAACCGCTTCGTGCAGATGCGCACCGCGTTCGGCGGCGGCCGCATCGTCGATTGGCTGTCGGGCGAGCAATTGCCGCGCATCTGCTGAACGAAGCGCGGGCCGGTTCCGATACAATCGAACCCGCCGCCGTCATTGCGAGCGCAGCGAAGCAATCCACGGCGCAACCGCCGCATGGATTGCTTCGTCGCTCCGCTCCTCGCGATGACGGTCGAGTCGATTCCTCACCCCGTTCGTCGAGACCGGCCTCAGTGCAGCTGGATCGAGGCGTCGGCGCTGCGCGCCAGCTCCATCTGCGAAATCGCCACCAGGATTTCGGCGCGCGATTTGAGGTCCGCCGCTTCGAGCAGCGCCTGCTTTTCCTTGGCGCCGTAAGGGCTGAGCATCGCCAGGCTGTTGACCAGGGTTTCGTTCGAGGCCTTGTCGACATCCTCCCAATCGATCTTGATCTCGTTGGCCTCGGCGAACGCCCTGAGCGCCTCGACGAGGCTGTTGCGATCGACCGCGCTTTCGCCCAGGCCCGCTTCGAAATCGTCGGCGAAGTCGGAAAAGTCGGCGCGCACCAGCCGATACGGCGTCGTCGCCGTCTGTTCCTCGACGACGCGGAAGCGCGCCACGCCCATCAAGGTGAGGAAGCAGCGGTCGTCGCCGATTTCGGCGTATTGCACGATGCGCCCGGCGCAGCCGACGGAACAGAGTTCAGGCGCCGGCTCCACGGCGTCGTAACCGGCGCGCGGCTGGATCATGCCGATCAGCCGCTCGCCGGAGAGGGCGTCGTCGAGCATGGCGAGATAGCGCGGCTCGAAGATCGTGAGCTGGATCGGCCGGCGCGGCAGCAGAAGCGCGCCCGCGAGCGGAAACACCGGCATCGCCTGCGGCATTTCCTTCGGCCGGCGATAATTCCTGTTGAGCTTCATGGAATTCGACTCGAACGCGGCGCGGCCCTGCGCCGATCAAAACAGGATCGCCGACAACTTGCGCCGCGCCGTGACCGCCGCCGGGTCCATCAGGCCCCAGGCCTCGAAGAATTGCAGAAGCTGCTTGCGCGCCGCCTCGTCGTTCCATTGGCGGTCGCGCTTGATGATCGCCAGCAGGCAGTCGGCGGCCTCGTCGCGCCGGCCCCTGGCGTTGAGCGCCAGCGCGAGGTCGAAACGGGCCTGATGATTGTCGGGATCGGCGGCGAGCGCCTTTTCCAGCGGCGCGAGATCGCCGACCGCGGCGGCCTGCTCGGCCACGCGAACGGCCGCCCAAACCGCGGCGAGAGCCGGGTTCTGATCCTTGCCGGCCGGCGGCGGCGCGGCCATCGAAAGCACCGCCTTGGCCTGATCGAGGTCGCCAGCCTCGACATGCAGCTTGGCCAAGCCGGCGATGGCTTTGGGGTTGGTTTCGTCCTCGGTGAGGACGCGCGCGTAGAGCGAGGCCGCCCCCGCCGCGTCGCCCTTGGCGGCGGCCGCCTCGGCCTGCGCGAGAAGCTCGTCCGCCGCGGCGGTGAGCGGCCCGACCAGACGCTCGATGAAGCCGCGCACCTGACTCTCGGGCAGCGCGCCCATGAAACCGTCGATCGGCTGGCCCTTGTCGAAGGCGATCACCGCGGGAATCGACTGAATGCCGAGCTGACCGGCGATCTGCGGATGATCGTCGATGTTCATCTTGACGAGCCGCACCTTGCCCTTCGCGTCGGCGACGGCCCTTTCCAGCGCCGGCCCCAATTGCTTGCAAGGGCCGCACCATGGCGCCCAGAAGTCGACGAGCACCGGCTGGCGCGCCGAGGCGGCGATCACGTCGGCCTTGAACGAGGCCGTCGTGACGTCCTTTACCGGGTTCGCGGGCGCTCCTGCGCCGTTGCCGTTCGCCATGTTCCATGCCTCCAAAGCGCCCTCGAGGGGCTTGCCGTCGCCTAAATGGCGCCGCGGCCGCGATTATTCAACGCCGCCGCCGTGCTCGCCGAGATCGGCGAGGATCGGTTCATGGCCGGTGGCGCGCAAGAATTTAAGGAGATCTTCGCTCGCCAGTCCGGTGGTGCGGGTGTTGACGAGGGGATGAAAATTGAGCCGCGCCTGGCGCATCATCGCGCCGTCCAAGACCACGCTGACGCGTCCCTTCGCGTCGTTGATCGCGCCGAACGGCGTCACGGCGCCCGGCTTGACCCCGAAGACCTCCTCCAAAAGCTCGGCCGAGCCGAAGGAGACACGCCCCTGGGCGCCGATCTTCTCGTGCACGCGTTTGAGATCGATCTTCGTCTCTTCGCCGAGCACGAGCAGGAACAGCCGGCTCTTCTTGTCCTTGACGAACAGATTCTTGACGTGCCCGCCGGGAATGTCGCCGCGCAGGGCCTGCGACTCCTCGACGGTGTGAAGCGGCAGGTGCTCGACCGTCGTCGAAGGAATCGCGAGAGAATCGAGAAAGGCGATCAGGTCGTCGGATGTGGCGGGCATGCCCAGGGTCTGCTCGGAAAGGTCGTCGCGGCGCTTGTAGCGGCGGCGGCGGGGCGCGGCAAGGCGCATCGATCGCGGGCGCTCACGCCCCGCCCTGCGCGCCGAAAAGCAGCGCGAGACCGAAGGCGAGCACCAGCAGCGCGGCGGCAAATTCGAAGCCGCGGGCGGCGAGCGCGACGCGCGAATCGTCGCCCGCCGCCATGCGCATGGCGACGGCCTTGGCGAAGACGGCGGCCCAGGCGAGCGCGCCCGTCGTCAGCGCCGTGCCCAGCGACATGGCGAAAGTCGCGGCGACGCCCGCCGCGAACAGCCCCTGCGCGAGCGCGAACACCAGCACGAGAATGGCCCCCGAACAGGGCCGCGACCCCGCCGCGAGAACCGTCGCCGCCGCGCCGCGCCAGGAAAATCCTTCGCCGAGCGCGGCCGCGTCGGGGGCATGGGAATGGCCGCATTCGGCCGCCGCGATCGCCTCGCCGCCCGGCGCGGCGGCGCGAAACGCCCTTTCGCCGTTTCCGTTCGCCCCCGGCCGCCACGGCGCGCCGTCGTAGAGCGTCCCGCCGGCGATCGTCGCGCGGCGGGCGCGCCTAGCCCGCAGCGCCGCGATCAGCGCGCGCCCCTTGGTCCACGCCAGCCAGGCGCCGATGGCGATGATGCCGCCGTAGCTCGCCAGCGCCAGCCAATCGGCGGCGCGGTTCATTTGCGACGCGGTGGCGTTGAAGGCCAGCGCGGCGATTCCGACCAACGCGACCGCGACCGCGCCCTGCAGCAGCGCCGCCAGAAACGCCAGGACGACGCCGCGCCTGAGCGCGCGATCGTTGGCCATCATGTAGGAGGCGATCACCGCCTTGCCGTGTCCCGGTCCCGCGGCGTGGAAGACGCCGTAGGCGAAGCCGATGCCGACGAGGCCCCACATCGCGGCGGGGTCGCCGTGGAGCGCCTTCACGTGCGCCGCGATGAGATGGGTGAGCTGGGATTGCTCGGCGAGCAGCCATCCCGTCA
>JBEKAL010000084.1:0-24153 GCA_050015935.1 Roseiarcus sp.
GCCTGGCAAAGGACTGGGAAAACCTCAACCGCAACGCCCTCGCCTTCCTCCGCCTCGCCTCCATCCGCCTCATGCTCAGAAAACTCTGTAATCCCTCATGAAGTCTCCGGACGGACTCTAAGAGCCGTTCGGATGCGAGTGGGTTCCATATACATTAAGGAACAGCTTGACCATAATCGCGGGCTCAATGCTGTAGTTGGTATAGTATAAGTTTTCATGGTCCCAAATCTGGCTCGCCGCAGGCCAGCTGATCGGGGCGCTGCCATGCCGGACATCTTGCCAATAATTCATTTGATGGAGGTGACCGGTGTCGCCGTAGCAAATGCCTGGCTTATTGGCGATCCAGGTCAAGGGCACAAGCCCACTGCCGATTACCGCGACAAAGAAGTCACATCGAAAAGCCCAGTGCAAAGTTTCAGGAAAGCCGGCGTGCAAGCCCATGAGCCCCATGACATACGCGACGCGGTCGATAGGGGTCGAAGCGATCGACCTGGCCGATTCTTCGCAGTCCGCCCATCCGTCAAGATAGACGATGATGTCGCCATCATATACGGATCGCAAGGCACGAATGATGGCGATGATACCTTCATCTTGTTCGACCCAGGCCTTGTTGTGCGATCGCAAGTTCACGTAAAGGACATATTGGCCTTTGGAGCTCAAAGCTTCCGCGCTTTGCCACCGTTCCGGTGCTTCAGCAGCAAAGCGCGCTTCGGCCGCACGGCGAATCTTGTTGGCCAGCGCGTCATCGATTTTCGTAGCCGTCGACCGGACAAGAATTTCGTTGCGGCTCAGCATCTCATCGAACAACTTCCCCCAGTCAGCGAGTTCGACTACGGGAGGCAGCGTATCACACGCGAAGATATCTTTTATAGCGAGCCATTTCGCTTGAGGTGAATAGACAGTTTGGACGTCGTTCAGACCTGTCAACCGGATCAATCTTTCGAGACCGGACACCTCATTCCAGAAGTAGTGACCCATATTGTTGCCAAAGCCGGAAGCCAATGCCGGCTTGTGCTGGCTCCTCCGATAGACGCTCATCTGGTCAAAGTGTTGAACACAGAGCGATAAATATTCGGAGATTACCTCCTCTGGATGAGACCAATTCGTGTATCCTTCGTTTTCATAGATGACAATATCCTGCGTCACTAGCCAGATGAACGAAACCGTGCCCGCCCAGCCGGTGCCTGTGCCAACGACGATCGGATTCTTGCCTTGGAATTCGTACACGATCGCAAGGACGGAGTGGCGGACCGGCACCGGTATCGAGTTTTGCGTACGGATAAGCGAACCGTCATAAGGCGAAATCAGCTCAAGGAAGCCCGAGGCGACGATCCCTGGCTGGAAAGCGTTTGTGAGCTTGGGAAACCCGTCGACAAGATCACCGGTGACGGCCCCTTCAATGAGAGCGGCATTATTCTGAACGAAAAAGGCCTGAATAACGGCCGGCATGATTCCGGCATGCCGCAAAAGGCCTTCATGGTCGTAAAGAGAGTTAATCGGCAGCATCTGAACGTGGTTGTCGCCGAACAAGGCATTCGCGACGATCTTAGGATCGGCCCACTCTTGCAGCGCATCGGGGTATAATCTATCAGCGTTAATAAGCTGCGCAAGCGCGCCGCGCAGCTCCACGCGGGCCACTTGAGGTACTCCAGGCGCCCCGGTGGCGACTCCCAAAGCATATGTCACCCGCTTGATTTCAAACGAAGTCCATTCGCTGTAGAGGCGGACTTCCAGTCTGCAGTCGATTCTGACGTAAGTTTGGATGCGTATCGTGCTGCAATGGGTCGAAATCCGTTGCGATGCAAAGACAATCCCCTCACCGTATATATCGATGAAAGCGCATGGTATCTCACTTATCGGAAACAAGATGTCCACGACAAAAGTGTAAAGTCCAATCTTGATCGGCACATAGGGGCCAAACACGACGAAGCCGCGGTCTTTCCCGCCAAAGGTGATCGAGGTCCCGTCCCTAGATAGGGCCGCTCCAAGTTGGAGAGAAAAGCTTGAAAGCGGGATGTCTTGAGTCAACGATAATCTCCATTGAATTATAATACACTTAAACGCCTGCCGATGTTTGAAGTCGGCACCATAGGTCTAGGAACAGCCTGACCATAATCGCGGGATCAATGCTGTAGTTGGCATAAGCTTGATCGCTCACGTCTCGGATCTGGTCCGCCGTCGGGCAGCTGATCGTGGCCATATCATTCCGCACGCGTTGCCAATATGTCATTTGGTGGCGGTGGCCGCTATCGCCATAACAAATGCCAGGCTTATTAGCTAGCCAAGTCACCGGCACGAGCCCGCTGCCGATCACCGCAACAAAGAAATCGCATCGAAACGCCCAATGCAGTGTTTCTGGAAAGCCCGCGTGCAGGCCCATGAGTCCCTTGACGTAAGTGACGCGGTCGATCGGAGTCGCGGCGATTGCGTCGGCGGACTCCTTGCAGTCCGCCCATCCGTCGAGGTAGACGACGATCTCACCCTCATGGACGGAACGCAACGCGCGAATGATCGCAATAATTCCCAAATCCTGTTCGACCCAAGCTTTGTTGTGTGATCGCAAGTTCACGTAAAGGACGTATTGGCCTTTCGAGGTCAAATCATTCGCGCTTTGCCAGCGTTCAGGCGCTTCCGCCGCGAAGCGTGTTTCGGCTGCTCGCCTTATCTTAAAAACCAGTCTATCGTCGCATAGCGTTCCGGCAGGGTGGACGAGAATTTGATTACGATCCAGCGCCTCACCAGCCAAATCTTCCCAGTCATCGAGTTCGACTACCGGCGGCAGCGGATCACGCGCGAATATTTCTTTCATACTTAGCCATCGCGATCTAGGCGAATAGATAGTCTGAACTCCGGCGAGGCTCGTAAGTCTGATCACCCTTTCGAGGCCGGATGTCTCATTCCAGAAATAATGACCCATATTGTAATTAAAGCCGGAGGCCAATGCCACCGTATGCCTAGACTTTCTATAATCGTTGAGTCGATCAGCGTGCCCTACGCAGAAAGCGAGATATTGGGAAATCACCTGCTCGGGGTTCGACCAATCAGTGTCTCTGAAATTGTCATGAACAACAATATCGTGCTTCACCAGCCACATGAACGATGCCGACCCGGCCCAGCCAGTGCCCACACCGACAACGATCGGATTTTCACCTTGGAACTCATACACAATGGGAAGGATAAAGCGAGCGATCGGCACGGGAATGGAATTTTGCGTCCGGATGAGTGATCCATCGTAGGGGGAAACCACCTCAAGGCAGCCGGAGGAAATAATCCCCTGTTGAAAGCTGTTAGTCAACTCGGGGTATCCATCTACAAGATCGTCGGCGGGCACCGTGCACGGCTGCGATTGTTTTCCATTATTCTGAACAAAAAATGCCTTGATGACGGCCGGCATGACTCCAGCATGCTGCCAAAGGCTTTCATGTTCATCAAGGGATTGAAACGGAATGATGCGAAACCGGTTGTCGCCGAACAAGGCGTCTGCCACGATTTTCGGATCAGTCCATTCCGAAGGTAGTGACGGCGTCGCGTCGGGACTGAGACTCTCGACAAGGCGTTGGCGCAGATGCTCAGGATCAAATAGGGGTAAGCTAGGACTTCGGACAAATGCTCCGCGCCAATATGTAACCCGGCGGATCAGCAAATACGTCACTTTGCTGTAAATTTTAAGTTCAAGATCGCCTTCTACGCTAGTAAAAGCCTGAATGGTAATCGTATTGCAATGAGTTGAAATCTGCTGCGATGCGATAACAGTGTTGTCACGGAACACCGCAACGTGCCCGCATGGTATTTCTCTCGCCGGAAGCAATATATCCAC
Organism: Roseiarcus sp.; assembly: GCA_050015935.1. GTDB lineage: Bacteria > Pseudomonadota > Alphaproteobacteria > Rhizobiales > Beijerinckiaceae > Roseiarcus. The sequence continues at coordinate 3,818 of JBEKAL010000084.1, forward strand.
GATGAACGTGTGAATACCCGCCTTGACAGAAATATGTGGACTGCAAATCACGTAGCCACTGTTATCACCGTGAAAATATAGGTGTGACCCATCCCCAGATAGACCCGCTCCCATATGAAGGGAAAACCTTTCCAATGGAATGTCGTTGCGCAACGATGGTCGTCCTTCTATTCACCTATACCCAAAGGCCTACCACTATTTGGATCGAACATACAACCGCTCAAAGGCCGGAAAGATCCTCAAGCCACGCATCGAGCAGAGGTAGCTCCTGTGGGCCTATGAAGTTGAGCGCCACCAGCCGCTCATAAGCCGCCCGCATTGCCGCCGCAACGTGCTCCGGTCCGGACCGGAGATCGATCTCCTCCAACGCTTGGCGGATGCGGTCGTTGTTGAGATAGCCGGGGACTTCCTCCTCGAAATCGCGCAACAGGTCGTGTTCGTTGCGCTCTTGAATGACGGTCGCGCTGTGGAACAGAATGCCCCACGCATTGAGGTAAGCAATGCGTTGCGCGACGAAACTGCGCCAGATATCAGTCATCCGAAACGAGCAATAGTAGGGAAGATAGAGCAGAGGGAACGCTTCTCGATACCACGTCGTGTTCTGACTGTTGAACGGGCACCATGCCCCTCGCAAGGCCACCGGAGCCTCTTGCCGAAAATTCATCGGCAACGGTAGAACGAGCCGATAAATTGCGTCTACGTCGGGATTCTCGTCAGCTAACCCTTGCTGTATAGGGCAGTAGACCTCTTCGCTGGCAAGCTCACTCCATGCAGGCGGGGGCTGATTGATGCGATCGAGGGGAAAACCCCGCGGCCACACCACGCCGGAAGCGTAATATGCATAGACATTCACCCAATCCGGTGTCGTGACAAGCCGAGCCGGCACCGTTGACTTGCGCGGCGTCCAAAACTCTGCGCACGGTATGTTGTCGTCGTCGGTCTCCAATAGAACCGAAACACCGTCGCGGATAAGCGCTAGATAGCCGATGTTCTTGCGCGCATAGTGTCGTGCCGGGGCAAGTTCGGCGTATCTAAAACCCGACTTTCGCTGAGCGTCGAGGTCGAGATAGAGCGCTCCCTCCTGCTGGAAGTCGGCTGGGCTCTTCTGATCCCCGATCAGGACAAATCGTGCGTCGAGTTTACTTGCACCACGGCTAATATCCGCGACTCCCCTTGTTGGGTAATTGATTGTCGTTATAACTATACCATATTTCTCTGCCATTTGTCCACCATCACCCGTCTCCCTCATCGCTGTAAACCCTTCTCTAACTGCATTCGCCAAACGTCGACGCCTTGAGCATCGATTTGGACTTAATGCGGATTGTTGCTTCCTACACCCTACCTTCACACGCCCGATAATACGAGTATCGGCCCGAGAGAACAGAAAAGCGATGCTTCACTTCCGACATACGATAACCTCGGTGTACTCTCCTATGACACCGTGCGTCGGATCCCAAAATCGTATAATTCTGACGTCGAATGGCGCCCATTGTGCGATCTGTTTTGAAATATCGTAGCCGTAATCGTTAGTGACAAGCGCGCCTTTTTCATCGATCGGATTGCCATGGTATTCCGGAGTGGCGGTTAGATGATTGACGGAGCCATCCGAATTGAGGGTCGCTAGCGGTGTTAAAGCTTCCACCAAGTGTTTTCTTATTGGAAATGTATGCAAGTAATATCCATCCTTTTTCAACGTCCGCCATATTTCCGCATAAACCATCTTCGGGTTAAATACATGCTCCATTACATCTAGGGTGACAACGAGATCAAATATCTCGTCATCGAAAGTCTGTTTCTCAAGGTCTTCGTTCCGAAATCCGTTAACGGTTGTTCCAAGAATTTCATGGGGAAAGTAGTGTGACGGCACGTAGTGGCGAGCCTCTCGCGCCATGCGTTCGGAGAATCCGCGTTGAGCAGGTGACGACTCGTGAATGAACACGTCTCTCCAGTTCGGAAAGACCTCTTTGACAACGAGGGCGAGAGCGCGCTCGCGCACGAGCGACCCACAGTTCCCGCAGATGAGGAAATCCCGAAACCATTCGGAGTCGCTTCTGAAGGTTTGCGGGGTGTCGCAGCAAGGGCAGAATCCATCGTGCGTGTATCCGACATGCGACATAAGTGTCACGTCCTTCTGATGCCATTTGACGAAGGATGGCGGTAGGGTATGTCCAAAATAACGCGCATTTTGTTCGCACCACAACCTCAACTTCTTTCAGCGAGTGACTGAGTACACTCTACCGACGCCAAAAGGGAATTCCCCTGATTCGTGTCAAGTCGCGGCGTTACGTCGGCCCCAGGAGCTAAACAGTTTCAAGGCCCGAACATTGCAAGCCGGGCACGCCGAGCAGGTGTCAAATCGATCAAAGCGTGAGAGCCTACCCCAATCCATCGCTCAGTTTTCGAAAAGCATCTCGTGAATGCGGTAACCGACCGCTCTCGTCACGTAACATGGAGTCCGCTCCAAGGCATGCGCCAGCGTCCCGTCTATGACCGGCCCAGTTTCTGAAACACGCGGGCCCGATTTCGAATGGACGAAATCGTCGAGAGTTAATCCCAATCCCAGCAAGGCCGTCAAGGCTCGCGGACGAAACCAAAACATCGAGCCCGCGGGAAACACGGGCTGTTCCGCCTTCGTCACCTTGATTCCGAGCCTCTGAAGCAGCTCCGCGGCCAATTCGTAGTTAGAGCCCCATTCGACATGTTTCGCCGCCGGCGGAAACGCTCTTGGATAGACGAGACCGAGTTTTGGATCATTAGCGAATGCTTCGATTATGGCGGCAACGTTTTGCGGCGAACCTAAGAGGTTGCGGAGCAAATATTCCCGCCATCCGGAAAACTCCAAATTGTAAGGCGTCTTCTTGGAATGGAGCTTGCAGCAGACGTCATAGCTCCGGGCTTCCGGCAGCGCGTGCGCTATGAATGGCCAGATGTCGGCGCCCACGTTGTCGACGCCTATGACTTTAAGGCTTCCCAACATTGGCAATTTTCGTTCGCGCACCCGTTCAAAGACGTAGTCCCGTTGCTCGACGGGCGTCGTGATCAACAGGTCAAATGTGCCAGGAACTAGCGCGAAGTGTTCTACGAATTCATCGAGTAGGTCGGTGTAAAAAATATGAGCGGCAATGAGGACGCGAACTCGCAGAGGATCGATTGAAGCAGGGCGGAAGTTATTGAGCGCGCGAGCTGTGGCGTCGAGATAAGCATAGCCGTATTTGCGGTCGGGTTCGAGATAGGCGCCTTCCGCCCATTCGTTCCAGGCGTTGATAAAGATAAGTTTCTCGTCGCACGACCGAGTAGGGTCGGCGTGGGTCGCGGCGCATAAGCCTTCCAGCCAGCCCTGGTATCGGTACGGGGCCGAATTTACCATCAGGGCGGGGTTGCTCCGTCGCGGCGTGCAATCCCAGTCGGGCACGATGCCGCGGAACTGACGATACTCCAGCGCCGGAGCCGCCAGCGATCTGTCGACCGCATGCTCATAATCGTACACGTATCCTTCAAACCCCGGATCATAGAACTGCATACGGTCGTTAACAGTTTTCATTCCGAGATTGCTCGGAGGAAACTCAATCGCCGCATCAAACCCATATTTGCGTGGGTCGACGGCACCTTCAAAGGCGGTCTGCATGACGACCATATAAGGGTCTTTCAGTCCCGCACGATGAAAGCAGCCGCGCCATCGTTCGAGCGTTGCTCTTACGTCCGGGAAGAGCGAGGGACGATAAATGGCCAGCACCGGGCGCCCATCGATCGTGATATAGCGCCTATCGTTTACAGCGGGTTCAATATCGCGGAAAAACGCAATATCGTCTTCCGGACTATGAGCCTGTTTCAAGAGCACATTGGACTTATTTGGCAACCCGTCCCAGTTTGCGGTCCACGGCTCATTCGCCCAATGAAGACAAAAGGGGATGTCGAGATCGGGATTTGCGAGAAGCATATCGTATGGCACCCGCATTATGCCTTTTCCATCAAAGAAATAATGATGCAAACAAAAGCCGTAAATGCCGAATTGTTTGGCAAGTTCGATCTGTCGCGCCAGAACTTCTTTGAGGCGCGTATCATAGAATCCGAGTTCACCAGGCAGACGGGGCTGGTAATGCCCCTTGAACATCGGAGCGGCCTTCGTCGTATTCGCCCATTCGGTGAACCCGCGTCCCCAGAATCTATCGTTCTCAGAGAAAGGGTGAAATTGAGGAAGATAAAAGGCAATGAACTTAACATCCGAACGTCGAATGATTGGGACAGTTTCCGCTACATAGCTTCCTTCGTTTTCTACTTTACTATACGCAGAGTACACATCGTTTATTATCGTCGACGCAGAAATATTCATTGGACGGACCGTTGCCAATCCCTTACGACGTCCCTCCATAACATAATGCACGACAGGATTAATATCCGGATGAGAGGTTATTCCTGCCACGCGGCAATAATATTTCGTGTCAAACAATCTAGATGGGTCCCGCATTTCTCGGTAACCATTGTCAATCCAATGTACAAGTGGGTCTAATCCATGCCTACGAACATCAATATTTTTCTCGCCGTAAAACACCGGGTCAAAAAGGCCGCTATCTTTGACAATCCGAATTACCTCTTCGCGCGAGCGCTCGAAATAAGCCTCTCGTTTAGGCAAAAACGCCCACTTCTTACCCGCGTGCGCGCAGAAAAACAAGAACGACCTTTCGACCCCATGGGCAAGAGTATTGTCTCGTAGGTTAGAAAACCCATTAAAGTCAGTCCAGCGAAGTTTAAGTCCAAACAAAGACCTCAACGCCTCGGGTCTGAACCAAAACATGGACCCGCTCGGAAACTCGATGGGTTGGTTCGGAACCAACCTTATATTGATCTCAGAGAGCAATTTCTGCATAGGTCGGGCGTTCGCGCCAATATTTAGCCATCCGGACAAATTCTCAAAATGTTGCGGCATTAATAACCCGAGATCCGGATCAGCGTTGAAAGCATTTACGATTGAACGGACTCGGGCGGCGTCGCCCAGCAATTGCGGGAATAGGTGCCGCCGCCACGCTTCGCCGAATTCAGGTGGATTATGAGAAGATTTCTTCCCGTGCAGTTTTAAACAAATGTCGTGTTCTTGAAATCGTTCTGGAAATCCAAACAAAAATGGCGCGATATCCAATCCTTCGTTGGGTACGATTACAATTGCGGGATAGACGTCCTGTTGCGCAAACACCTCCGCAATTCGTTCTCTTTTCCGACTTGTATCGGTGGTGACGTAGATATTTGTCGGAAGATCGATACGCGCAAGGTAGGCAGCAATTTCGTGCGCCAAGCCCTCATAGAATAGGTGAACGAAGACCCCTATCGGCCGTTCGAGATGCGTTTCTTGATCGGGACCCGAGAGCACGACATTTGTTTGCCAATCTCGTACGTCAATTGTGTTCGCCCCCTTGGGGACTTCGACCATTTCCGATCGACTCGCTTCCTGCAACAATTGAGGCTGCGGATTTCGACCTTCCGTCGCGCCATGCAATAGATAGTGCACCAGCGGATTCACTCCGGTCGCCGCCACATCCGGATTCTGCTTCAGATAAAAATTTGTATCGAATTTGGGGCCCGGATTGCGTCCTTCAGCCGCGCCATGTTCGAGATAATGGCGCGCGACGTCGATCGGCGCAGCGCGGAGGTCGGGATAGGTTTGGCGGTACCAGACGGGATCGAGCAGGGGCGATTTTCGCAGCAGTTCGATGTCTTCGGCGAGACGCCGGTCGGCGTTGGAGGAATTCGAGAAGAGCCTCGCGAACATACGCATGCTTCGTCCGCCCATCGCTCGCGCCGACCGATCCCGATAGCATGTTCGCCCCGCAGCGGCCCGCGTGCGGCGAGGCCGCCTCGCGCTCCGCAAAGACCCAACGCCCGAATTGCGACAATCGCGTCAGTGAGCGCGAAACGAAAAAGGCCTCGGCTCGATCGGGGCGGGTCGTTGCGCCGTCTACCTTAAGGGAACTCTCGCCGGTCGGCAAGCGTCTTTCACCCTCGAGTCATGTGCATACCTGCCTTGTGACGCCGGCGGGCCGGCGGCGCGCCGCGGCGGAAATTCGCCTCGCAAGCGATTGAAATCCTGGACTCGCGCCGGAAAACGGCACCGGGCGGGACGGCTCGGATCGCGCCGTCGCGAAGCCTCACCCCGGCCGCACGGCGAGCCGCCCTTCGTGCCGCCCATGCCGCAAATAATGCGCCAGCGGGTTGGCGCCGCTGGCGCGCACGTCCGGGTTGGCTTCTAGATAATAGTCGGTCTGGAATCCGGGGCCGGGGTCGCGGCCCTCGCGCCAGCCGTGGAGGAAATAGTGCAGCAGCGGGTTGACGCCCGAGCGGCGGACGTCCTCGTTTCGCTCCAGATACCAGCGGGTGTCGAACAGCGGATTGGCGCGATAGCCGCGGCAAAAGCCCTCTTCGACGTAATGCTCGGCCGCGGCGAGTTCGCCCTTCGCGCCGTCGGGCGCGGCCCCGGCGAGCGCCTCGGGATATTGCGCGCGATAGAATTCGGCGTCGAAGAGACCGCTGCGCAACAGCCGCTTGGCGAGCCGGCGGTTCGCGCTCGCCGACGTCAGCCAGGCGCCGACGCCCTTGCGCGCGCTCCTCGCCCTCGCGCTCGCGAGCGCCGCTTCGGCGTCGACGAGTTCGGCGCGCAGGGCGTGGATTTTCGCATCGTGGGCGTTTTGCGCCGCGGCGATGGCCTCCACGTGCGCGGCTTCGCGCGCTGCGGCGCGATCGCTCGCCAGCTCCCGCGCGCGTTGCAGCTCCGAGGAAACCTGTTCGAGATGGAAAGCGAGGCCTTGGCTTTCTTGCCGCGCCCGATCGAGATCGGCCGCCAGTTCGACGCGCGCCGCCTCCTTCGCCGCTTCCCCGGCGCGGGCGAGGTCGAGCGCGGCCAGGGATTCGCCGCGCTTCTCGGCGAGTTCGGCCGCCCGGCGCTGCGCCGACTCGAGCTCTTGGGTCAGGTCCCGCGCCTCGCGCTCCGCCTCGATCCGCGCGGCGTTCGTCGACTCGAGGTCCGCGGTGCGCAGGGTGAGCCGTCGAAGAGCCGTCGCTTTCTCATAGCGCATCTGCTGAAGCGCTCGCGCGAGTTCCTCGTTCCGGCTCGACGCCTCGCCGTGAGCCGAAATCGCGGCCTCGATCTCGGCCGCTCGCCGATTCGAAATGTCGGTCAGCTCGTCGATTGTCCTTCGCGCGTCGGCGGCGTCCCGATCGGCTCTCTCCTTCTGCGCCGCGGCGTCCGTCCGAGCGGCGTCGAGATCGGCGGACATCTTATCCCTTTCCGCCTCCGCCAATTCGAGAGCGCTGAGCGCCTCGGCCCGTTTGCGCTCGATTTCGCCCAGGTCCCGGCGCGCGTCCGCAAGCTCGGCGACGGCGGCGGCGAGGGTCTGCGAGAGCCCGTCCTTGTCGCGCGCGGCCTGTTCGCGCGCTCGTTCCGCCGCTTCCGCGCGCACGGCGAGTTCGGCCAAAACCGCCAACTTTGCGGCCAGTTCCTCCTGTCGCGTCCGCAGCTCCGCCGCGGTCGCCGCATGCGCTTCATGCTGCGCCTCGCGTTCGGCGACGGCGGCGGCAAGGGACTGCGAAAGCCCTTCCTTCTCGCGCGCCGCCTCATCAAACGCTGTTTCGGCCGCCTGCGCGCGCGCAACGAGCTCGGCCAAGGCCGCCGCCTTTTCCGCCAGCTCGCGCTGCCGCGATTGCAATTCCGCCGCGATTCGCACGCGCTCCTCGCCCAGCGCGTCGCGCTCGGCGACGGCCGCGGCGAGGGTTCGCGAAAGCCCCTCCTTCTCGCGCGCCGCCTCGTCAAACGCTGTTTCGGCCGCCTGCGCGCGCGCAACGAGCTCGGCCAAGGCCGCCGCCTTTTCCGCCAGTTCCTGCCGCCGCGATTGCAATTCCGCGGCGACGCCGTCGTGCGACTGGCGCAGCGCCTCGCGCTCGGCGAGGGCGGCGGCGAGACTTTGCGCGAGCGCCTCCTTCTCCCTGGCGGCCTCCTCGCGCGCCTTCTCCGCCTGCTCCACGCGCGCGGCGAGTTCGGCCAGCGCCGCCGCCTTTTCGGTCAGCGTCTCGATTTCGCGCGCCCGCAACGCGTCCCGTTCGCTGGTCGCTGCTTGCGCCTGGCCGCGAGCCTCTTCCAAGTCGATTTCGCTATCGATGAGCAGGCGGCCGAAGATCTTGCTCGACTGATCGAGAAGCATGCGAAGGTCGTCGAGCGTCGCCAGGGCGGAGTTGGAAAGGGGATTGCGCGCCAATTCCAGCAGCGCCTCATAGGCGCGCAAGGTCCATTCGTGCACGTCGGGATGCGCGACGAGCGCGGCGTCATCGGTGTCGTGATTGACCAGTTGCTTCGTCAGAAAACGGTCGATGTCGCGCGACGCGCGATCCGACAGGCGTGGCCAGGAAAGATGCGTTTCCGCGGCGATCTTGTCGCAAACGCCGCGCCAATCCGACCGGAAATCCCTCCAGGTGAAAATCGACCGGGCCTCGGACCGGCTTTGCGACTCCGCATCGAGAACGTGACGCAGCCAAAGCAATAAGCCGTGGGTCAGTGAAAGTCCGTGCACGTTCTTGAGCGACTGGGCTACATCCAGAGGCGAGCGGATCGGCATTGCGATGTGGGGCGTCGCCTGCATGTCCCGCAGCACGTCGAGCCAAAACGGCATAAGCCGGCAGATTCGCGGGTCCTTGAGAACCGGGAGCGCCGAGCCGTTGAATTCCTCCATGAAAAGGTCCTTCGCGCGCCGGCGAAAATCCACCGCGACGGGCGATCGATCCCATCCGGGATTGAACAACCGCCAATCGCGCCAGTTCGACCCTGCCGACTCCAGGAGCTCATCGTGAAAGTTCATGAAAGCGACGGACTCGAAGAAGCCCCGAGCATTGCTAGGATTGGCCGCCATCAAATGTTTGGGCAAACCGCCGCCGAGTTTCGTCAGAGCGCCGGCGACCGCGCTCGTGCCGCTGCGGTGCATTCCCAGAACCATGACGACATCGGACATGTTCCTGTCGTTTCCCTTCTTCACGCGGCGCGCAACCCCTCTGGCCATCACGCCCACCTATCTAAGCAGAAGCGCGCTGATTAGCCAACGGGGCGTTTTGATGAGGTAACGTATGAGGTTTTGTGTCAGGGGGTGAGAGGGAGGTACTGCGTGGGTTGCTGAGACTCACATAGGAGCACCCCTCAATGCCGCAATCAGCGACGATCAAGAGTGTACCGCGCGCGTTGCGAACGATGAAGGCCATTCGTGCGCACGACATGCGTGCGCACGAGATTGAATGGGGCGAGGACACCCGGGGGGCGGCGGCCGACGCCCTCAAGGGCGTTTTGGCCGGGCGGACGGACGCCGCCGTTGATCATCACCTGGCTCAAATAGCCGCGCCGCTCGAAGGCGTGATCGAGATGCGCAGCCTTTCCCTCGACGCGCGCCGAGCGCAGAGCGAACTCGGCTGGCGCAATCGCTTGCCGAGCGCGGCGGCGGTTCGCTGGACCGCCGACAGATCGAAGCCTATTGCGCGCTTCGAGCGCCCGACCCTTCGCCGTGAGCAGCCGATGACCGACGCCTCGACCCCGCCCCGCTGCCGCTTTTGCGGCGCGCCGCTGACGACGACCTTCGTCGATCTCGGCGAGACGCCGCTCGCCAACAGCTATCTCACCGAGGCGGACGCCGCGGCGGGACGAGATCGGCGCTATCCCCTGCACGCGCGCGTCTGCGGCGGATGCTTTCTCGTCCAGGTCGACGAGCCGGTTCGCCCCGAGGCGATTTTCAGCGATTACGCCTATTTCTCTTCCTTCTCGGCGTCCTGGGTCGAGCATGCGCGCCGCTACGCCGAGGCGATGATCGCCCGTTTTTCGCTCCGACCCCAATCGCTCGTCGTCGAGATCGCGTCGAACGACGGCTATCTCCTGCAGCATTTCCACGCGGCGGGGATTCCGGTGCTCGGCGTCGATCCGGCGGCCAATGTGGCGCCCGCGGCGATCGCCAAGGGCGTGCCGACCGAGGTCGCCTTCTTCGGCCGCGCGACGGCCGAGCGGCTCGCGGCGCGCGGCGTGAAAGCCGACCTCGTCGCCGCCAACAATGTGCTCGCCCATGCGCCCGACATTCGCGACTTCGTCGCCGGCTTCGCGCTTCTTCTCGAGCCGGACGGCGTGGCGACGTTCGAATTCCCGCACCTGCTCAATCTCATCCGCGAGACGCAGTTCGATACGATCTACCATGAGCATTTCTCCTACCTCTCGCTCGTCGCGGTCGAAAAGATCTTCGCCGCGACGTCCTTACGCGCCTTCGACGTAGAGGAGCTGCCGACCCACGGCGGCTCGCTTCGCCTCTTCGCCTGCCGCGCCGACGCCTCACATCGCCAGACGGAGCGCCTTGCCGCCTTGCGCGCCAAGGAGCGCGAGGCCGGGCTCGATTCGCTCGCGGCCTATCGCGGCTTCGCGCCGCGCGTCGAGGCCGTCAAACGCTCCTTCCTGGCCTTCCTCTCCCGCGCGTGCGCCGAGGGGAAGACCGTCGCCGCCTACGGCGCCGCCGCCAAGGGCAACACGTTCCTCAACGTGTGCGGCGTCACGCGCTCCGACATCGGCTGGGCGTTCGACCGCAGCGCCGCCAAGCAAGGCAAGCTGCTGCCGGGCAGCCGCATCCCGATTCTCGCGCCCGAGAAAATCCGCGAGATCAAGCCGGACTATCTCGTCGTCCTGCCCTGGAACCTGATCGCGGAGATCCGGGCGGATATGGCGTTCATCGCGCAATGGGGCGGGCGCTTCGTCATCGCCGTGCCGGAAACCCGGGTGCTCGCGCCATGAAGTTCGAGCGAACCGAACTGCCGGGCGTCATGCTCATCCTGCCGCAGCCGATCGCCGACGAGCGCGGCTTCTTCGCCCGCCTGTTCTGTCCCGAGGAATTCGCCGCCGCGGGCTGCGCCTTCGCGCCCGCGCAGATGAGCCTGTCGCGCAACCACGCCAAGCACACGCTGCGCGGCCTACACTTCCAGGCGGCGCCTTTCGCGGAGGCCAAGATCGTGCGCGTCGCGCGCGGCAGCGTTTATGACGTCGTCATCGATCTGCGGCCCGAAAGCCCCGCGCATCGCCGCTGGACGGCGGCGACCCTGAGCGCCGACAACGGCGAGGCCCTGCTCGTCCCCGAGGGCTGCGCCCACGGCTTTCTCACGCTCGAGGATTCGACCGACGTGCTCTATCAGATCGACCGTGTTTACAAACCCGGCCGCGCGCGCGGCGTGCGTTACGACGACCCCGCGCTGAAGGTCGCCTGGCCCGCCGCGCCGCGCGTGATCGCGCCGGTCGATCTCGCCTGGCCGCCGCTCGAAGGCTAAAGGCGCGCCGGGGCGCGCCCATAGCCGCCGGCCGCGGCTTGCGAGTTCTTGCGCCAATAGCGCTGGTCTTCCGTTAATTTCCGGCGACATCGGCGCCGGCGACCCGATGCGCGAGCGCGCCGCGCTCCTCAGCTGTCATCTCCGTGAGATTGCTACGCGGCGTCGCGTGGGTCAGCGCCGCCTGCATGCGGATCGCCGGCGCACCCGCCGGCGGCGCCGCACCGTCCGAGCGCGGTGAGGCGACGCGGCAGAGCGCCCGGCCGGGTCAGGTCCCTCGACGCGTGACCCCAGGCCGCCGCGCCAGATCGCTTCGGCGTAAACGATGCCGAACCCCTCGAGGGAATCGCCCACGCGCCGAACCGGCATGGCGAAGACCTGGCTGCGTTGAAACAGCGCGGCCTTCGCCTGCTCGCGCAGCGCCTCCAGCGCGATCTTCGCCTTCAGCGCCGCATCAATCTCCCGTCTCGCTTTCGTCATGCTCCGCTCCGTTCAAATCCATTCGGAGCAGACTTCCTCCAACTAAGCCAGTGGTCCCATTTTCGGGGACCACTTCAGTCAATAGCCGCGATCGCCCAGGCGTCGATGCAGGAACAAACCGCGCCCGAGGCCGATCCAGAAGTCCTGGCGTCGCCACCAGCCGCGGTTGAGCTCGGTTTCGATCGAGGGGAAACCGTTGACGAGACGGCCGCGCACGTGGGCTTCGGCCGCGGGGATGACGATGTTGAGAAAGAACTCGCGTCGGACCATGAAGACATTGTTGGCCCAGGGCAGCGAGCGCGAACGGACGAGCAAATCGCCTTCCTCCGTGCGCCGAAAGTCGTCGGGGAAGCGCCGCTCCGGCGCTTCGTCGATGAAGGCGGTCCGGCCGATGAGCGACCGGGCCTTGCGCGGGCGCAACAGACGGCGCGCGGCCGCAAGGCGCCGCTTGGCCGCCGAGGCGGACGCAGGAGGCCAATAGGCCTTCACATTTTCGAAGTCATGGTCCAGGCTGGGCTGCCCGTAGACGCGCAAACGCCAGACATGGGCGTCGCCGGCTTCGATGTGTCGGCGGGCGACGGCGAGCCGACGTTCGGCCTCCTCGCGCGGCTCGACGAGGATGTAGTCGTTTTCGGCGAGCACGATCGTGTCGGTCGTCAGCGCCTGAGCCAGCGCCTTGAAGCCGCCGAGAATGCCGAGATTGTCCGAGGTTCCCGCGAAGGGCAGACCGAAACGCTTGGAGATTTCGACGCCGGCCTCCTCCATTTGCGGCAGAAAGACCAACGTGCGGTCGAACATCTCGAACAGGTCGGCGTTGCGATAGGTCTCCAGCCCAGCCGCAAGGCTCGCATAGCCGCGCCAGCTCAGGATGCCGAAGCCGATGCTCACTTCCCATGACCTCTCAGACAGGTGACGGGCGGCGCGGATGTGGTGTGCGTGCGTATCGGAAATTCCCCAGACGGCGGCCGATTTCAGCCTCATGTTGCCGCAGTTTGGCTTTCCTGGCAACGAGTCCAGTGCATACAAATCCGAACCGGATCACCAGGGAATCGGGTGAACGCGTTACGAGGCCATAGGGCTGGCGAGGAACTCGTCATCCCGAGCGGCGGCCTTCCGCCGGAGACGAAGCGAGCCCTTGCTCTTGGCCCTTCGGATTAGGTTGCCTTCCTCATCTTCGTCTGCTGGTCGCGGCAATTGGGGATAGTTCTATCGCCGCGAAGTTGCTCGTCCTTGAACTTGCGACGCTGCGGCGGCTCTCGGAAGATATGCGCCGTTACGCGCTCAAGCACGATGGCGTCCGTCGCTGCTTCGCGAGCGGACGCCTCCTGTCATTGGGCGGTTGGTTTCAAGGCTTTGCTGAGGTGGACCCGCGCAGCGGGACCACTTCAGTTCGCCAGCGTGGATTGTTCGATCTGGATGACCGCTACCGCAAGCTCTCGGAGGTCGGCGATCCGCTTGTCCGCCTTGCGGCGCTGGTCGACTTCGAGGTGTTTCGTTCGACGTTGACCGAGGCGCTGGATCGTTCCGACCGGTCGAAGGGCGGTCGACCGCCCTATGACGCCGTACTGATGTTCAAGGTCCTGGTCTTGCAGACGCTCTACACATTGTCGGACGACGCGGCCGAATTCCAACTGCGCGACCGGCTGTCGTTCATGCGGTTTCTGGGCTTGGGGCTTCAGGGCCCTGTCCCCCGACGCCACGATCGTCGCCGCGCCCCGGCAGCGCCATGCCGAAGACGAGAAGAAGGCGATCAAGGAAGGCCAGATTCCCGAGGATTGGAAAGACAAGCCGGCCAAGCTCGCCGAAAAAGACCGCGACGCGCGCTGGACATTGAAGCGCGCCAAGGCGCGACCGGCGGGCGAGGATGGAAGGCCGAAAGTCGAGATCGCCATTCCGGCGTTCGGCTATAAGAACCACGTCTCAATCGACCGCGCTCACGGCCTCATCCGCCGTTTCGCGGTGACGAACGCGGCCGCGTATGACGGCGCGCGATTGCCTGAGGTGCTCGACAAGACGAACACGGCGAGCCCGGTCTGGGCGGGCGCGGCCTATCGCTCGAAAGCCAACGAACAGCACATGGCCCGGAACGGCTTTGCCTCCAAGGTCCATTTCCGCCGCGCCAAGGGCGTCGATTTGATCCTGTTGCAAGCCAAGGCCAACGCCGCGCGCTCCAGGGTCCGCTCCGCCGTCGAGACCGTCTTCGCCGCGCAGAAGCATCGCTTCGGTGAGGATCACGATGCCGCCGGCCTCGTCGGTAACCCGGATGCGGCCCCTCGGCTCGTCGACGGTTCTCGCCATCGCGGCGATCGTCGGCCAAGCGGCGGCGAGGTCCGGCGAGGCGATCGCGCGCGAGGCGCGAAAACATATAGCGCGCGCCGCCCGCCAGCGCGCCACGGCCTGCGCGGCGTCAAGCTGGCGATCTCCGACGCCCATGAAGGCCTATAGCCGCCGCCGCCAAGGCGCTCGGCGCCACATGGCGGCGGCGCCGCGCGCACTGCATGCGCAACGCTCCCGCGCACGCCAACAACACGGACGCCGCGTCGTTTCCGCCTTTATCGCCACCGCCTTCGCTCAGGACACCTCGGCGGTCGCCACCCCCGGCGGCGCTTCGGCATAACCGTCGGCTCGATCCAGCAAGGAATCGATCCGCTTACGCTTCTCCGCCACCCAGCGCGCGCGCAACGCGGCTAATTCATCGGCGTAAACGTCCATCCTGGGCTGGCTGCCGTCGACGATTCCGTCCAGCGCTTTACGGTAAAAACGCACCAGATCGCGGATCATGGCGGTGGGGCGCTCGCGACCGGAAATCTTGAAACACTCGACTCCCATTCCAACGAAATTGGGCAGTTGCTCCAACATCAGACGGGCGTCGGGCCGCAATTTCAGATCGACGGGCCGCCCTTCGTCACTGAAAAAAGCCCATTGGGCCTGACAGACCCGATAGCATTCCTTGGCGCCACGGTTGGCGCTGCCGAACGCCCGCTCCTTGCCTTCGATCGGCAGCCATTCGCGGAATTTGAGATAGCTCGACATGATGCATTTGCCGGGACAAATCTTCCCAGTTTGCACCGTCTCGAACAAAAAGACCTCGAGGCCGATATCCGAAACGGCGCCGACAGCGGCGATCTCCATCTCGCCCCAGCGGTAGGGCAGAATGATCACGTCCGCCCCCAGCGACTTGTAGAAACGGGCGTCCCAGGCGTTGGTGACGCCGCTGCCGACGCTGACATGGATCCGTGTGCCGGGCAGCAGCGACCGAATCAATCGAATCGCGCCCGGATCGGTGACGATAAAGCCCGAGACGCCCCAACTGTCGTAGAGGCTTGCTTTGCGGATAAAATCGTCCATCTCGAAAGGGCTCGGAAAGGTGTTGAGGACCACCCGAACTTGCCGCTCGCGCCGCCTGGCGTAATCGACGGCTGCATGAATGTCAGCGTCGGTCATCTCGGATTCGTAGGGGCGGCGACTCCAGCCGAGAGGCCCGACATAGATGATGTCCGCCCCTTCATCGACGGCCATCAAGGCCATCTCCAGGGTGCCGCCAGGCGCTAGCAAAGCAGGCATGATCATCCCCTCCCGACGTAGCGGCGGCCAGCGCTTCCGAAATAGTAGCCGTTGCACAGTCCCATCTTGGCCAAGCCGGCCAGTTCCCGCAGCGGAAGATGCAGATCGCCCGCCGGCTCGCCGCCGAACGCCTTGGTGAGCGCCGCGCGGTAAATGCGCCCCACGGCCTCGATGTAATCGGCGCTTTCTCCGTGACTTTGGACATAAAAGGCCGTCAGTTTAGCGGCGGCCAATTCCTCCACATGCTCCAGCATGCAAAGGTCGCTGCCGCTTAACGTCATGCATCCCGTGTCCTTGAGAGACCACTCGCCGGCGTTGCGGGTCAACCAGTGTTCGTGGGCGCACTTGAACGTGCATTTTTCACCTGGAATCCCGCCGGAATTCTCATGGATGAAACACGTCTCCGACACGACCAGCGGAATCTTGCCGTGAACCGGGATCAGCACTTCAATGGGAGTATGATCGCGGATGTAGATGGCTTCCTCTAGGCTGAGTTCAGGATTGGGATAGACGCGGGTAACTCCGTATTCCTTGACCACGCGGGCCGTGGCGTCGGTATAGAGATTGGCGAACACCCCCAAATGGATGGGCTTGGTGCAGCCCATCTCCTTCAGCATCTGAAGAACGCCCAGGTTATGGACCTCGAAGCCATCGAACGGCAGTGAAAGCGCCGCCTCGATGACCTTGGTCACTGCAGGCAAATCGCTGTTGCTGGGCACGGCGAACAACCGTAAATAGCGTTTCTTGCCCTGGGCGCCGACCAGTTCCGCCGCTTCGGCCAGAAATTCCGGATGGGAGCAGAAGTTGTTCGGATAGTCCATGCAGGAGAACTCTCCGAGATAGAGGGCGTCATAAGACGTGAAGTCTCCACGGCGCAGTTGTTGCGGAGATGCAACGTTGGTTGAAAGTTCGAACATGGAAACTGCTCAAACAACGACGTCGAAGTTGCAGGAAGGCGTCACGGCGCTTCGGCCAACGCGCCGCGCTTCGTGTTCCGCTTCGCCGATCAACTTTATATCGCGCACGCCGCTCTCAGCGTCAAGGCTGACGTCCGTGAACTGCCCGCCGACGACAACATCAACGGCGATTTGCGCAACGGCGTCTGGAAGGGCTCTGTGGTGGGCGGCGCTCCGGCCGATGTGACGCCGAATTTGCCCTTCGACCCGAAGATCGAGACCGACAACGGTCTGGTGAAGCTCGCCGCGCCACCAGATCGACGGCCTCGCTCTCGCGCTCTACCCCGCCAAGGCGAGCCAGGCGCTCGACTTCTCGCTGTTCGAAACCGCGAAGGTCGCGGTCGACGTCGGCGCGCTCGGCGACATCGTCCTGCTCAGCGCGCGCGATCACAAGCTCATTCCCAACGTCGTGCATGTGCGCGGCATCGACCAGGCGAGCCAAGCTTACGAGCGCGGCGAGGCCGCCGGCTTCTACGGCCCGGTCGCGATGGTCGAGACGCTGGCCCGCCAGTTCAAGCGGCCCGCGGCGATCGTGTTCCCGCAATCGCTGCTTGCGCTGGCTTCGAGGCCGCCCATGCACTAACATTTTCATTGGACCACTCAGTGGGGGCCGATCATCCGCGTTCGCTTACGACCCGGCGCGCGGGATGTTGATGCGCCGCGGCGGCTGCCGCGACGGCCAGAAAAGGGAAGACCCATGAAACGCAGCCCGTTTGTCGCCCTTGGCACCGCCATCGCGCTTATCGCCGGCGTCGTCGCTTGCGCACCAAACGTCGCCGCCGCGGATCGCCTTCGCATCGCATTCCAGAAGACCGGAACGGTGTCATGGGAGATCGTCCTCATCAAGGCGCGGGGCCTCGACACGGCCGCCGACCTGGACCTGGAGACGACGGAGCTCGCCTCGACCGACGCCCAAAAGGTCGCGTTGCTAGGCGGCGCCGCCGACATGATCGTCTCAGATTGGCTTTGGGTTGCGCGCGAGCGCGCGCTTGGCGACAAGTTGCTGTTCACCCCCTACTTGAACGCCCCCGGCGCCGTCATGGTAGCGAAGGACTCGCCCATCCACGCGCTCGGAGATCTGGTCGGCCGTTCGCTTGGCGTCGCCGGCGGTCCTATCGACGACAATTGGCTGCTGTTGCAGGCCGCGGCCAAGCGCCAGGGTCTCGACCTCACGCAGAATCCGCATCTGGACTATGGAGCGCCGCCGCTGGTCGCGGAATTGTTCGAGCAAGGCGCGACCGATGCGGCGCTCGAGTACTGGAACTTCTGCGCTGATCTGGAGACGCGCGGTTACCGCCGGGCGATCGACATGGTCGACGTCGAGAAGTCCCTCGGCGCTTCCGGCCCCGTGGCGATGATCGGTTATGTGTTCAGCGAATCGTTCGCCGCTGCGCACAAGGACGCGCTCAAGCGCTATTTCGCCGCGGTCGCCGAGGCGCGCGCGATTCTCGCCGAGGGGCCGGGCGCCTGGGCGCCGATCAAGGCGCGGCTCAACCTCAAGAGCGACGCGGCGCTCGACATCTATCGTCGGCGCTACCTCGAAGGCGTTCCCAAGCGCGCCATCGCCGAGGAAGCGGCGGACGCGCGCAAGCTTTATCGCGCGCTGGCTGAGATCGGCGGCAAGGAACTCGTCGGCGACGCCACTGAACTCGACACGGGCCTGTTTTATGACCCGAAAACGGGCGAGTGAGGCGTGACTGTTCGGCTGCTTTCGCTCCTCTCGCTGCTTGCGCTCTGGCAAGTCGCGGCGCATTTCGGCAACCCTCGCTTGCTGCCCGGGCCTTTCACGGTGTTCGCGACGATGAAAGCGGAGGCGGCGAGCGGCGCGCTGTTCGCGGCGCTCGGCATAACGATCGCGCGCGTCGCCGCGGCCTTCGTCCTGGCGATGGCGGTTGGCTCGGCGATCGGCTACGCGATGGGCCGCAGCGCCCTCGTCGACCGCATCGCCGATCCCTGGATCGTCGTGCTCCTGAACCTGCCGGCGTTGGTCATCATCGTGCTCGCCTATGTTTGGGGTGGCCTCAACGAGACCGCGGCCATCGGCGCGGTGGCGCTCAACAAGTTGCCGAACACGACGGTCACCATTCGCGAGGGTGTGCGCACGCTCGACGCAGGACTCGACGAAATGGCGCGGGTGTTTAGGTTTTCGCCGGGCAAGCGGCTGCGCCATGTCGTGCTGCCGCAGCTCGCGCCGTTTTTCGCCGCCGCGACGCGCTCGGGCCTGTCGCTTGTATGGAAGATCGTGCTCGTCGTCGAACTGATGGGCCGGCCGAACGGCGTCGGCTTCGAGATCAACGTCGCGTTCCAATTGTTCGACGTCTCGCTGCTGCTCGCCTACGCCCTGCCCTTCACGGCAATCATGCTGTTGATCGAAACCTTAGCGGTGCAACCCTTTGAACGCCATGTCTCCCGCTGGCGGTCGCACGCGGCTTGAGGCGCGCCTGACGCGCAAGACCGTGCGCTCCGCCTCGGGCCTGTGCATTGAGGTGATCGCCGACCTGGCGTTCACTCTGGAAGAAGGCGAAACCGGCGCGCTGATCGGCCCGTCGGGGTGCGGAAAGTCGACGCTGCTGCGCATCATCGCCGGGCTCGACCGGGACTATGAAGGCGCCGTTCACACGCCCGTCGAGGAGCGCATCGGCATGGCGTTCCAGGAGCCGCGCCTGCTGCCGTGGCGCAGCCTCGAGGACAATATCCGCCTCGCCGCGCCGCAGGCGACGGACGACGAGATCGACGCGCTGCTCGCGGCGCTCGGCCTCGCCGAGCATCGCACGCATTTCCCGGGCGAGCTGTCGCTGGGCCTCGCGCGGCGCGCCGCACTGGCGCGCGCCTTCGCCGTTCGACCGACCCTGCTGCTGCTCGACGAACCCTTCGTGTCCCTCGACACGCCGCTGGCGCTGCAACTACAGCACGATCTGGCGCGGCTGGTCGAGAGCCGGAGCATGAGGACGCTTCTGGTCACGCACGACGTTGGCGAAGCGATCCACCTCGCCGACCGCATCTTCGTGCTGTCGCCGAGGCCGGCGCGGGTAATCGGCGAAATCGTCGTCGCCAATCCGCGCGGCGGAATGTGCTTCGAGGAAGAACGCATGATCGTCGCGAAGATCGACGCCTTGCGTCGGCTTCGCTGATCCGGCGCTGACGTCGCGCGCCGAGATCAGCCACCGCTGCAATTGCATGCGTCCACCGCGCCAACGGCGTGCGCGAAGCAACCCGTCAAGCTACGACCGTTTCACGCAGGCACCGCCAGCGGATATCGGCGCGCCCGCTTACACACGCCGCGACGCCATCATCGACGAAGGGCTTCCGCATTTTGTCGCCGCCGGTCCCGGCGAGCCGATCACCGATGAAGACCTCTTTCACTATGTCTATGGCCTGTTGCGCTCGGAAGACTATCGCGAACGCGACGCCGACAATCCGGCGAAGCAATCGGCGCCCATTCCCCCTTATGAAGCGCGACGGATTTTTGGGCCTTCGTCGAAGCGGGCCGCGCCTTGGGCGATTTGCATGAGAGTCATGAATCGGTCGAGCCTTACGCGGTCACGATTCAGGAAGGCGATTGGCGCCTCGCCCATATCGCTGACCCTGTTTCTAATTTAAGCGTCGAAATAATGAAATTCGCCGGCAAGCGCCTATGCGGCGTCCTTTCCTCGCGCGCCGATTTGTTTGCCCTCGTTGCGAATGTCGCGAACTCTTCCTGACGCATCGAAGGCGATCGGCTCGCCATGATGACCGCAAACCGCCTGCAGGATCATGCTGCGGGCTGAAGAAGAGAGTTCCGACAGAACGGGCGTCACGAAACCCTTAATGGATTATAAGGCATTGATTGTGCTAGGAAAAATAATGGTGCTGCAAGAGAGGATTGAACTCTCGACCTCTCCCTTACCAAGGGAAGGTGGCGCTGCGCTAGAGCGTATCCCTTTTAGCTGGAACCGTATCCGGCGTTTTTGAAGTAGTTGGAGCATTCGGTTGGCGGGAAATCGTCGATGGCGATGCCGATCGCGTCCCATAGGGCGTCGACGGTTC
>JBEKAL010000085.1:0-13278 GCA_050015935.1 Roseiarcus sp.
TGCATCGCGGCGTTTTCGGCGGGCATGCCGAACGCGTCCCAGCCCATCGGATGCAGCACGTTGAAGCCGCGCGCGCGCTTGTAGCGCGCCACCACGTCGCCCATCGCGTAGTTGCGCACGTGCCCCATATGGATGCGCCCGGACGGATAGGGGAACATTTCGAGCACGTAATACTTGGGCCGCGGATCGTCGTTGCGGGTGGCGAAGATCGCCTCGTCGGCCCACGCCTTTTGCCATTTCCGCTCGGATTCGCGGACGTCGTAGCGTTCTGGACGCATGTCTCGGAGGTCTCGTTTCTTAACAAGGTTCGACGAATGGCGGCGACAAAACATGATTTGCCCGGAGGGGTCAAATCGCCCGGCTGTTCGCGTCTTCGCCGCCAAGCCGCTGCGGCGGCGTGCATTGACCGCTTTGACCAACTGCGACATGTTGATGACGCCGCCGCTTCTCCCTCCCGCCCCATCGGTGATTCATGACGACCGACCACATTCGCGAACCCATCCTGCAAGCGACGCCCGTCCTCGAGTTGCGGCCGACGCAGATGACGATCGGCATGGTCGAGGTGGAGCTCAAGCGAAAATCATGGAAGGCGGAAAATCCCAAAAAGCTGACCGAGTTTCTCGGCGCTCATATGGTGCCGGTCATCGTCGGCCCGGGCGAGCAGCGCTTTCTCATCGACCACCATCACCTCGCGCGCGCGTTGCACGACGAAGGCGTCGACAGCGTCTTCGCCACCATCGTCGCCGATTTCCACAAACTCAATGCGCATGAATTTTGGAACATCATGGACTTTCACGGCTGGACCCATCCCTTCGACGGCAAAGGGCGGCGGCGCGATTACGCCGACCTGCCCAAGACCGTCAAAGACATGCAGGACGATCCCTATCGTTCGCTGGCCGGCCAATTGCGCGTCATCGGCGGATGCGCCAAGGATTCGACGCCTTTCTCGGAATTCGTCTGGGCCGATTTCCTACGCCGCCGCATCAAGCTGAAGGACGTGCGCAAGGATTTTTCCCGGGCGCTGGACATCGCTCTCGCCCTCGCTAAGTCGGAAGACGCGAACTACCTTCCCGGCTGGTGCGCGCCGCATGACAAGGCGCCGGGCCCGGGCAAGAGCGGCAAGAAGGTCCGTTCCCCCGACAAGATCGCCCATGAGGACTGAGCGGCGCGAGCGAATCCCGCTCGCGTCCTGACGAGAACAGGAGGACCCGATCGCCCACGGCGGGGCCGTCGACGCCCTCGCGCTCTGCGCCGAAAGCGGCCCCGAGCGCGCCTTCGCGATTCTGCGCCGCTTTCCCCCCGGCGGGCGCGAGGCGGCCTGAGCGGCCCGCTCGCTTCCCGCCGTCACGCCGCCGTCATGCGTCTCGACTATCGGCAGCACGCCGATCTTCGCCTGGATTCGGAGGAAGCGTGCAGCAGTTAGTTCGCGCCGCGCGGCGCGCCACGGGAGAGGAGTTGCGGGCCGCGGTCCATCGCAGCAAGCCGCTGTCCCGCGCCGGCGTCCTGGAGCGCCTTTTCACCGTCGCGTTTCGCGGCCTGGTCTATCCGCAAATCTGGGAGGACCCGGTCGTCGATCTCGAAGCGCTCGAGATTGGTCGGCAGGATCGCGTCATCGCCATCGCCTCGGGCGGATGCAACGCGCTCTCCTATCTGACCGCCGACCCGGCGGAAATCGTCGCCGTCGACCTCAACGGCGCGCACGTCGCCCTCGGCCGTCTCAAGTTGTGCGCGCTGCGGCGCCTGCCCGATCACGAGGCTTTCTTGCGGTTTTTCGGCAGCGCCGACTCGTGCGCCAACGTGCAAGCCTACGACGCCGTCCTTCGCCAGCGCCTCGATCCCGTCACGCGCGCCTATTGGGACGCGCCCGCGATCGGCGTCAGCCGGCGCATCGAGCTCTTCACCCGCAATTTCTACCGATACGGCCTGCTCGGGCGCTTTCTCGGCGCGGGACACGCGCTCGCGCGCCTGCACGGCCTCGATCCGAGCGTCATGCTGAAGGCGGATTCTCTGGCGCAACAACGGGTCCTGTTCGATCGGCATCTCGCGCCGATCTTCGAAAAGCCGGCGGTGCGCTGGCTGATGCGCCAGCCCGCCTCGCTCTATGGACTCGGCATCCCGCCGGCCCAATACCGGGCGTTGTCGAAGGATTCTCCCGACGGCATCGGCGCGGTTCTGCGCCAGAGGCTGGAGCGGCTCGCCTGCGGCTTCGACATCCATTCGAACTACTTCGCCTGGCAGGCGTTCGGCCGCCGCTACGCCCAAGGACCGGACGCGTCGCTGCCGCCCTATCTGCAGCGCCGGAACTTCGAGCCGCTGCGCGAGCGCAGCGATCGGATCAGTTTCGTGCAGCGCTCGCTCACCGAAATGCTGCGCGACAGCCCGGCGGCGAGCTTCAATTGCTACGTCCTGCTCGATGCGCAGGACTGGATGAACGACGCCGAGCTCACGGAGCTGTGGACGCAAATCACCCGCACGGCGCGGCCCGGCGCCCGCGCAATCTTCCGCACCGCCGCCGACGAGCGGCTGTTGCCGGGCAGAATCCCCTCCGACCTGCTCGACGCGTGGGAATACCAGGCCGAACGCAGCCGCGAATTGGGGCGGCGCGATCGCTCCTCGATCTACGGCGCCTTCCATCTCTACAAGCTCGTCGGGCGAGGCTCATGAGCGAAGCCGCCGTCCTGATGGACCGCATGTATCGGCGTCAACGCCACATCTACGACGCCACGCGGAAGTTCTATCTCATCGGCCGGGACGCGATGATCGCCGAATTGGACGCGCGCCCAGGCGACGGCGTGCTCGAAATCGGCTGCGGCACCGGTCGCAATCTCGTCAAGCTGGCGCGTCGCTTTCCTGAAGCGCGGCTTTTCGGGCTCGACGTCTCCAACGAGATGCTGACGACGGCGCGCGCCGCGATCGCGCGTGCTCGAATGGAGGCGCGCATTCGGCTCGCCCAGGGCGACGCTGCGTCTTTCGACGCGGCGCAACTGTTCGGCCGCCCGCACTTCGAACGCGTGATCATTTCCTACGCTTTGTCGATGATCCCGCCCTGGCGCGAGGCGTTGGGCCGGGCCGTCGACGCGCTGGCGCCGGGCGGTTCGCTCCATATCGTCGATTTCGGCGATTCCGAGGGATTGCCCGCCCCGTTCCGCGCCGCGCTCAACCGCTGGCTCGCCGTCTTCGACGTGACGCCGCGCGTGACCTTGCGGGCGGAGCTGGAGGCCCTTGCGCGCTCGCGTGGCGTTCGCTGCGAGACCAGGAACCGCCTGCGCGGTTACGCGATTCAGGCCGTGATCCGAAAGCCCGCCGCGTAAGTCACGGGACCGCGCGGTGCGGCGAAGCGATCGCCGGCGCGATTTTGCGCCTGCGATCCGCGCGGCTGGAAAAGCGAACGACGACAACCTATTGTCGCCAGCGGCGGGCGCGGCGGGCGCGCCCGCGGGGTTGGGATCGCTCATGCTCGCCTTCACGTTTCAGCGTTTGCTCGTCCTGGCGGCGACCTTGGCCTTCGCCTCGCTCGTCGTCTTCGGCGTGCTAGAAATCCTGCCGGGCGACGCGGCGCAGACGATGCTGGGCGCGAGCGCGACGCCGGAAGCGGTCGCGGCGCTCGCCCACAAGCTCGGGCTCGATCAGCCCCTGGCGATGCGTTACTGGTCCTGGATCGCCGGCGTCTTGCACGGCGATTTTGGACTTTCTTACGCCTACGACTCGCCGATCGGCCCGCTGATCGCGCAGCGACTGGCGGTCAGCGCGCCGCTCGCTCTGCTGTCGATGGGAATCGCCGGCGCCGCAGCGCTGGTCGCCGGCGTCTACGCCGCCGAACGCCACGGCCGAGCCGGCGACGCCGCGGTGATGGCGGCGAGCCAGATCGGCCTCGCCGTTCCCAATTTCTGGTTCGCCATCCTGCTCGTGCTCGTTTTCGCCGTGCATTGGCGCCTCGCGCCGGCCGGCGGCTTTCCCGGCTGGGAAGCGGGTCCGCTGCGCGCGCTCGGAGCGTTGATTCTGCCGGCGATATCGCTCGGCCTGGTGCAGGCGGCGATCCTGACCAGGGTGACGCGCTCGGCGCTGCTCGAAGCCCTCAACGAGGATTTCATCCGCACGGCGCGCGCCAAGGGCCTGTCCCGGCGCGCGACGCTGTGGCGCCACGCCCTGCCCAATGCGATGACGCCGATCCTGACGATCATGGGGCTGCAATTCGCCAATCTCATCGCCGGCGCCATCGTCGTCGAGAACGTCTTCGTGCTGCCCGGCCTCGGCCGGCTGATCGTGCAATCGATCGCCAACCGCGACGCGCTGGTCGTCGAGGACTGCGTCATGCTGCTGGCGGCGTTCGTGATCGGCCTGAACTTCGTCGTCGATCTCGCCTGCGCGGCGATCGACCCGCGCCTGAGGGCCCACGCGGCATGAGCGCGAAGCCCGTTTCGGCGCGCCGACGTTTCGGCGCGAGCTTTCGTCTCGGCGCCGCGCTCGTCGCGCTGCTCATCGGCGCCGCCGCGCTGTCGCTGGTCTGGACCCCCTATCCTCCCGCCGCGATCGACGTGCCGCACCGGTTGCTCGAGCCTTCGTTCGCGCATTGGTTGGGCACCGACGACCTCGGCCATGACGTTGCTTCGCAGATTCTCGCGGGCGCGCGGGTCTCCATTTTGGTCGGCGTCGTCGCCGTCGGCATCGGCCTCGTGTTCGGCGTCGCGCTCGGCCTCCTCGCCGCGTCGGCGAAGGGCGTCCTCGAGGACGCGATCATGAAATTATGCGATTTCACCTTCGCGTTTCCCGCCCTGCTGACGGCGATCATGCTGACGGCGACCTACGGCGCCGGAGTCGTCAACGCGATCATCGCGATCGGCGTCTACAACGCGCCGATCTTCGCCAAATTGACGCGCGCGACCGCCAACGGCGTGCTGGCGCGCGAATTCGTCCTGGCGGCGCGCGCGGCGGGCCGCGGGCCGCTCGCCATCGCGTTCGACCACGTGCTGCCGAACGTGGCGCCGGCGCTGATCGTGCAGGCGACGATTCAATTCGCGGTCGCCATTCTCGCCGAGGCGGCGCTGTCCTATCTCGGGCTCGGCGCGCAGCCGCCGCAGGCCTCGTGGGGACGGATGCTCAGCGACGCGCAAAGCTTGATGGATGTGGCGCCGCGTCTGGCGGTTTTTCCCGGCCTCGCCGTCGCGCTGAGCGTGCTCGGGCTCAATCTGCTCGGCGACGGCCTGCGCGACGCGCTCGATCCGCGCCTCAGAGCGCGGCGTTGACATGCTGCTCGAAGTTTCCGATCTCGCCATCGATCTGCCTTCGGGCGCCGGCGCGCGGCGCGTCGCGCACGACGTATCCTTTTCGCTCGCCGCCGGCGAAAGCCTCGGCGTCGTCGGCGAGTCGGGCTCGGGCAAGACCATGACGGCGCTGGCGGTGATGGGGCTGCTGCCCGAGGGCGCCGTCGTTTCCGGCGCCATTCGTTTCGAGAGGCGGGATCTCGCGCGTCTCCGCGAGGCCGAGATGCAGAAGCTGCGCGGCGATCGGCTCGCGATGATCTTCCAGGAGCCGATGAGCGCGCTGAACCCGCTGCACCGGATCGGCGCGCAGGTCGCCGAACCGCTCGTTCTGCATCGCGCGATGAGCAAGGCCGCGGCCTGGGCGGAGGCGGTTCGGCTGCTCGATCGCGTCAGGCTGCGCGACCCCGAACGGATCGCGCGCGCCTATCCGTTCGCCCTTTCCGGCGGCGAACGCCAGCACGCGATGATCGCGATGGCGCTGAGCTGCGCGCCCGAGCTCATCATCGCGGACGAGCCGACGACTGCGCTCGACGTCACGGTCCAGGCGAAAATTCTCGATCTGCTGGCGAGCCTCGGCGCGCAGTCGAACATGGCGATGCTGCTGGTCAGCCACGACCTCGCGGTGATCGCGCGCCATTGCCGGCGCGTCCTGGTGATGTACGGCGGAACCATCATGGAAAGCGGCCCGGTCGACGCCGTGCTGCGGCGCGCGCGCCATCCCTATACGCGCGCCCTGCTCGAAGCGCGGCCGCGTCCCGGCGCGCCGCGCGGCGAGCGGCTGCGCGCCATCGCGGGCGTCGCGCCGTCCTCCGGACACGCGCCGGTCGGCTGCCCCTTCGCCGGGCGATGCCCGCTGACGCTCGACGTCTGCCGGGCGACCCCATTGCCGACCATCGAATTTGAGGCCGATCACCGCGTGCGCTGCCATCGCGTCGACGCTTCGGGGCGCCTGACATGAGCGCGCCGCTGCTGGAGGTCGTCGACCTCGTCAAGGTCTACGCGTTGGCGCGGCCGGGCTGGCTCGCGCCGCATCCGACGCGCCGAGCGGTCGACGGAGTCGGCTTCGTCATCGAGGCCGGACGTTCGTTCGGCGTCGTCGGCGAATCGGGTTCGGGAAAATCGACGCTGGCGCGGGCGGTGATGGCGCTGGAGCGGCCGACCTCGGGCGTCGTGCGGCTGGACGGCCGCCCGCTCTGCGAATTGCCGCGCCGGGAGCTGCGCGCCATGCGCGCGCATATCCAGATGATTTTCCAGGACCCCTACGGGTCGCTCGATCCGCGCCAGAGAATCGCGCGCATCGTCGCCGAGCCGCTGTCGAACCTCGCGCACGTCAAGCGCGCCGAGCGCAGCGCACGTGTCGAAGAGGCCTTGCGCGCGGTCGGCCTCGGGCATGCGGACGCGCTGAAATACTCGCACGAATTCTCCGGCGGCCAGCGCCAGCGCATCGCCATCGCGCGGGCGCTGATCACGCGCCCGAGGCTGGTCGTCGCCGACGAGCCGGTCTCCGCCCTCGACGTCTCCATCCAGGCGCAGGTGCTCAATCTGATGAGCGACCTGCAGCGCGAGGCGGGCGTCACCTATCTCCTCATCAGCCACGATCTGGCGGTCGTCGGCCATATCTGCGACGAGATCGCGGTGATGTTCCACGGCCGCTTCGTCGAAACCGGGCCGAGCGCGGCGCTGCTCGCCAAGCCGGCGCACCCTTATACACGCGAACTCGTCGACGCCGAGCCCAAGCTCGAAGAGACGCCGCTGGCGCCCTCTCAAGCGCCGCCGTGGCCCGACGCGACGACCGGCTGCCCCTATGCGGCGCGCTGCCTCTACGCGCAGGCGCGCTGCCTCGAAGAGGCGCCGCGCCTGAGCGCCCTCGGCGAAGGACGGCGGGCCGCGTGCCATTTTCCGCTCGGCGGCTGACGCGCGAAGGGCGAGCGCTCAGCCTTGCCACGAATCACAAACCATCGCAGATTTGCGCGCGGCCGGGGCCGACAGGAAGGTCGCCGGCCAGGGAGGAATATTATGATCCGAGCTGTTGCAACGTTTGCATTTCTGGTCCTCGCCGCCGCGGCGAGCGCAGAGCCTCTCACGCTCGCCTCGAAATACGACGCCGTCGGCACCAACCCGGACGGCTCCAAATATCAAGGCACGGCGACAGTGCAAATTCTGTCCGACACGACGTTCGCCATCCAATGGTTGATCAACGGTTCGACGTACAAGGGATTTGGAATGCGCAGGAACGACGCGCTGGCCGCCACGTACACGATCGATGGAGAGCCGGGGCTCGTCATCTACAGGGTCGACGGAGACGGCCTTGACGGCGTTTGGGCCATCCGGGGCGAAAGCGGCAATGGAACCGAGCACCTGACCCCGCGCCAATGAGAACGGCCCCTGGCGTCCGCCGGGGCCGCGTCGTTGTGACGCTCGGAGCTGGGCGGAAACGGCCAGCTCCCTTTCAAGCGGACCAGAAGTCCCACGAACCATTCAAGGTCGACTGGGTCCGCGCGGACGGGACGAATGAGCGCTGTCGCCGCGCCAGACGGCGAAGCGAACCTCTTGGCTGGCGGCGCGTCGGGTCGAACGTTGCCTGGGTTGCCCGCCCCCGCCGAGCATGGCAAAATTCCCGGCATGGCGCGCGTGGTTTTCACAGCCAATTTGCGGCGGCATGTCGATTGTCCGGACACGGAAGCCGACGGCGCGACGGTGCGCGAAGTGCTCGACGCCGTCTTCGCCAACAATGAGGCGTTGCGCGGCTACGTGTTCGACGATCAGGCGGCATTGCGCCGGCACATGGGCGTCATCGTCGATGGAAACGCCCTGCGCGACCGGCGCAACTTGAGCGATCCCGTCGAGCCGACAAGCCGGATCTACGTGCTTCAGGCGCTTTCCGGCGGATAGGAGACCGGAACATGAGCGATCGTCTTCTCGTCTCGACGCGCAAGGGCTTGTTCACGATCGAGCGCGAAGACGGCGCCTGGTCGATCGCGAAAGTCGACTTCCTCGCCGACAACGTCACGCTGGCGCTGCGCGATCGGCGCGACGGGCGGACCTACGCGGCGCTCAATCACGGCCATTTCGGCGCCAAGCTGCATCGCTCCCGGCGCGCCGGCTGGGAAGAGATCGCCGCGCCCGCCTATCCCGTCAAACCCGAGGGCCTCGTCGACAGGGACGGTTGGGGCAAGGATATCCCCTATTCGCTGCTCGAAATCTTCTCGCTCGAGACCGGCGGGCCGGACGAGCCGGGCCTCCTTTGGTGCGGCACCATTCCCGGCGGCCTGTTTCGCTCGCGCGATCATGGCGCGAGCTGGCAAATGATCCGCTCGCTGTGGGACAACCCGAAGCGACAGAAGTGGATGGGCGGCGGCACGGAATGGCCGGCGATCCATTCGATCTGCGTTGACCCGCGCGATTCCAACATCGTGCGGATCGGCGTTTCCTGCGGCGGCGTCTGGGAGACGCGCGACGGCGGCGAAACTTGGACCTGCAAAGCGGACGGCATGTTCGCGGCCTTCATGCCTCCCGATCAGAGCCGGGACCCGGATATTCAAGACCCCCATCGTCTGGTGCAAAGCCCGAGCGCGCCGGATCGGCTTTGGGTGCAGCACCACAACGGCATTTTCCGCAGCGACGATGCTTCGCAAAGCTGGGTCGAAGTGACCAACGTGCCGCCGTCCTCCTTCGGCTTCGCGGTCGCCGTGCATCCCAAGGAGCCCGACACCGCGTGGTTCGTGCCCGGCGTCAAGGACGAGCAGCGCATTCCCGTCGACGGCAAACTCGTCGTCACGCGCACCCGCGACGCCGGCAAGAGCTTCGACGTGCTGCGCGCGGGTCTACCGCAGCGGCACGCTTATGACGTCGTCTACCGCCACGCGCTCGCAGTCGACGAAACCGGCGAGCGTCTCGCCTTCGGCTCCACCACCGGCGGCCTCTGGATCAGCGAGGACCAAGGCGATCATTGGCGCGAAGTCAGCCACACATTGCCGCCGGTCCATGCGGTGCGGTTCGCGGGTTGACGGCCGGACACGGAAGTTCGGCGGGCCCCGCTCCCGCGTTCCCCGCCGCTTGACGCCGGCGAGTCGCCGAATGCCATTGTCCTCGGGCGTTTCCTCCCAAGGCTCAGGGCGTCAGCCTCGCAGATGCGCCACCTTTTTATTGTCGACCGGCGTCGATCGTCGCTTCGCCGTCTTCGACCTAAAGGTCATATCAAGGCTCCACGATCGTTTTGCCCGCGCATAATCCTAATTCGAGCCAAACTTAGGCCACTCGTATCCTCGGCGCAGGCCCCGCCTCGCGCACGTCCTCGTCGACGTGGCGCTCGAATTTCGCGAAATTGTCTTTGAACATATTGACCAGCCGCGTCGCCGTCTCGACGAACTCGGTCTTGTTCGCCCAGATCTTGAATGGTTCGAGGATGTGGGGCTCGACACCCGGCACCGAAGTCGGCACGGCAAGACCGAAATAAGGGTCGGAGCGATAATTCGCGCGATTGAGCGAACCATCGAGCGCGGCGGAAAGCAGGCGTCGCGTCACCCGGATGGGCATGCGCCGCCCAACTCCGAATTTTCCGCCCGTCCATCCCGTATTGATCAGCCAGCAATCGACTTGGCGCTTCTCGATCAGGTCGCGCAGCAGATTGCCGTAAACGGAGGGGTGGCGCGGCATGAAAGGCGCGCCGAAGCAGGCCGAGAACGTCGCAGACGGCTCCATGACCTCTTTTTCAGTGCCTGCGACCTTCGCCGTATAGCCCGAGAGGAAGTGATAGATCGCCTGGGTCGGATCGAGCTTGGCGATCGGCGGCAGCACGCCGAAGGCGTCGCAGGTGAGCATGACGATGTTCCTGGGCGGCCCGTCGCGGCCCGTCGCGGAGGCGTTGGCGACGAAATCGAGGGGATAGGCGATGCGCGTGTTCTCGGTCTTCGACGCGTCGTCGAAATCGGGCGCGAGGGTCACGGGATCGAGCGTCACGTTCTCCATCACGGTGCCGAACCGTTCCGTGGTGGCATAAATTTCGGGCTCGGCTTCGCGCGACAGCTTGATCGCCTTGGCGTAACAGCCGCCCTCGAAATTGAACACGCCCGTCCGGCCCCAGCCATGCTCGTCGTCGCCAATCAGAGTCCGCGTCGGATCGGCCGACAACGTCGTCTTGCCGGTGCCCGAAATGCCGAAGATCAGGGCCACTTCGTTCCGTCCGCCGGAATTGGCGGAGCAATGCATCGGCATCACGCCGGCTTCGGGCAGGACGTAGTTGAGATAGGTGAACACCGACTTCTTCATTTCGCCGGCGTAGCTGGTGCCGCCGATCAGCACGATGCGACGCGAAAAATCGCAGGCGATCACTGTTTCGGTGCCGCAGCCGTGGCGCTTTGGATCGGCGCGGAACGAGGGCAGAGCGACGATCGTCAGATCGGGAAGGAAGTCGCCGAGTTCGGTCAGCTCCGGCCGGATCAGCACATTGCGAATGAACAGCGAATGCCAGGCGAACTCCGTGAAGACGCGGGTCTTGACGCGCACCGACGGGTCGGCGGCGGCGTAGAGGTCCTGCACAAACAACTCGCGGCCCTTGGCGTGTTCGATGAAATCGCGGAGCAAAGTCTCGAACTGCCCCCGCGTGATCGCGCCATTGTTGTCCCACCAGACGGTCTTCTCGGTCGTCGCGTCGCGAACGACGAACTTGTCTTTCGGGCTGCGGCCGGTGTGCACGCCGGTTTCGGCGACCAGAGCGCCGCCCTTGGCGATCCTCGCCTCGCCGCGCCGCAGCGCCTCGCCATAAAGCTGCGGCGCCTGCAGGTTCCAGTGAACCGCCGCAAGGTCGTGAAATCCGAAGCTGTCCACGCCATTGGCGGCGTTGAAAGTACCAGTTTGTCTCACCTCAATTTCTCCGTCGCGCCGCTCTTCGTCGTGTCATAGCCGCAAATATCGGCTTTCGGCAACCGCCATTCGATGGTCCTGTCTCGTTTCATCCCAAAGGAGCGCGATCAGCGCCGATCCACTTCAATTGCCGACGGCTTTGGTCGCCACCGACCCGGCGCAGCCCAATCTCTCCGGGAGATCGCGCTGCGCGAGCGGCGCCGGACGATTTTCGCCGCGCCTTGTTCGAACGGCCGCTTTCCCCTTAGATTGACCGAGTCTTCCGGCGACGAACGCCGGGCGTTCCCTCAGCGTCAATTCAAGAAACGCCATTGTCCCAAGACACCAAACGCAAGCGCGCCTCCCACGTCAAGCCGGCGCGCGCCAAGCCCCGGCGCGCCGGCGCCCCGACGGGCGCCCTGCCCTCGCGCGACGATTTGCTCGCCTTCATTGCCGGCGAGGCGGCGCCGAGCGGCGAGAAGCCGAGCGCGCGCATCGGCAAGCGCGAGATCGCGCGCGCGTTCGGCGTCAAGGGCGAAGGCAAGACGGCGCTGAAACTGCTCATCAAGGATCTCGAAGCGGACGGCTCGATCACGCGCGGCCGCAAGACCCTCAGCCGGCAAGGCCGGCTGCCGGCGATGGTGGTCGCCGAAATCGTCGCGAGGGATCGCGACGGCGAACTCGTCGCGCGTCCCGTCGACTGGAGCGAAGCGGGCGAGCCGCCGCGCATTCTGGTGCGCCGCGCCAAGATCAAGCGCGAGGGCGCTTTCGCGCCGGCCTTAGGCGCGCGGGTGCTGATGCGCGTCGAATTCGACGCCGAAGCCGGCCCCAAAGAGCCCGCCTATGGCGGCCGCGTCGTCAAGATTCTCGACAAGGCGAGAGAGCGCGCGCTCGGCGTCTATCGCGAACTCGAGAACGGCGCCGGGCGCGTGTCGCCGATCGAGAAGGGCGGCGGCGCGCGCGAGGTCTTCATTCCCCAGGGGCTCGGCGCCGACGCCGCCGAAGGCGATCTGGTGGCGCTGGAAATGCTGCGCGAGGGCCGCTTCGGCTTGCCCTCGGCGCGCGTCGTCGAACGCCTCGGCTCGGTCGCTTCCGAGCGCGCGATCAGCCTTATCGCGCTCACCGCGCACAATATCCCCCACGTGTTTTCGCACGCCGCGCTCGCCGAAGCCGAGGCGGCGCGGCCGGCGACGATGGCCCATCGCGAGGACTGGCGCGATCTGCCGCTGGCGACCATCGATCCCCCCGACGCCAAGGACCACGACGACGCGGTCCACGCCGCGCCCGACACCGACCCGGCCAATCCCGGCGGCTTCATCGTCACCGTCGCGATCGCCGACGTCGCGAACTACGTGCGCGCCGGCTCGGCGCTCGACAAGGAAGCCCAGGAGCGCGGCAATTCGGTCTATTTCCCCGACCGCGTCGTGCCGATGCTGCCCGAGCGCATTTCCAACGATCTGGGTTCGCTGCGTCCGGGCGAGGATCGCCCGGCGCTCGCGGTGCGCATGATCCTCGGCGCCGACGGGCGCAAGCGGCGCCACAGTTTTCATCGCGTGATGATGCGCTCGGCCGCCAAGCTTTCTTACGAGCAGGCGCAGCGCGCGGTCGACGGCCAGCCGGACGAAACGACGGCGCCGCTGCTGCAAAGCGTCATCGAGCCGCTCTACGCCGCCTATCGCGTCGTCAAGATCGAGCGCTCTGAGCGGGGTCCGCTCGATCTCGACCTGCCCGAGCGCAAACTGATCCTCGACGCCGACGGCAAGCTCGTCGGCGTGCGTTGGCCGGAGCGGCTGGAGGCCCATCGCCTGATCGAGGAATTCATGATCCTCGCCAATGTCGCGGCGGCCGAGACGCTGGAGGCCGCGCGTTCGCCGCTGATCTATCGCGCCCACGACGCGCCGAGCCCGGAAAAGATCGGCGAACTCAGCGAGTTCCTTTCGACCCTCGGCGTCAAGCTCGCCAAGGGCGAGCGCATGCGCCCGGCGCATTTCAACAGAGTCCTTTCGCGCGTGAAGGGCGAGGCGGCCGAGGCGCTGGTCAACGAGGTGGTCTTACGCGCGCAGGCGCAGGCCGAATACACCCACGAGAATTACGGCCATTTCGGCCTCAACCTGCGCCGCTACGCGCATTTCACCTCGCCGATCCGCCGTTACGCCGACCTGATCGTGCATCGCGC
>JBEKAL010000086.1:0-13219 GCA_050015935.1 Roseiarcus sp.
AAGCGCAGCAGGAACCATTTCTGCGTCTGACCGCGGTAACGGCCGCGCCAACGGCCGCCGGCCTTGTCGGGAAGCTCGTAGCTCAGCCATTGCGGCGCTTCGGCGATCAGGGACGTCGACGAGACATTAGTCTCCTCGTAGAGTTCGCGAAGCGCCGCGTCGTAGGGCGCTTCGCCGTCGTCGACGCCGCCCTGCGGCATTTGCCATTCGTGGCCGGCGACGAGCTCGCCCTGCCGGCTCTTCTTGCGCCGGCCGATGAAAACCGCGCCGTCGCGGTTGACGAGCATGATTCCGGCGCTGCGGCGATAGGGCAAATCTTTCGTCACGGGCGTTTCGTCCTCTTTCGCGCCTCAAGGGCTCGCCTGCGCGGCGGGGCCGGGGGCGCGCGCCATCATCGCCGAGACGGGCACGAGGGCGACGCCGCGCGCCTCCAGGCCGGCGCTCCAGCGCGCGATGCGTTCGACGCTGGCCGGCAGCGCGGCGGCGACGCCGATCGCGCCGCCCCGACTCCTGGCGAGCGCCTCCAGCCGGATCAGCGCGGCTTCGATCGCTTCGGGCGCCGGGTTGGCGTCGATGACGACGTCGGCGGTTCCCAAGGGCAAATCGAGGGTCGAGGCGGTTTCGCGCGCCAGGCTGCGCGGCGACGAGCCGTCGTCGAGATAGACGAGGCCGCGCGCCGCGATTTCGGCCAGGACCGGCGAAAGGACATGCGCATCGGCGGTGAATTTTCCGCCGAGGTAATTGACGACGCCGACATAGCCGGTGAAGCGCGACATCAGCCAATGCAGCGAGTCGAGATTTTCGCCGTCGGAGGCGGCGGCGCGCAGCGTGTGCGGGCCGGGATCGTCCGCGGGGTACGCAAACGGCTCCATCGGCGCTTGCAGCAACGTTTCGTGACCGGCCTCGCGCGCTTCGGCGGCTTCGCGCTCGACCTCGCCGCCATAGGGCGCGAAGCCGAGAGAAACGGCGCCGGGGAGTCTGGCGATCGCGTTGGCGGTTCCCTCGGCGTTGACGCCGAGGCCGCCGATCATGACGGCGACGCGCGGCGCGCCCGGCCGCAACCTGGCCGAGGCGACGATCGGCCGCGCATAGACGTCGGCGGGCCGCGCGCCGTCCGCGCCGATGCGCGGCAGCAGGCCGTAGCGCGATTTTTCGACCAGGCGCTTGTCGGGAGCGGCGGCGAGACGCACGCCGAGCGTCTGCGGCACGTCGATGATCAACGCGCCGGACGCGCCGCCGCCGCCGTTGCGCACCACCTTGACGCCGCTCGCCGCTTCGATCTGGTCGCCCGTCGCGGCGGAGGGAAGGGCCGCGGCGGGCGCGGCGGCGGGGGGCGCCGGGATCGTGGCGACGGGCGACGTCTCTTCGATGCGCGCCACGGCGAAAGGCTCGCCGCCGCGGCGATTGTCCGATTTCACGATCGTGAGCGCGGCGGCGACGACCGCCACGACGGCGAGCCCCAAGGCGAGGCGAGGCGCCAAACGCTCTAGCCGCGCCGCCGCGAGGGCGGGGGCGAGCGGGGTCCGCCCCAGGGGTTCGTTCACTTCGTCGCGCACGCCCGGCCCAAATCCCTCCGCTCGTCCCCGCCGAGACTTCGGCGACGAATCACGTCTTCTCGCCCCGCCATTGTCGGCTCGTCCGTCCCTCGGGTCGAGGGGAATTTTCTTTCCCCGCGGCTCGCGCCAAAGCCTTTCCCGGCTTAGGGAAAAACGTGCAATTGGCCCCTGGTCGGGGTTATAATGCGCATCATGCGAATCGCCGCGGCAGGGCAGCGCCCACGCGACCGTTCCTCAGCCGGAAAAGAAGGCTTTCAAATTGGCGGACGAACCGAAGTCGTCGGTCGAAATCGACGAAAACGCGAGCGACCAAGCCAGCAGCGACGCCTATGGCGCCGATTCGATCAAAGTGCTGCGCGGCCTCGACGCGGTGCGCAAGCGGCCGGGCATGTATATCGGCGACACCGACGACGGTTCGGGCCTGCACCACATGGTCTATGAAGTCGTCGACAACGCGATCGACGAAGCGCTGGCCGGTCACGCCAAACTGGTCACGGTGACGCTCAACGCCGACGGCTCGTGCTCGGTCAGCGACGACGGACGCGGCATTCCCACCGGCATTCACGAAGAAGAGGGCGTCTCGGCGGCCGAAGTCATCATGACCCAGCTGCATGCGGGCGGCAAATTCGACCAGAACTCCTACAAGGTGTCCGGCGGCCTGCACGGGGTCGGCGTCTCCGTGGTCAATGCGCTGTCGACCAGCCTGACGCTGCAGATTTGGCGCGACGGGCTCGAGCACGTCATGCATTTCGCGCACGGCGACGCCGTCGACAAACTGACGGTCGTTGGGCCGGCGCCGATCGTCGACGGCAAGCCGAAGCGCGGCACGCAGGTGACCTTCACGCCCTCGCGGCGGACTTTCACCATGGTCGAGTTCGATTACGCCACGATCGAACATCGCCTGCGAGAGCTCGCCTTTCTCAATTCGGGCGTGCGCATCGTCTTGACCGATCTGCGCGGCGCCGAGGTCAAGCGCGAGGAGTTGCATTACGGGGGCGGCCTGGAAGCCTTCGTGCGCTATCTCGATCGCGCCAAGACGCCGCTGATCGACAAGCCGATTCTCATCAAGGGCGAGCGCGACGGCATCGTGGTCGAGGTCGCGATGTGGTGGAACGACAGCTATCACGAGAACGTGCTGCCCTTCACCAACAACATTCCGCAACGCGACGGCGGCACGCACCTGATCGGCCTGCGCAGCGCGCTGACGCGTCAGGTCACCGGCTACGCCGAGCGCTCGGGCCTAGCCAAGAAGGACAAGGTCGACCTCACCGGCGACGATTGTCGCGAGGGCCTGACCTGCGTGCTCTCGATCAAGGCGCCCGATCCGAAATTCTCCTCGCAGACCAAGGACAAGCTCGTTTCCTCGGAAGTGCGGCCGGCGGTCGAGGGCCTGGTCAGCGAATTGCTCGGGCAATGGTTCGAGGAGCACCCGCACGAAGCGCGCGTCGTCGTCGGCAAGGTGGTGGAGGCGGCGCAGGCGCGCGAGGCGGCGCGCAAAGCGCGCGAACTGACGCGGCGCAAGGGCGCGCTCGACATCGCGAGCCTGCCGGGCAAGCTCGCCGATTGCCAGGAGCGCGACCCCGCCAAGTCGGAAATATTCATCGTCGAGGGCGATTCGGCGGGCGGCACCGCCAAGCAGGGCCGCAATCGCGAATTCCAGGCGGTTCTGCCGTTGCGCGGCAAGATCCTCAACGTCGAGCGCGCGCGCTTCGACAAGATGCTGGGAAGCGAGCAGATCGGCACGCTGATCACCGCGCTGGGCGCCGGCATCGGGCGCGACGACTTCGACCTCGACAAACTGCGCTATCACAAGATCATCATCATGACCGACGCCGACGTCGACGGCTCGCACATCCGCACGCTGCTGTTGACGTTCTTCTTCCGTCAGATGCGGCCGATCATCGAAGGCGGCCACCTCTATATCGCGCAGCCGCCGCTGTTCAAGGTCAAGCGCGGCCAGTCCGAGCAGTATCTCAAGGACGAGCGCGCGATGGAGGAGTATCTCGTCGTCGCCGGGCTCGAGGGCGCCGCGCTGCGCCTGAGCGACGGCGAAGTGCGCGCGGGCGCCGATTTGCAGGCGCTGGTCGAGGAGGCGCGCGCGATGCGCCGTCTCTTGCAGCAATTGCACACCCGCTACCACAAGGGCGCGGTCGAACAGGCCGCGCTCGCCGGCGCGCTGAAGCCGCTGAGCCTCGCCGACGAAGCCGAGGGCGAGGCGCGCGCGGCCGTCCTCGCCCAACGCATGAACGCGATTTCCGAAGAGACCGAGCGCGGCTGGAGCGGGAGAAGCGAAGCGGGCGGCTATGTGCTGAGGCGCGAATTGCGCGGCGTCAAGCAAGCCGTCACGCTCGACGCCGGGCTCATCGCCTCGGCCGAGGCGCGCCGGCTCGACGAGCACGCCAAGCCGCTCCGCGAAGCTTTCGGCGCCCCCGCCGTGTTCCTGCGCCGCGGCGAAGAGACGCCCGTTTCCGGCCCGTCGGAACTCCTCGAGGCGGTCAACGCGGCGGGGCGCAAGGGCGTGACCTTCCAGCGCTACAAGGGCCTGGGCGAAATGAACAAGGACCAGCTCTGGGAAACGACGCTCGACCGCGAGGCGCGCTCGCTTCTTCAGGTGAAGATCCGCGAAGTCGACGAGGCCGACGACATCTTCGTCAAACTGATGGGCGACATCGTCGAGCCTAGGCGCGAGTTCATTCAGGACAACGCGCTGAACGTGGCGAACTTGGACGTGTGAGCGGCGGCGACGGATTGCAATAGTCGGGACGGGAACGGCGCGTTCGTCGGCGATTCGACCCGGGCGGACTCATGGCGGCGCTCCAAGGGCGATCCTCGTGCGCTTGCGTTTATCTCGCGGCTCGTACGGACTTGCGCAAAGGCATGGGCTCGCAGAAGAAATCTCTTCCGCCCAGGCTCTCGACCGTGGGCTCGGCGCCGAACGCCGCGG
Organism: Roseiarcus sp.; assembly: GCA_050015935.1. Classification (GTDB taxonomy): domain Bacteria; phylum Pseudomonadota; class Alphaproteobacteria; order Rhizobiales; family Beijerinckiaceae; genus Roseiarcus. The sequence continues at coordinate 4,501 of JBEKAL010000086.1, forward strand.
CGATCGCGCGGGCTTGCGCCGTTAAACGATTGTCAATCCCGCGCGCCGCCCGCCAGCCGCCTAAGCCACTGTGCCTGTAAGGGTTTCTGAGGCGGCCCCCTCTCGGTGGGGCGGGCTCGAATTAACGCTGGAGCAAGGACCCGACCACGGGGCAGCCCCCCGGCCGACCCGTCTCGCGGCTATTAGAGATCGTCGCGCAGAATCCTGGCTCGGATTTGGTCCGTAATCTCGGAGGGAGGAGCCGCAGCAGCGAAGGCCTCTGCCAGCTCCACGCGCACCATCGACGGTATGCTCGCCAGGCTCGCCGAAATCGAGGACGAGGTTCGCGCGCTGAACACGAGCCTTCCGCCCGACGCTGCTGCGATCGACATCGAGGCGTTCCGTGGGTATCGCGCAACCCTCGGCCAGTCGGTAAAATTGCCGAGCATCAATCCAGAGAGGCTGTGTAAAAACTCCGCTTTCGCCTGAAAACGACCGCACTCAGCACGATTTTCGGCGACTGGCGGGCCTCTGGTCGCTCAGAATGCTCGAAAAATTGACGAAAATCGGCATGGCCCACGACTCGTCAGAGTTCTCACACAGGTGCGCCGGGAGACCGGCAAGCAGTAGGTGGTGCAAGTCCACTACGATGAGGGATGTGATTAGAGCGTATTACGTGGCGAACTGGCGCCGCAGGACCCCTCCGACGAACCTGCTAGCGCGCTGCTGGAGCGGATCAATGCCGAACGATCGTCGACGCAAGGACGCACTGGGTCACGCGGAACCGCTGGCCAAACTGAATGATGCGACCCGGATTTGTCAGCATGAGCGAAATCGCTATCTGATAGCAACGCAACCCAAACCGGCCGTTCGGTATCTTGCAAAAATTAAATCAGGATGCTTCCTTTAGCCGGCGGTCACAGTTGTACGCAATTTCAGCGGTGAATCAATCCTGCTTAGTTTCTCGAAACTGCTCCCCGTGCCGCGGATCGTGACGTTGCCGTAGTTGAATAGTCGGCCGATCAGCGTCTGATCAACGTCGACGCTTTCAACCTTCTGCATGTTCATTTCAACTGTATGCCGGCGAATCAGGCCGCGCTTGAGTATGATACGGCGATCGGTGATGGCGATTTCCGTCGTCCAGCGGCGAAACCAGGCGGGAAGAAACGCGACGATGGCCGCGAGGGCGAAGGCAATTGCGGCGAACCGGCTGACGTTCACCATTTCGGCATGGCTCGCGCCGTCGAACAGCAAAGCCAGCGCGCAAATCGCCAGGAGAATCGCCGGCGTGTAAATCGTCCAGCTGACAGTAGTGTGGTAGCGGACGTGCTCGCCCGGTTCGAGGATGCTGTGGATATAGGTCACCGCGAGCGCTTTCTTAGCGGACATCCTTCAGACTGATCTGCACGAGGCGCACTCGAGCGGGTGAATTGGCGCGCTCGCCCTTATGCAGACGCGGCCGCCGAGTTCCCCGGCGACGGTCTCAAGATCAACCGGGTTCGGTCATGCTGCGGTAGGCCCTTGCCGGCCACGCGGCTGCATTGGGCACGGCCTGCGCGACGCTGGCGGCGAGGTCTGACGTTGAAGCGCTATTCCATTTGGCCCCGATCGTGGGCGAAAGCGCGACCCCGACGCCGACTAGATAAATGATCACTATCAAACCAATTAGCACACGCATCGACCCGTTCTCCAAATGTCCAACTGCGGGAGACAGAATATCGCAATGGCGGCGACGCGATAGATTCGGAATCTACTTATTCGCCGGCTTCGCTGCGACCTCGGCGCACTCACATTCGTCAAGGCGGCGGCGGTGCGATGCGAAACGGATGACGGCGCGCCGAAGCGCGGTGTCAAAGGCAGACCGGCCTCCGGGCGCATCGGCGGCTATTCTCGTCTTGTCGTTCAGCGCTCATCGGGCGGCGCCGGATATGGTCGACGCCACATTCTCGAGACACGACAAAAGAAGGGCGGTCGCGTCGAGGGGGACTCAGCGACCGCCCAAATGCGAGCGCCAGGCAGGCTGGAGGGCGAAAAAGACCGGCGCTCGGCGCAGTTAGGAATGCAGCAAGCCAGATTCGCACGAAGGGTTCGGAATCTACTTACTTGGCTTCCACACCCACGCCAGATCCCAGTACGTCGGCCTGCCCCTCGGCTTCGTCGAAGCGGGCGCGCCCGATTTCTTCACGCCGCGCGGCTATATTCATATCATCGCGAATGCGCGGGGGGACCGGCGGGTCGGGCGGGGTGTTGACCCAACGCCGCGATGACCTCATCGCGCTCCTGGAAACTCACGATCTCCTCTGTGGCCCCAAGCCCGGCGCGCCCGGCGAGCCTGTCGTGATCGTGCTCGATAACGGCCCGATCCATGCCAGCAATGCCACGACAGCGGCGCTCGCCGCCCGCGCGCATTGGCTCACCGTCGAGTGACTGCCCAAATATGCGCCCGAACTCAACGACATCGAACCGATTTGGCGCGACCTCAAATCCCATCGCCTCGCCCACCAGACCTTCGCCGACGCCAAACGATTCGAAACCGCCATCCACAACGCCGTCACAGCCTTGAACCTTGAACGGAAAAGCGATCCGTTGGACGGCTTGAGAATCTCCGCTTAGAAGCTCCTGGAAAGTTGAACTCTGACGCTCATTTCGCTCGTTCAGGAGTCATCAGACGGAAAGCTTCGCGGCGGTCTCGGCGATGAGACCGCCGTGGCGCCGCGCGCCGTCGAGTTCGAGCTTGGTGGGCTGACGCTCGCCTTTGTTGCCCCCCGCGATCGTTGTAGCCCCGTAGGGTAGGGTGCGCCGCCGACGATTTCGTCGAGAGTCATCCGTCCGGCATGGCTATAGGGAAGACCGACGATGACCATGCCAAAGTGCATGAGGTTGGCGATTATCGAGAGTAGGGTCGTTTCATTTCCGCCGTGCTGAGTAGCGCTCGACGTGAAAGCGCCGCCGACCTTGCCGTGCAGCGCGCCGCTCGTTCTCAGCGCATGACGATTACGGTCGCGCCAATTTTGGCGCGATTATAGAGATCGACGACGTCGTCGTTGGTCATGCGGATGCAGCCAGAGGAGACCGCCTGACCGATCGTGTCAGGTTCGTTCGAGCCGTGGATGCGATAGAGCGTGCCGGAGAGATACATCGCGCGGGCGCCGAGCGGATTGTCGATGCCGCCCGCCATGTGACGTGGCAGGTCGGGGCGGCGCTTGAGCATCTGGCTCGGCGGGGTCCAGTCGGGCCATTCGCGCTTGCTGGCGATATGTTCGACGCCGGTCCATTCAAAGCCAGGCCGCCCGACGCCGACCCCATATTTGATCGCCTGCTGGTCGGGCAACACGTAATAGAGACGTCGCTCCGATGTGTTGATGATGACTGTTCCGGGCTTTTGCGGCCCACTGAAATCGACGACTTCACGCGGCGCTGGATCTGCAATTGGCTGCTCGTCGCTCACCAAGACTTGCGGGGCTCGAAGAATGCTGCGGCCTCCGCCTCCGGCGGCCTCGGCGGCCGAAGTTGCGACGAGCCCGGCCAATGCGAAGGTCGCGAGCGAAGGAATATGGCGCATTTCAGTCCTTATTGCCCCGGCGGTCGCGCTTTGCGTAAATTGTCTCCGGGAAGACCCGGAATGCCCCCGACGGAGTCAGCGGTTGTCAGATTTTGCTCGGATTGTTTTAGTCGAAAGCGGAACGACGGCGCTAGACTCGGATAATACTCACCTCGGCCCGTAGGCCCCGCGTTGACGAGGCGGCCTCCGAGGTCGTTTGCGGTCGCCACGATCGCATTCGCTCGATAAAGTTTCACAGCGCGCCTCGGCGCCGCGCCGACACTGAGTATATTCCGAGGCTATCGCCGTCCGATGACTGGGCTAGAAGTGCATCCTGATTGGATGCAGGTGCTTTCATGCGCTATCGCCTCGATGAAAATCGACTTCCCCAGACGCTATTCCCACCTCTTTCAGAGTCGCTCGACAGCGAGTTTACGAGCCTCTTAGCGAAAATTGACGAAGTCCTTAAGCAATTCGACGTGCGGATTGTCGCCGCTGAAGAGGCTGTCACGGTCGCGCACGCAATGCGCAATGTCGAGAAGATCGCCATTTGCGAGGCGCAGCGTTGATGAGAGACCCTTGCGAGCATGGATTTCCAGGCCGCGCTCGCATTTCCAGCGGAGGGGCTGAGATTCGAAACGCGGCGCGCCGGCGTCCGAGCGCCGCCTTTCTCGCGGCAACCGCGATTCTCCTAGCGGCGGCGCTCCTGCTCGCAGGCGGGTTAGCGTGGGCCCGTGGCGGGGGCGGAGGGAAAGTTTGGGCGCCGCCCGTTGTCGATATCGCGGCCCCCGAGGTCGCGGCGCCCGCGGCCGTCGACGTTCAGACAGACCAGGGACGAAAAGAGACCAGAGCCAACGGCCTCGCGGTCTGCGTGCGCCTCTGCGACGGATTCTTTTTTCCCAGCGCCACAAGCTCGGGCGGCGACCACGCTTGCGCGGTCCAGTGTCCGGACGCGCCCACTGCGCTCTACACGGAGCCGGCCGGCTCGGATAGGATCGAGGACGCGGTTTCAACGCGCGGCGCGCTCTACTCCGCTCTGCCCGTAGCCAATCGCTATCAAACCACTTTCGACAACGCCTGCAGCTGTCATCACTCGCTCATTCGCGGCTATTCCGCGTCAGTGCTGACTGACCCCACGCTGCGAAAAGGCGATTTGGTCATGACCCCGAAGGGCTTCTTGGTGTTTCAGGGCGCCAAGACTCGTTCGATCACGCCCTCGGACTTTGTCGCCTTGTCGCAAGCGCCCTTTTTGCCCAAAGATTTACGCGCGGCTCTAGTTGCGATGGAGAGCGCGAGTGCGTTGCAACGACAAGTCGGCGCCTACTCGTCGCTGGGCGCGTCATTCTTGGCGAACCCAGACAAACCGGTCCGACGCGTAAGAGGAACCATGACCGTGATTGATGCGCCCTCGAAATTGAGCGCCCGATAACCTCAATCTTTTTAACGCGCGACATGCACGGTCCGTCCCGAGTTCGGCATTTTTCGAAGATTCTCGTCACCGAGGGGTTCAAGGAACTCGAACGCCAAGCCGAAGCGCGCAGCTTTGATCACGCGGAGCGGCTCGGCCTGCTGCTCGAATACGAAATGACGCGACGGCGGCAAAAGCAGTTCGAAACGCGCGCCGGAACGGCTCGCCTTCGTCATCCCGCCAGCGTCGAGGACGTCAATTTTCAAATCCCTCGCGGTCTCGATCGCGCCCCGTTCCTCAAGCTCGCCGCCTGCGAAAGAATCGCCGGGCTGTGAATTGGCCCGCGACTCGACCAAAATGCACTCCATTATTTCAATGCCTTATCGCACCGATCCGCGATCGGCGTCATGGCCGCGCGCCGTTTCACACTTTGTAGGACTTCGCGTGCTCAGGGCGCCTTGAAAGGCCGTATGAGTACATTCCGATTCTTGCCTACGCCAGCTTATGACGCCTCAATGCAGAACCTGTTTTTCTCGCGTCCCCGATCAAGTTCAGGAGAATTCAATGACAGATAAAACGGGCGATGTCGCCGCTCCGGATTTGGCCGCCGATCTGGCGGCCTTGCGGGCTGATATAGCGCGATTGAGCGATACGATGGCCGGGCTGATGCGCGGCCACGCCGATGCGGCAGGCGCCGCCGTAAAAGGCGCGGTGGGCGATGCTCGAGACCAGCTCTCGCAAACGGCGAGTCATGCGCAGGACAGCGCGTTCGGCGCCGCCGCGGATCTCGAACGTCGGATCGAACGAAATCCTCTGACGGCGGTGCTGATTGCAGTGGGCATCGGGATGGCGCTCGGCATGATGACCAAATCGCGGGGATAGCCGGCATGAGATTACTGTCGGTTCTGGCTGGCGGCTCGCAGCAGCTTGCGCGGCGCTTTTTCGTTCGCGCCGCACTTGCGTTTGCGTGCGCTCTGTCGGCAACGATCGGTCTGGGGTTCGCGACCTATGCGCTCTTCGAGGCGTTGCGATGGCAATGCGGCGTCGTCAATGCGTCAATCGGGCTGGGAGCGATCTATTTCGTCGCGGCGTGCATTCTTTATCTCTGTCACCACCGCGCCGGGCCGATGCTTGTCGCCAATGCGCGCTTCGGGCTGAGCCAAGGGCAGGCCGGCAACGCTGAGGCTCTCAAAGCGGCCGCGCAGGCGAGCGAGGCGACGCAGGCGGTCGCCTTGGCGATGAGCGTCGAACTCGTCAGACAGATGACGCCTCTCCAGCTAACGATGCTCGCGGCGATTTCCGGCTTCGTTGCGGGCCGCAGGCTGTAGACGCGGTCAGGAGCGAAGTCACGCCCCAAGCGTCGTATAGGCGTAATTCAATATCGCTTTAACCGGAACCGGGTGCGCGGCATCGCGATTGTTCGCAAGATGATAAGGCGATGACCGTCGGACGATTGAACGCCAATTGTGGGGAATGGGCTCGCGGGTTGTTCCGCGCCAGCTACGAAAGTAACCCACGTCGCCAGCCGCACGCGCCTAACTGTCACATTGGCAACCCCTGTGGGTGGTCGGCACAGGCGGGGATATCCAGTGTGGGTTCGCCGTCTGCGCCGCCACGAACCCGAGAGAACCCCTCCGTGTCCAGCGCTGGCCAAGGGCTCCGATCATCCAGCGCTAACTCAGCATAGGTAGTTTCCGATTCTACCGCCGCAGCGCCCACCGTACTATTTCTCGGTAGCAGTCGTGAACGCCAATCTTATCGCGTGTCCCGATGAAAACCTAGGAGAACACGGCCATGGATACGAATACGCTTCTAATCATCATCCTGGTGATATTCTTGTTCGGTGGTTTTGGCTTTTATGGACGGGGACGCTGGTTCTAAACTGTTGCCGCGATAGCGCCCGTCGCTCATTCGCCTGCCTCTCATATCGGCATCCCCGCCTCTCGAATGGGCGATCTATTGGATAGTTCGCGAGCGAGCGGCCAGGTCGTACAAGACGTGCAATCCGGCGAGATTGAGCAATTGATATTACGATAGTTAGCGTCCCACCCTTCGGGAGCGCCGGAGGGCCTCTAGCCCGACGACAGCCCGCTATCAACCTCGCCGACGGTCTTCGAGATCGCAGCATCCCCGAAATCGCCAAGAGCTGGATCGCCGGTGCGCGAGAACGCGATGGCTCCGCAATGTCCTGTGAATTGGCCCCGCGAGTCGACCACAATGTACTAAATTATTTCAATGACTTATCGCACCGATCCGCGATCGGCGTCGTGGCCGCGCGTGGTTTCACACTTTATAGGGCTTCGCGTGCTCAGGGCGGCTTGAAAAGGCCGCATGGGTAGATTCCGATTCTTGCGTGCGCCGGCTTACGACGCTTCAATGGGTCCGCCTAAACCAGGAGGCGTTCATGATCTGGGATCAAGTCGAAGTGAGTTGGAAGCAGCTCAAGGACAAAGTCGTCTTCCAGTGGAGCAGGCTGACCGATGACAACGGCAAGCGCTTTGATTTGCTCGGCGCGGAGATGTCGAGGGACGGCCAAAGCGGTGACGCGCAAATAGCGAACTTTCGCCCCGACCAAGACGTAAATCGGAGTGGGTTTTCGCTGCACATCGGCTGTTGATTAAAGACCAATTGAAGAGGATTGGGAGGAAAAAGCTATGACCCCGCAGATTGTGGGGAGCGGGTTGGTATGTGCGACAATGCTCGCAATCGGCTTCGACTTTGTTATCCCTGTCAGCGGCACCGTCAGCAATTTGTGCGACCTGTTGGCTGTCGGGTCGGGGATGTTTTTTGTTGGGCTGATCAGTGGCGAGTAACGTCTGAGAATTAGGAAATCTACACCTCTCGGAGCCTCCCCCGACGTGAGGCCAGAGCGAGCGTTTCGACCTCTCGATGGCGCTCGCCCGTGAAAGGCGAGGACGCGACAGGATTGGACGCGCCGCCGCGCGTTCCACATTGGGCTTATGCGAGGCGGTGGCCGGAGCCCGAAATAGGCAGCCATCTGGAGGATGTCGGACAAAAGGAAGCGTCATTGAAGCGCATCATTCTCGCGGCGTTTGGAGCCGCCCTCACTTTTTCGGGCGCTTTGGCGGATGAATTCGGCCTGGCGACCTATTATCAGAATCCCGCTCATGGCGGCCTGATCGCGGCGCATCGCACGCTGCCGTTTGGAACACGCGCGCGAGTCCACAATCTCGATAATGGCCGCAGCTTGGTCGTAACGGTCGTTGATCGTGCGCCGTTCGCCGGCGGCCGCATCACAGACGTCTCGACCGTCGCCGCCAACGCGCTGGGCATGCGCGAGGCGGGCGTCGCGTGAGTCAGAATCGAACTTATGCAATAGGCGCCGGGCCGATTCACTTGCCGCCTTCCAGGACTCTTTGCGCGATTGCCTGCGCTTGGATTGGCGCCCGGGCGAGTACGAATTCGAGATACTACTGAGCGTGCGCGGTAGGCGCTGCAACGGGAGATAGACCGTGTCGATCGGACTCATCCTCGTCATCATCCTCGTCATTTTCTTACTTGGCGGCTTCAGCGGCCGCTTTGGCGGCTATGGCTACGGCTATGGTCATGGCGGCGTCGGCGTCATCGGCGTCATCCTGATCGTCCTCGTCATACTGCTTCTCACGGGTCGGATTGGATGACAGGCGGGACGTAGAACGCCGTAGTTTGAAGCCTGCCTATCCGGTTGACGCAGACACCCACCAGGGCTAGCATCTGCCCGTTATGGCGGCTATGGACATCCACCAGCGCGACGATCTGGCTTTGCCCCGATCGCTCCCTGAGTTTCAACA